>CAUTXC010000041.1:0-3432 GCA_963542675.1 uncultured Candidatus Saccharibacteria bacterium | reverse complement strand
GTAGAGCTATGAAGGAAAGAGGATGAGCACTATGCAGCAGAATAGTCGTGTGACGAGCTTTGCAATTGATCGGGAGTATGATTACATTATGTATGATACGACTGACATGATTCGCGCTATGAATTTTCCGCGGGAGATTGCGGGATTGCTTCTAAAGACTGATGAATTTCATCTGTCACTGTTTGAGGTACTTGGTGAGTATGGGGTGGACGAGGCTGGCTATGCGCAGCTTGAGCAACTCTCGTGTACGACTGGTACAGCGATGACGACAAAGCCAGAATTGACGGGTGAGTTCTGTAGATTGGTCGATAATGCAAAGGGTCGCGAGACAATTATTGCACTTGCTCAGTGGAGCGAGCTCGAAGCGTGGCGTGATGCAATTCGTGAACTGATACCTCAGGCGGAGTTCATTATTCCACATGTCACGTTATATACCAACCATAATGGTGCAATTGGCTATAGCGACAGAGATGTGTATCGAGCTCAGCCGCTTGACGAAGCGACAGAGGCGACGCTCCGCTCTGCGTGGCAAAAGCGAAAAGGAGTGGAGCACAACCATGCATGAACATTGGCGACAGCCGCCGCACACCTATGAGAAAGCACCCGCCTGCATTACAACAGTCGTGCCAGGCAGCGAGCAGTTTGCGTTACTTAAGCAAGATATGGGTATTTCTGATCGCTATGAAGCAACGCTTACAGAGCTGGCTATGCAGGGCAAGGCGGTGGTGTTTGCTGCAGTGGAGGATGGCCGCTATGTGGGACGGGTGACACTGCGGCATGATTGGACTGAGCGACCAGAGATTGATGAGCCATCAGTGAGGATTGAAGATGAGTACCCTGACCTGCCGCAGATTAATGCACTTGAGGTGGCAGAGCAGTATCGTGGTCGTGGTATTGCCTCGCAGTTGCTTGCTGCAGCGGAGAACGAAGCGTGTCAGCAGGGGTTTGACCGAGTTGGCCTGGCGGTGGATGTTACCAACAAAATGGCGATGGGTATCTACGAGAAGCGTGGCTATATGTATCGATTGGTGGCAGACAAACCAACCTTCACCAGCGTGTACCATCGAACAGATGGTACTGATGAAGCTGGCGAGTATTATTTGATGACAAAGCAAGTGCGAGGTAAGGGATGATGCAGCCTGGGCGAATCCTTATCTACGGTGACTCGAACGTCTGGGGCGACAAGGGCTTTGGGCAGGATGGTGCTCTATTGGGGCGCTATGCTGCCAAACAGCAATGGCCGAATATCCTCCAGCAATTACTCGGCGACGAGTATGACATCATCCAAGCGGGACTGTGTGGACGGACAGCAGGGGAGTATGCAGAGCAAGCACCATATCTTGGTGGCAAGATTGGTTACGAAATAGCACTGCGAGAGGCTAGCCCGGTGGAGGGAGTGATTATTGCGCTTGGCGTGAATGATGCACAAAACGAAAGCGCTTCTGGCGAGCAAATCGTGGCTGATTTACAGTGGTATAGTACCTACACGCGGGCCTATGCAGCTGATAGCGAGAATGACATGGCTAGTGGTGGCAGCGTGTGGTATATTGCGCCTGCTATTGCGCCAGTTCAGCGCTATAAGCCGCTTGCTAGCAAGCTACATTGCATCAACGAAAAGCTACGTACTACTCACACAACCATTAGTAATCCACTTGATGAAAATGATGACTATGCGCCTGATGGTATCCATCTCTCACTGCAAGGGCATAGGCGAATGGCGCAGACAATATATAAGGCTATAAAGGAGGGTGTAGCGAAATGAATCAACAGTATGCAGCAGAACAACCACCGCAGGTACGTGTTGGCGTAGGTGTCTTTATCTTGCGTGATGGGAAGTTCTTGATGCAGCAACGACAGGGGTCGCATGGTGCTGATACGTGGAGTGTCCCTGGTGGCCGTATCGAATATGGCGAAACGCCTGAGGAGGCAGCGATCCGTGAAGTGTGCGAAGAGACAGGCTGCGAGATTACTAACGTGCGCTTTGCTGCTGTCACGAATGATATCTTTGCTGATGACCACAAGCACTATGTGACGTGGTGGCTGACGAGCGATTGGCGGTGTGGCGAACCTTCTATTACCGAACCAGACAAATGTAAAGAACAGCGCTGGGTAGACTTTGACACGCTACCACAACCGTTGTTTTTACCCTGGCAGCAACTGCAGCACAGCGAATTTATAACGCAGATTCGATGCGCAGTATCACAAAAGTAGGCAAGGAGGAAATGTATGACAAAAATAACTTATTTCGTTCATGGTACGACAACGGATAATGAAGCTGGTAAGGCGACTGGCTGGTTGCCTGGTGAGCTGTCAGCAGTGGGGGTTCAGCAAGCGCAGGCGCTGCCAGAGCAAGCGGCCGATACCAGCTTTACTGTGGTATTTTGCTCGGATCTTGGCCGAGCGATCGATTCAGCACGGCTTGCCTTTGGTGCAACGCATCAGATTGTTATTGATAAACGGCTGCGCGAAGCAAATTATGGTGATAATAATGGCAAGGATGGGGCCTTTAAGGCTAGTCTGCTCCCCTTTGTTGATACACCATTTCCGCACGGCGAGAGCTACCGCGATGTAGAGGCGCGCATGCGCGACTTTGTAGCGATGCTGCAGCGCGACTATGCTGGCAAGCACATTGCTATCGTGGCGCACGAAGCACCGCAGCTTGCGCTGGACGTTATTCTTGGTGGTAAGACCTGGCCAGAAGCAATAGCAACCAATTGGCGCGAAGTTGGCTCATGGCAGCCTGGGTGGGTGTATGATACAGAGTCAGTAGAGAGGTTAAATGAATAGCGTATCACAAGATGCTTACTTGGCGGTCAATGACAGGGAGAAGATGTGCGCAACCTCTCTTGTGCAGCTTCGCATCGCCCTTGCCGCCAGCTGGACTGCGCGGACGGCCTCTCCGCTGGCGGCCTGGACGCCGCACAACCCAAGCAGCGGGCAGTGTGCTGTCTCGGCCCTGGTGCTACAGGATTACTGTGGTGGCGAGATTTGCCGCTGCGTGGTGGCGGGCACGCCGCATTATTTCAACCGCATTGATGATCAGGTGGTGGATAGCACGGCCGCGCAGTTTGGCATGGTGGCGATTAATTACGATAACTCCACTGTGCGCAGCCGCCAACGGATTCTTCGTCACGCCGACACCCGCCGGCGGTACGAGCTGCTGAAGGGACGGGTGGAGCGGTTTTTGGCTGAGCTGGACGGAGGGTGAGGGTGTCTGGAACGAAAAGACCCCGCAGGGACTATAACCGCAACGAGGGATTTTCACTATTGAATGCTTATATTATACGACACAATTGATAATAAATCAAGGAGAAACCAATGAAATTCACACATGGTACACGCCGCCGGGCGGCAGAATACGAGAAGGACTGGGTGCAGCGCTGGAAGGACGACCAGACGTTCCAGAAGTCGGTGGCGCAGCGGCCGGCGGAT
>CAUTXC010000040.1:0-5024 GCA_963542675.1 uncultured Candidatus Saccharibacteria bacterium | reverse complement strand
GGGTTGATTGCAAGGCCAGTCAGTGGCATTGTTGCTGCCTGATCTGGTAGCAGCGTTTCGACAGTTGGCGTGAGGTGGTCGGGAAGTCGTACAGTCATAATAGATACTATTGTAGCATTTTTAATCTTTATGCGTGAGGTCTTCGCCCAGCTTGTCACGCAGCTTTGCTGGCACAGAATAGCCTTTCTCTCGGAGTTTAGTGAGAATGCGTACCTGCTGCTCAGGTGAATAATATACGGTTGGGCGTCGACCTTGCTCTTTGCGCGTTGTGCCGGTCAGACTGTCCTCGTCTTCGGATTTTTCTTGATTAAGGGCGGCAATAGCTCGTCGCACTGTCATGTCGTGCACACCAAGTGCTCTGGCGAGTTGCGGGCAGGTCATTTCTTCTTCCTGTGGAGGGAGGAGCGTATGAGTATCGGCGTTGTGGGGACGAAAATGCTTTTGGAGGCTCAGAAGTTGTTTGGGTGTGATGAGTGGGCGCATCGATTTGCCGCGTGGAGCGACAATGATCTCGCCGATCTTCTGGATGACCTGAGGATTCCTCAACGCTTTCTTGATCGCATACGGTGTTATATCAAGGTGGCGAGAAGCCTGGCCAACAGATATAAGTGGCTCTGGGCCATGATGATAGACGCCATGGAGCCAGTTGTTGTTCGTCTGGTCGGCAGCGATACGCTGATGCACATCAGCAAGTGGGCTCGTGAGTGCATCATACATATACCAAGCAAAATGATGATCGGTTGATAGAGCAACGCCACACGTCTCATTTTGCACGAGCTCAGCAAGATCGTGTTTTCTATACTCGTGCAATGGTTGATAGCTATTGCCCTGAGTCTGCGTGGCTTGTTCTACAGCTGGAGTATCAAAAACAAAAGCAACATCTGGATAGGTGATAACGGTGCGAGCAGGCTGGGTGTCGTGTGGTTGGATGGTTGCAATAAAGCGAAGGAGTTGCTGTGATGCAGATGTTTCTTGAATATGTTGTGATATATATGCCTGCGCTGGGTCGTGAGTAGAAAGGCCGAGATCATTCTCAAGCAAAAAGCGCAGAAGTTTGTGCAAGTCGTTGAGCTTTTCTACTTGAGCAGTATGATTATCAAATGTCTCGGGTAATTGTGCTGGTTGCTGGGGTTTTTCCATACGCATTACCATACTATAGCATAGGTAGTGGGAGCGTGTGTCGAGCCTAAGTGTTTAGCGAACCGTTGCACCAAGCGATCGCCCCAGGTAAGCTGCCACTTGCTCGGCTTGCCGAGGCGAGAGGTGATAGCCTCGCTTGTGAGATGGCTGGCCGTTTTGACGCCGCGCACGATATTGCTCGAGTGTTATACCGAGAGTTTTAACAGCGTGATTAATCGTCGCGTGCGTCACATGGAGCCGCTTGGCAACAGTCGTGCGGAGCAGATACCCCGCCGGCGCCGGGGTAAAGATCCCTTTTTCACGTGCCTGGTTCTTGATTTTCCACTGGTCGGCGAGCGAGTAGTGCTCGGGAGAGTAGGATGATGGGTGCTATTCCATAGTAGAGTAGTGCGTTATACAAAATAGATTGCAGCTTTGTCAATAACATGACTGAGTGGTAGCACGTTGCACCAAAACGTGGTACGATACGAGTACTCTTATCTTCCAAAGAGATATACCATAAGTAAAAATACGAGGTACTATGCAGGCAGACCAATCATCAACTCAGTCATCTGACAAGCCCACGCCGATTGATGGCGCACGTCTTGTCTCGCTCATTAATGCACTCCGCAAACTCCCCTGGCCAATGACGTATGAGGTGTATGATAGTCTCGTCCAAGAATTTGGTTGGCAGCTCGTCAAGCCACGTGAGCAAGAGCCACAGACGGGGCATGAGCAGTGCATGCACTATGATGGTCACATGCCATTGCTTGCCACAATAGAAAATGACGTTGTAACGTCGGTGGCGAGTAGCCCAGTTATCGATATGATTCACCAATTACCAGCAGACGCGTGCCGCACACTCTACGATGAATACTGCGCAGCTGGCACAGCGGCCTGGGGCTGGCCGACCGATGTACGGCACACAGGTCATCTCACTGGTACGATGTGGAAGGGTTTTGCTCCACAAACACCAGCTTCGCGGGAGTACATTAGTATCAACCTCAACGAGGAGGACAAGACAATCATGTTTGTCCTTGCTAGCGAGCAAACTGGTGCACCGCCCGATGGTGCCCGCCGCCCGCGCACGATTCGTCCCTATCCTGGCCCTGATCCATTGCCACGCCTGGAGAGTGAGCTGCATGAGGAGACATACTTCTCTCCAGAGCAATTCACTGCCTGGATCGATCGCATCCTGCACCAGCCATGGCCTTTGTCTTTGCAGCAGCTTGATACCACAATGCAGAGCCAGGGTTGGCAGCTCATGAAGCAAGAGGAGAATACCTGGTGGTATTATGATGGACCACTGCGGGTTATGGTGTCTGGCGAGGGTAGCACTGTATCTATGGTGGTGGCATGGTTTGCCAATGGTTCACCCACGGCAGCCTGTCTTGATCTCTATCGCCAATACGCGCAGGCTGGGAAGGAAACCTGGGGCGAGCCAGGCGACGAGGTGGACGAAGCCGAGCATGCCGCAGAAGGTCTTGCTATCTCAACCGTCTGGATGACCGACCAGGACGACACCATCACCCTGATGCAGAGCACGGATAAGCTCTATGTGCTGATTGATATTGCCAAGCGGCAGCAGCCCAAGACACCCTAACTCGCCCCATGCTATAATACCCCTATGACCAAACAACACGCCTACATCACCACTGCTATTCCTTATGTCAACGGTAAGCCGCATATTGGCAATGCGCTCGACTATCTCCTGGCCGATATCTGGGCACGCTATCAGAAGCAAAATGGCCACGAGGTACGCTTCCAGGTTGGCACAGACGAACACGGCAATAAAATCGCTGCCAAGGCTCAGGCGAATGGGCTCGACCCACAGGGCTATGTGGACAGCATGTATGGCAACTTCAAAGTCTTGATGGAGGCAGTTGGTGCAGAATACACTGACTTTATCCGCACGACTGACCCACACCACGTCGCAGCAGTGCAGTACATCTGGCAGCGGCTTGCTCAGGCAGGGCTGATCTACAAGCACACCTATGAGGGCTGGTATTGCGTGGGGCATGAGGCATTCTTTACCGACAAGGAAGTCCACGAGACGAATGGTATATGTCCTGATCACCAAACGCCGTATGAACGCGTCTCAGAGGAGAACTACTACCTCAAAGCGAGTGCCTTTACCGAGCAGATTCGCCAAGCCATTACTGAAGGCCGGATGAAAATCGTGCCCGAGTTCCGCAAAAATGAGTTCCTCGAGCTTATCAAAAATGACGTCCAAGACGTCTCAATTAGCCGTCCGCGCAAGACACTGAGCTGGGGAGTGCCAGTGCCAGGCGACGACAGCCAAGTGATGTACGTCTGGCTCGATGCCTTAGCCAACTACATTACGGTGCTGGGCTATCCAGATAGGACTGAGTGGCAGGCGTATTGGCCAGCCGATGTGCAAGTCATTGGCAAGGATATCTTGCGCTTCCACGCGGGGATCTGGCCCGCTATGTTGCTCGGGCTTGATCTCCCACTACCTAAGACACTACTCGTTCACGGCTTCGTTCACGTTGGAGGTAGTAAGATGAGCAAAACAGTCGGCAATGTGGTCGACCCAATGGAAATCATCCAGAGCTACGGGGCCGATGCCTTCCGCTATTTCTTTGCTCGTCATATTCCTACCCAGGACGATGGAGATTTCACCTGGGAGAAATTTGAGAAGGCGTACAACGGCGAGCTCGGTAATGACCTCGGCAACCTCGTGCAGCGGGTAGCAGCCATGCTGACGCGCTACCAAGCAGGAGTGATTGGCGATGCGCCGCAAGCCGAGCACGATATGACCATCTACCGCGACATGATGCAGCGACTGGAGTTTGACAAAGCACTCGATGAAGTATGGAGCTCCGTCCGCAGCCTCAACCAATACCTTGAGCGGGTCAAGCCATGGGAGATCGCCAAGCGCCGCGCGACCGACCACGATGCCGAGTCGCACCTGAGCGAAGTCTTAGCCTATGCGGCCAGTACTTTGCTGCAGATTGCCGATGAGCTCGTGCCATTCATGCCTGCCACCGCTCAGGCTATTCACACTATCTTTGGCACTGGTGTCGTGCCAGCCGACGTCCCACCACTGTTCCCGAAGCGCTACATTCACACTCCCGACCCACGAGCTCGCGCCGCCTCATAAACAAAGGAGTAAGCTATGACAAGTGATACGACACATACTCTTGGCAGTACGCCGCCCATGCCACGCCTTATCGACTCGCACTGCCACCTACACGATAGCGAGTTTTACGACGATGCAGCGCGCGAGGCAGCCTACCAGCAGGCTGTCCAGGCTGGTATTGCCATGATCTGCGTCGGGACAGATGTGCGCAGCTCGCGTCAGGCAGTGCAGTTTGCCCTGGCGCGCGACCACTGCTATGCAGCGGTTGGTATTCATCCCCATGATGCTGAAGCAGCGGGCGAAGCGGGTATCACAGCCATCCGTGAACTCCTCGCTGAGAAGCCACTGCGGCAGGGTCGGCCCGTCATTGTCGGGGTGGGGGAGATTGGCCTAGATTATTTTTATGACAATAGCGCCCGCCCAGCGCAGCAGCAATGTCTCCAGGCGCAGCTGCAGCTCGCGGCGGAGTTCCAGCTGCCCGTTAGCTTCCACGTGCGCGACGAGAAACAAGCGCATGGTGCAGTGTGGCAGGACTTTTGGCCTATCTACGATGCCCAGCCAGTGCGCGGTGTCCTACACAGCTTTACCGACACTCAGGCGCAGCTTGAGCAGGGCCGTGCTCGCGGCTTATTTATTGGCGTCAATGGCATCAGCACCTTCACAAAAGACAGTGCTCAGCAGCAGCTTTACACCGATCTCCCGCTCGATGCGATACTGCTTGAGACCGACGCTCCCTTCTTGACTCCGGTACCCTTCCGTGGTAGAATCAACCTACCGGCTTATGTGGAGGAGGTAGCCCGCG
>CAUTXC010000039.1:0-5770 GCA_963542675.1 uncultured Candidatus Saccharibacteria bacterium | reverse complement strand
CACCTTTCGAAACATACCCCAACCGAGCGATCCATTATCCTTTTAGAGTACTTGTCCTCCCCTATAGCGCAACTTCAACAGGGCATATCTGTAGTTCTTTGACCAATATTCATCCACACCAGGCTATTAGTTATCCACATTGCACATGGCCATTTTACTGCTCATCATATGCGTGTGGTGATATAATGCATACATAGTTATCATTTGTATTTTGATATTTTTGTAGCATAATAGTTATTTCAATAACATGACCTCTGTAAAATTCCATTAGAGCTCTAGAGACTTCACCGGAAATAACGCTACATATTTGCTTCACTAAAGGGATCCTCACTACTATAGAAAGAGATTATGGAGTCCATAGCTTACCTACACACTTAGCCTCTCTATCCATCTCTTACCAGACAGATCAGGAAGTGAGCGCCGCCACTCTCAGTCACTCGCGTGAATATTGCCAAAGGTAATTCAGCTCAGCGTGAATACCACCCATACCTGCATTAAATAACCTTTTGTACTTTATACTCTCTCATTTTTCATATCACTCCCTTAAATACATCGTGAGACCAAGATAAGCTCATCACACCACAAAGATGAGGTTGATAATGCCTGGCTAGCATTGCTACTACGATCCCTGCTAGCCGCTCATCCATGGTGCTATAGTCAAAGCAGCTCTGCTCCGAGTCAGCAAACCGGCTATCTCAATAGCATCAATAGCACTTATGAGCCTCCTCGATGCAATATTAATTGACAGCACGCTCTCATTAATCACCCCTATGACCATGCAGTAAGGCGTAGGCGTAAGAGATACAAATACAAAAGACTTTGGATTAATATCACCAGTAAATCACTCCCCCATAGCGCCAAAATCTAGCCTTCTCTTCGACATCATCCTCTCCTTTCTCACCCTTCAATAGAGTATAAAATCTGCCGCGAAGTCCTGCTATAGCCCTACCTTAAGTGCGACCATTATAACTCTCTCACCAGGAGTGACAGAGAAAGAGGTGCTAGTTTGAGACATTGCGCTCCAATCCACACCAACATAATAACCGGCCATTCTCTGGCCGGTTATAAAGCTAGTTTACTTTCGCACAAAAGCGTACAGGCATTATTCTTTCTTACGCTGCTTCTTGGCGGCTTTTTGGGCTTGTTTAGCAGCTTTAGCGCGGTCACGTGAGCCAGTAGTGGCCTTGACGGTTACATCAAATTTATCGAGATAACGACCAAACGCCAGGTGCGTCTGCGCATTAAAGGCACCAATCGCACTAAAGCAAATGGATGTGACGGGCATAAGAATCCACTGCGCCACCATAGCAAAGCTGCGCCGACGCTTGTAACGTTCAGGCCGTGGCGGCAGCATCTTAAGCATCAAGAAGACGGTGATAAAGATACCGATCATCGCGAAGCGCTGCAAATTGCTAATCACCTCAGGCAGCATGTGCACCGCATAGCTGCGTGACGATTCTTGATTGATCAACAGTGGTACCCACCCACCAAAGGTGACCAAAAATGCCATCACAGCCAGGGTCACATGCCCATCAAGTAAGCGCATGAAGCGGGCAAACACCTCTGCAAATGGCACATTGCGCCGCCGCGTAAAGGTACGTATTGCCACATATGGGATGTCCGATGCACCATAGCTCCAACGCCGGAGCTGCTTAAACTGTGCCACCACTGTCCCCCAGAAGGTGTTGTCCATCACGGCATCTTGGTAGATCGGCACATGGATAGGCAAAACACTGTAGTCTCCCGCAAAGTAGAAGTAGCTGCGCCAGTACTGGTGGCCATCTTCCACGATGCTGCGTGTACTCCAGAAATTCATCTCCACCAGAGCATCCATTGGCTGTGAGTGCGAGGCAAAGTTGCGCAACGTGTGGGGGCGCATACTGCTGATGATCGTCCAGAAGGAGTTACCCGTCGCAATCACCCGCATCGGCGCTGGCGCATCCCAGATGTTGCCAAAGTATAGTGCAATCGGCTGGTACGACAAACGCTTGCGCTCGGGGTGAACGATATACTCATACGCCACATAGTCGAAGTATGATGGATATGGGCGGTTGTCGCTGTCGAGCGTAGTGATCATCACATCACTGTAGGCAATCCCCTGCTCGTCACAATAGCGCTGGAGCTGCTTACCAGCATAGGTGATGTTACCGCCCTTACCAATCACCTCATCAGGCATGTCCTTAGGGTGCATGATAGTCTGGAAGGTGAAGAATACATCGCCATACTCCTGCTGGAGGCGAGCGGCTGTGCGGGCAATATCCACCCCACCACGCTCCTCGTAGGCAAGAACGAGGATGATCTGCTTGTTGTTGTACGTTGTGTTCTTGACCGACTCAATGGTAGGCTGCAAGACGTCATACGACTCATTGTATGCCGCTACAATCACTGCTTGGTAGAGTTGCGATGGTCGCGGGAAGCTCGCTGGGTCGGCCGCCATAAGGCGGAGATTCTCGCGATGCTCTTGGGCGTGAAATTCACGTTGATGCCGCTTCGGTAGTGGCTGCTGCTGAATGGCAGCATAGCTCGCTATTGGGTCTTCGAGCTGCTCCAGACGCTGCCGCCAGTCTACCTTCTGCGCCTTCTCCAGCTGGTGGTGGCCCGTTAGGGTGCGGTAGGCAATGCCAACCGAGCGGACAATCACACTCATCACCAAGACGAGGAGGTAGATAGACGCCCACAGTGGATTGATCAAAGACAAAATGATGAACAAAATCAGCATCCCGTAGCTGAGGAATGCTGGGAGAATTTCAAATAATCGGTAGAGGAGAGTGCGCTTGCCCATGGGCAGCTCGAGATCGTTGTGGTTCATTTATCGATACGCCAGGTGCATTACTGCTAATCCATACGAGGCAGCAACCAGCAGCACCAATACTGCTGCCGCCCCCACAAAAAGCGCTGTCTGGCGGCGCTGCAGGCTATACAGCTTAACCATCAGGCCAATGTGCACCACCATTACCAGCGCACCAAACAACACGAAACTGAGCAAATAATACCAATAACTCTTATAAAAATGCGCCTCGCCAAAGGCGGTGTAGCGCACATAAACCTGCACATCGCGCACCTGCAGCGTGAAGCCCATCACCAGCATATAGATGATGCCCGCAACAAACACACCAATCAGCGCCGCAAAGAATGGCCGATCGGCCGCGATCGTGCGGAGAGGAGTACGCAGAAAATCCTTCTTCTCTTTGGTCATAAACAAATGGAGCCGCTGACCGGACTCGAACCGGTGACCTACGCTTTACGAAAGCGCCGCTCTACCAACTGAGCTACAGCGGCATCACCGCTATATTATACTAGAGGCGAGGCGAAAATGGAAGGCAGCGCGGCGGGGATAGCCTGTAGAAGCTACCTTGTGCTGCAGGGTAATAACCTAATTTTCACTGCTTCTCACGCTCACCCTCCCCGCACTCCCTCCTCCGGAACACTATAAGGGTCGATGTCTCCCAGGCATCGACCTCTTGCGCTGGGCTGAAAACAGATTATTGCAATCTGTTTTCACACTCCATCGGATGAAGTGTGGGGAGGGTGAGTTAGCGCTAGAAAAAGCAAAAAACCTGCGATTCCTTTCGTGAACCTCTTGCGATTTTTGGTAATTGCTGCTAATATTGATCTAGCCTATGCGCTCGTAGTGAAGATGGCCTATCACGTCTCCCTGTCACGGAGAAGATCGCCGGTTCGAATCCGGTCGAGCGCGCCAGTATTGGATACGATATACCCTCTTGCAATGCGTCAAGTGGGTGTTTTTATTTAGTGCACGAATAACCCCTGTTGTAGCTCGCATCATCATCTTCACCTCAACCCTCACACATCACAAAAACACCTCTGAGAGAGGTGTTTTTGCAGCAGTCCGATGCCAACGCTTAGCGCGTAAACTTCTCATGCAACGCATGGTACTCGTAGATTTCGTCATCTGAGAACCAGTGATTGATCTCTTGCTCAGCTTCCTCGGGATTGCCCGAAGCATGGATGAGGTTGGGCACACCCTTGTCTTCGTCGTTGGCATAGCCAAAGCTCATGTGCGAGTAGTCACCGCGGATCGTCCCCATCTCGGCAGCCATTGGCTCGGTGGGGCCCACCAGCTTGCGCACCAGCTTGACAGCCTCTACTCCCTCAAACACCATGGCAATAACTGGCCCTTGCATCATAAAGTCCAGCGTCACCCCAAAGGCGTGCTTGCCACGGCGCGACACCATCTTGCCAATCTCCTCGTAGTGGCGGTAGTAATGATCACGTGTCGGAGCGATCATCTTGACAGCCACAATCTTGAGACCCACCCGCTCAAAACGGGTCAAAATCTCGCCCACAATCCCCCGCTGCACAGCGTCTGGCTTGAAGACGACCAAGGTCTTTTGCACATTATTGTTATTGGGCACCGCTGTTGTTTCGCTCATAAAGCTCCTTATTGTTAGGTTTGCTTGTATTATAGCGTATTGTGAGTGATCGCGAAAATGGAAAGTGCCAGAACTGTGTATTGCACCGTAGCTTACTGGACACGAAAATATCTAGAGGCCAGCAATACCATATGCGAGTATGCTCTATCGTCTAATCTGGCCGGAACATTTTCGGTCCAGTAGGCTACGGCGCTGGCTAAAAAACAATCATATAGTCAGATACGATACCCCTGCCGACACCTGATACTCTACCTCTCTGTCTATATATTGTGGTATACTATGGCAAATGGCACAGCACTATTACATGCAAGATTTGATCATTGACTTCATCGAATACATGGAGGTGGAGCGCGGCCGATCGTCCAAGACAGCGGAGAACTACAAACACTACCTCGAGCGCTTTGTTGAGTTTGCTGGCGCTGAATTGACGGTCGATCAGATCACGCCCGAGTTGGTGCGGCGCTACCGCCTCTGGCTCAATCGCTACCAAAGCGTCTATGGCGAGGAGCTCGGCATGCTTACCCAGAGTTACCACCTCATCGCGCTGCGCGGCTTTCTCAACTACCTCTCTAAGCGCGACATCACCAGCCTCTCGCCGAGCAAGATCGAGCTCCCCAAGACACACAAACGGCAAGTCACCTTTCTGCATTATGACGAAGTAGAGCGGATGATTGATGCCGTGCCAAGCGATGGCAAAGAAGCCAATTTGCGCGACAAAGCCATCATCGAGCTGCTCTTCTCCAGTGGTCTGCGCGTCTCAGAGCTGGTCAATCTCAATCGCGACCACATCAACCTCAAGCGCCGTGAGTTCATGGTGCGTGGTAAGGGCCAAAAAGACCGTCCGGTCTTTGTCAGTAGCCGTGCCGCCGAGCAGATCGAGACCTACCTCAGCGCCCGGCATGATTCGCTCGACCCACTCTTCATCAGCTATAGCCGCAACCACGGTGCCACAAACACCAGTGGCGACTTCCGCCGCCTCACGACGCGCAGTGTGCAATCGATGATTGGCAAATATGCCCGCCTCGCTGGCATCACCAAGCACGTCAGCCCTCACACCATGCGCCACAGCTTCGCGACCGACCTATTGATGAATGGCGCTGACTTGCGCAGTGTCCAGAGCATGCTCGGCCACAGCAACATCAGCACCACACAGGTCTACACCCACGTTACCGACCAACACCTGCGCGACATCTTCGAGCAATTTCATAGCGGGAGAGAACAGGGGTAGATATCCAAATTCAGGATAAAGCTGAGTGCTCTCACGCTCCACCTCCCCACACTCCCTCCTCAGGAACACTATAAGGGTCGATATTCACTGGATATCGACCTCTTGCGCTGGGCTGAAAACAGATTATTGCAATCTGTTTTCACACTCC
>CAUTXC010000038.1:0-6073 GCA_963542675.1 uncultured Candidatus Saccharibacteria bacterium | reverse complement strand
GTGCAGTCGTCTTTGATCGCAATGGTCGCCAGTACGCTGGCCGCTTGAGCGCCCTGGCAGACGCTGCCCGCAAGGAAGGATTGGAGTTTTAGTATGGGTAGTCACGAGCACGCAACCACCACCGGTCCGGAAACACGACAACAAGTGATAGATAGACTCGAGAGTGAGATGAGTCCAGAAGTACTCCAAGCTGCGGGTCGTGTGGATGATGAGATTATTGGTGTCGTCTCTGACATAGGTAGTAAAGTGAGTCCATATGACATTCCGCAGATTCTAAAGTATCTTGTTGTTCTTTATCAACCTGAAGGGCTTAAAGAACTTGAGGAAGCGATTCGTAAGGCAGATGCAGAGCTAAAAGAGGAGGAAATTTAGTATGGCAGACAGACCTGCAAATACTACACCTCGCCCAAATGACCGGCGCAACCAGCGTGGTCGGGGCCGGGGTGGTCGCCGCGATGACCGGCGCAACCAGCGTGATGACACGCCAAAGGAATTTGAAGAAGTTGTTGTCAATATCGACCGCGTGGCGCGCGTCGTCAAGGGTGGCCGCCGCTTCCGCTTTAAAGCGCTGGTGGTGGTGGGTAACCGCAAAAATAAGGTTGGTGTTGGTGTGGCAAAGGGTGCCGATGTGCAGACCGCCATTGCCAAGGCAACCTCGGTCGCCAAGAAGCACCTCGTCGTTATTCCGGTGGTGAATGAGACGATCCCGCACGAGATGGAAGTTAAGCTCAGTGGTGCGCGTGTGCTCATCAAGCCAGCTGCGCCTGGTACGGGTATCATTGCCGGTGGTGTGGTGCGTGCCGTCATTGGTGTGACGGGCATCCGCAACCTGCTCTCGAAGAGCCTGGGCAGCACCAACAAGGTAAACATCGCCTATGCTACGGTGGAAGCTCTGCGCAGTATGGTGCCGCGTGAGCAGTGGGTTGGTGCCAAGAAGCAACCTGCAAAGGAGGGCAAGTAGATGAAATACAACGAACTCCATATCGCAGCCAACAAAGATCGCAAGCGCGTTGGCCGTGGCATTGCCGCTGGCGGTGGTAAGACCGCTGGCCGAGGTACCAAGGGGCAGAACGCTCGTACTGGCAAGAAGCTGCGCCCGATGTTCCAAGGTGGGCAGAATGGTATTGCTACAGCAGTGCCAAAGGCACGCGGCTTTAAGAGTCTGCGCACCCCTGCTCAGGTGGTGTATAGCGATCATCTCAACAGCCTGTCGGGCACTGTTGATAACTTTGCGCTGTACGAGGCTGGGCTGATTGAGACGCCATTCCACAGCGTGAAGGTGATCACCCGTGGTGAACTGACTACCAAGCTTGTGCTCCAGACGCAAGGTGCGTCGAAGAGTGTAGTAGCTGCGCTTGAGGCAGCTGGTGGCTCATTCGAAAAGACCGCCACGCCGCGCCAAACCTCGCGCAAACAAGCCGAGGCAGAGGACGCCGCGTAAGAAGCATTTTGCTGACACAACGACAAAGCACCTCTCGTCTAAGAGGTGCTTTGTTACTGAGGAGACGCCTCGTATAGACGCGCGCTCAAAAATTTATCTATACGCTATAGGATTTGCCAAAAAAATAAACTACACGCTCTCGGTGTAGCTAATCGTAGCCAGGCAAGAAACATCGTGACGCATGTGCCAGCATTGTACTGGATTAGCGCAACACCAATGATTATACTTGCCCATCCTTGTCTCCTTGTGTTATGTGGTTTTTGTTATAGCTATAATAGAGCTATTACAAAGTTGTATTAAACGAGCGGTAGCCTAGTGCCATTTATTAGCAAGGGTAAAATGGCCACAAGCCCTTGCCACATAAAAGGTACTTCATATCTTACCACCAAGGCACCTTGGGTAGATCCCACCAGCCCCAGTCGTACTGAATTGGTTTTCCTGTTGGCATAGCGTATTTCCTCCTTTCTAATCCTAGTGTAGCAATAATTTGCTTGCACTGCAAATTTCGTACAATAAACAGAGGTCGCAAAAAGAACCAGCACTATGCTGGCTCTTTTGTTTGAGATGCTAGATTTTTAGGCTTGCGGTGGCTGCTGTGGTAGATAGTACGGCGCAGGCTGAGGTGCAACCGGCCCAAGATACTGGCTAGAGCCAAAGCCGAGCATTGGGTACATAATGACCGGGAAGAATAGCATCAGCACACCAAAGCCAGTCGACTTACCGAAGGACTTAGCAAGCTCGAGTGTCGACACAACAGCAATGTAGATATTGACGAAGGGCACAAACAGCAGCAACACCCACCACTCAGGCCGACCGATGATCTGCATGAGCACAACGGTATTGTAGATAGGGATGAGGGCAGCCCAGCCTGGCTTGCCAGCCTTAGTAAACATCCGCCACAGCGAGGCAAGCACGACGGCCATCACAGCAAAGCTCAGGATGAGCATGATGATAACCATCACTATATAAAAGAAGAGAAAAAAGAACCCACGCTAACAGGGAAAAAACAGGGTAAAACAGGCGAATTTCGAAATTCGCCTGGTTTGAAGGAAGAAAATGAGAGAAATAGAGGGGAGGAAGGGGTGAGATAAGGCAATAGGGCGAAGCGTTACTGCTCTGCCCCTTGCGCCTTCAGCTCGCGTTCGTAGCTTTGGAGATGCTCGATGATGTCGTCGATGTTGCCACCGAGGGCAGCGGGGATGTTGCTGCGGCTGTAGCGGATGCGGTGGTCGGTGATGCGGTCTTGAGGGAAGTTGTAGGTGCGGATCTTCTCGCTGCGGTCGCCAGTACCCACTAGAGCGCGGCGCTCGGCGGTAAGCTTGGCGTTTTCTTCATCAATCTTGCGCTGGAGGAGGCGAGATCGTAGGACGCTCATGGCCTTCTCGCGGTTTTTGATCTGCGACTTCTCATCTTGGTTGGTAACGATCATACCGGTCGGGAGGTGGGTGATGCGCACGGCTGAGTCGGTTGTATTGACGCTCTGCCCACCGTGGCCGCTCGAACGGTAGATGTCGATGCGGAGGTCATTGGGATTGATGGTAATGTCTGTCTCTTCTGCCTCGGGCAAGACTGCTACTGTGGCAGTGCTGGTGTGGATACGCCCCTGGCTCTCGGTAACGGGCACGCGCTGGACGCGGTGCACACCACCTTCAAACTTGAGTTTAGCGTAGGGTGCATCGCCCGAAATCTTGAAGATGACTTCTTTGTATCCACCAGAGTCATTGGCGGACTCGCTCAGCAGCTCAGTGCGGTAACCATGCGCCTCACACCAGCGCAGATACATGCGGTAGAGATCGGCCGCAAAGAGCGAGGCTTCATCGCCGCCAGCACCAGCCCGAATCTCCATAATGATATTCTTCTCGTCATTAGGGTCTTTGGGGGTGAGGAGAACGAAGAGCTCGTCGTCTAGCTGGGCAATGGTGGCTTCGTCTTCGGGGATCTCGAGCTTAGCGAGCTCGGCGAGCTCATCGTTGCCCTGAGCGAGCTGACGCGCCTCAGCCAGCTGCTGCTCCACAGTAGCGCGCTTGGTAGCAGTAGCAATGATGGTCTCAAGCTCCGCAAAGCGCTTATTCTTGGCGGTAAAA
Source organism: uncultured Candidatus Saccharibacteria bacterium (assembly GCA_963542675.1). Taxonomy (GTDB): domain Bacteria; phylum Patescibacteriota; class Saccharimonadia; order Saccharimonadales; family Saccharimonadaceae; genus Saccharimonas. Next base: position 2,548 of record CAUTXC010000038.1, on the reverse strand, counting down.
TCGGGTGTACTATACGCATCGGGCTGGGCAAGAAACTGCTCCAGCGCAGCACGCTCAGCCGTCAGGGTGGCGATATCGAGAGAAATTTTGGGCATATAGTAATGATTATACCACGGGGGTGGCTCTTGAGCTATTGGATATACTGAAGTCGCAAAGTAACTACCAACTCTACACAAGGACCCACTACTTCGTCGCTTTGGTAGAAAAGAGAATATGTGTGAGGATTCAGATATTTTTGCTTGTACATGCAATTATTGCATAATAGCTTGACAAATTAAGAGAGAGAGAGAGTACCTTATATGGTATTAGTATAATGTCAATAAAAATCAGGAGCAAAAGCGATGAACAAAGGCGAGCAGTCATCAGTGATGAAGTATTATAATACGAAGCATCTCATGGAGCAAGCCTATGATAGGAGTGGGCAAGAACGCATGGCAGGTGAGCTGCAAACAGCGCTTGCTCAGCCAGACAGCACAGAGGTGTACAGTATAAATACATTGGCATTGAATGATGATAATTTTCTTGATTGGTTCAAGATTTGTTTTGGCTGTAGCTTTGCAGACTACACGTTAGCTAAGGAAAAGACGTTTCCGTCGCCAGTAGAGGTAACGGCTCAGTTCTTTGCGCCCCATGACAGTACTATTCATGAAGCAGATGGTATACCAGTAGAAATACATACGGCTGTAGTAGCGTTTGATACCTTTGATGAGAACCAGACGAATGATAACGGAGAGCGTCAAAAGAACGGTACAGTGCTACTCTTTAAACTCTCGGCAAATATGATTGGCGAAGCGCAGCCAGCGCCTACCATGAAAGACTTTGCGTGGGACAAGAACTGTGCAACTGGTGCAGTAGTGGGAGAGGATGGTGTGAGGTTCTTCCGTTTGACGCACAGCGAGGATGAGCGTGTGGCGGCCGAAGTGCGCCGCAAGGATTCGACTGAGGAGAGTGGCCATACAGTAGACGCGCAAGTGGTCGAGAAAAAACGGTCTCTCCCAACGATTGAAAAAATTGACCCAGCAAGTGATGAAGCACTGCAGCTCAAAATGGAGCTCGAAACATTTATTGCATCGCGAAAGGGAATAGACCAACCATCAGAGGACGGAGCAACATCTGCCCAAGAACAACCTGCGGCGGAAACAGTAGAGACAAACGAGGCGCATGAGCTGCACGAAAAAGCACGCAGTGTGATGACGGCAATCTTGGGTGAGGTGCAAGAGCATGCCACAGAAGAAGCAGGCGAAATAACTCGACCAAGCATCCTTGAAGATTATCCGCTTGAGGGCGCTGATGACCCAGCAATGAGCGTGAAGATCGTCCGAGATGGTGGCAATTGCTTTGTTGCAACACGTGAGCAGGGCGAGCCGCAAGTTGGGGTGCGCCGCGAGCACGTCGGTGGTGCAACGAATAACCCGAACCATAGTGATATCAGAACCGTCTTGCAGGGCGGCACCATACGAAGCACCGAGTACGTATGGCAGGGCCCTGATAGGGGTCACTATAAGCATACCTGGACACTAGAGGATAATCCAGAGCGGTTTTATACCGAGCTGTGTAAAATGCACGATATTATAACGGCCGACGTCGCTGAGGTGCAGGCGAAAAAAGGCTTAGTAGGACGATTGGGCGAGGCGGTGTTGCGACTGCGGAAACGGAACTTTCGTGTTGTAAGGTAAAAAGCAACACGATACATGAAAAATCATATAGCAACATAGTAGATCCTTGAGATCATTATCTGTGTTGCTATATGCTAGTGATGGACAAAATCTCTCGCCAAGTTAGAGAGGGAGACGTATGAGTAAACCGGTATATAAAAACACTCACCCTTTTAGAAAGAGGGTGAGTGTCATACCATTGCCTTGCAGGTGTGTTGTTACGCGGCCTTGGCAAAGTCCTCTTTGCCAGCGCTGGCTTGAGCAGCTTTGGCAGCCTTTTTGGCGTTTTGCTTCTTGGCTTTGTTGGCCAGAGCGGCGCGGCGTGCCTCGGCAGCTTTGCGGCGTGCCTCGAAGCGGTCGACCCGGCCCTCGGTGTCGATAATCTTCTCCTCGCCGGTGAAGAATGGGTGAGACTTGCTGGAGATATGGATCTTGACGAGCGGATACTCGTTGCCATCCTCCCAGGTGATAGTGTCGTCGGTCGCGACCGTCGACTGCGTCAAAAACGCAAAGCCCGCCTGATCATCGCTAAATACGACAGGGCGGTAGGTTTGTGGGTGAATACTGCTTTTCATAACCGCTATATTGTAGCAGAGAGGGTGGGGGGTTGTCAAAGCAACGCCTTGATAGTCAATAAAACTAGGTTATTCTGTTGAGAAAGTGGTATTATTATCAGTATCAGATAAGGAGAATAGTATATGTCACATACCTCAGAACATATGACATTGTCAGACCATCACGAGCAGGGTGAGCCAAAAAAAGTACTCACCCATAATGAGCAGAGTGAGCAAAGGCACCTCCCTAGCGAAGAGAGCTATGTACAGATCGGACTCCATAAAAAATATCTTGGCGATGATGGTATTCGGCCAACGTATAAGGTAGACGGCCTGCGA
>CAUTXC010000037.1:0-7322 GCA_963542675.1 uncultured Candidatus Saccharibacteria bacterium | reverse complement strand
TAGCCCAACCCGCAAGTTCCGCAAGCACGGTGGAAAGGATAAGAAGTAATGGCCGCATCACAGACACAACAGGGGTCGAGCGATGCACCAGCCATCGTTCGGGCGCACATCAAGGGTATAGACCAGACCCCGCGCAAGGTAAGCATTGTTGCCAGCCTGGTGCGTGGCCGCAGTGTGGCCGATGCACTGGTCATTCTTGACCACACCCCGCGCCGCGCCGCACTGCCTGTTAAGAAGGCAATCGCCAGCGCCCAAGCCAATGCCATCAATAATCATGGCCTTGACCCACGCAGTTTGCATATCCACAGCCTCAGCGTGACTGCTGGCCCACGTCTGCGCCGCTACAAGCCGGCCAGCCGCGGCCGGGCTCAGCCATTCCAGAAGCGCTCGAGCCATATCTTGGTTGAGGTGAGTGGTGTGGAGAAGCAGGTCAAGAAAGCACCCGCCAAAGCAACCGATACAGCCAAGAAAGGAGACAACTAAATGGGCCAAAAAGTAAACCCAGTCAGTTTCCGCCTCCAAGTCCACAAAAACTGGAGCTCGCGTTGGTTTGGCCAAAACAAGCGCGACTTTGCGGCTTGGTTGGCAGAAGACATCAAAATCCGTGAGCTGATTGAAGCTCGCTATGCAAGCCGGCCAACGATTGACCGGATCGAGATTGAGCGCAGCCCAAACCAGATTACCATCGCAATTCACACTGCCAAGGCTGGTGTGGTAATTGGCCGCGGTGGGGCTGGTGTGACAGAGCTCAAGCGGCAGATCGAGAAGATCACCAGCTTGCCAGTCCGCATCAATATTGAAGAAGTCCGCCGGCCAGAGCTCAGCGCCAAGCTGGTGTCGGAGAATATCGCTCGCCAGCTCGAGCGCCGCGCTAACTTCCGTCGTGCTGTCAAGATGGCTGCCCAGAACACCATGAACAGTGGTGCAAAGGGTATACGCATCGAGGTAGCCGGCCGGCTTAACAACGCCGAGATGGCACGCCGCGAGAAGGTTATCGAGGGCTCGGTGCCACTGCACACCTTGCGGGCCGATATCGACTTCCACACTGCACGGGCCAACTGCCCTGGCGTTGGTATTGTCGGCGTCAAGGTCTGGATCTATAAGGGTGAAAGGAGTGCGAAGTAATGTTACTACCAAAGAAAACAAAATTTCGCAAAGTCCGCATCGGCAAGAACCGAGGCAACGCCACACGGGGCAACTACATTGCCTTTGGTGACTATGGCCTGCAGAGCCTGAGCAACGAGCGCGTCACAAGCCGCCAGATCGAGGCAGCTCGCCAGGCAATGACCCGCTACGTCAAGCGTGGTGGTAAGATCTGGATCCGTATCTTCCCGCACACCCCGGTGAGCCGCAAGCCACTGGGCCTGAAGATGGGTGGTGGTAAGGGCAACCCTGAGTTCTTTGTTGCGAAGGTCAAGAATGGCACGGTGATGTTTGAAATGAAGGGTGTGCCAGAGGATGTCGCCCGCGAGGCAATGCGCCTGGCGAGCCACAAACTCCCCGTCAAGACACGCTTTATTAAGAAAGAGGAGGCCTAGCGATGGCAGAGAATGCAGTCCCTGCAACAGAGGTCAAGAGCCTCGAGACACTCCAGCAAGAGCTGGCCGCCAAGCGCGCCGACCTGCTTGAGGCCCAGCGTGGCCACCGGGCAGGTGAGCTCGCCAATCCGCGGATCCTTGGCGTGTATCGCCGAGAGATTGCGCAGATACTAACAGAAATTAATCAGCGGAAAGGAACAAACTAATGGCCAAGACATTGACCGGCGTTGTTTCCTCGGCCGCGGGCAACAAGACCATCACGGTGACCGTGACCAGCCGCGAAACACACCCTATTTACGGCAAGCAATACACCGTCACCCGTAAGTATACTGCTCACGACGAGACAAACGATGCCAATGTTGGTGATACGGTGCGGGTCATTGAGACACGCCCGATCAGCAAGCGCAAAGCATTTCGGCTTGACGCCGTGCTCAAGCGCTCGCAGGGCTCGATTGAGCTCAAAAACGATGACGCAGGCGAAGAGGAGGCAGCATGATCCAGCAAGAATCTCGCCTTAAGGTAACAGACAACAGTGGTGCAAAGTCTATTCTCTGCATCCGCGTGCTGGGTGGTACTCGGCGTCGCTACGCTCGGGTGGGCGATGTGATTGTCGCCAGCGTCAAAGACGCCAGCCCGACTGGCAACGTCAAGAAGAAGTCTATCGTTAAGGCAGTGGTGGTACGCACCCGCGACCAAATCCGCCGCAAAGATGGCAGCACCATCTGCTTCGACGACAACGCTGCCGTTATTATTAACGACGACAAAACACCCAAGGCAACTCGTGTCTTTGGCCCTGTGCCACGCGAATTGCGCGACCTTGGCTATAGCAAGATCATTAGCTTGGCACCGGAGGTACTCTAATGGCACAGCGCATCAAAAAAGACGATATCGTCAAGATCATCAGTGGTGACGACAAAGGCACGACGGGCAAAGTGCTGGCTGTTAACCCCGCTCAGCAGACTGCATTGGTCGAGGGCGTGGGGCTGCGACACCGCCATGTCAAGCCAAGCCAGCTTAACCCACGTGGTGGTACCAAGGAGATTCATGTGCCTGTGCCGCTGAGCAAGCTCGCACTAGTCGTCGACGAAGCAGCTGGCACGACGAGCCGCATTGGCTATACTACTAACGCTGAGGGCGCTAAGGTACGCGTCGCTCGGCAATTGAACAACAAGGAGGTCAACTAATGGCGAAGGCAACTGCATCCGCCGCTCCGACTCCTCGCTTGAAAGCCTTGTATCTGGATCAATACCGCAAGGAACTCCAGGCCGAATTAGCCTTGAGCAATGTGCACCAAGTGCCCAAGCTCGAGAAGATTGTGGTCAGCGCAGGAATCGGCAAGCACAAAGAAGACAAGCGCTACCACCAACTGGTACGCAATACCATTACTAAGATCACTGGCCAAGCACCAGTTGATCGCTTGGCCAAGAAGTCGATCGCTGGCTTTAAGATCCGTGCCGGCATGGGTGCACCGATTGGTGTGAGTGTGACGCTGCGCGGCGCTCGGATGTACGAATTCCTCGACCGGCTGGTTAATGTTAGCCTGCCGCGGGTGCGCGACTTCCACGGCGTGGGGAGCAAGTTTGACAAGGGTGGTAACTACAACCTTGGCATTACCGACCAGAGTATTTTCCCCGAGCTCACCTTTGAGGAGACGCAGATCGTGCATGGCCTCCAGGTGACGATTGCCATCGAGCAGGGTAGCCCAGCTGCAAGCCGGGCGCTGCTGGAGAAGTTTGGTCTGCCGTTTGAGAAGGAGGGGAAATAGCGTATGGCTAAGAAATCAATGATTGCACGCGATCGCAAACGCCAAAAGATGATCGAGAAATTCGCTGCCAAGCGCGCTGAGCTCAAGGCGGCGGGCGACCTCGACGGCCTGCAAAAGCTGCCGCGCAACTCGAGCCCAACCCGCTGGAAGAACCGCGACACCCTCAGTGGCCGGCCACGTGGTTATATGCGCCGCTTTGGCCTAAGCCGCATTAACTTCCGCGAGAAGGCATCGAAGGGCGAAATCCCAGGCATTACAAAGAGCAGTTGGTAACGGAAAGGAGATAGAGTTATGAGTTTACAATCAACTGACCCAATCGCGGATCTCCTCACCCGAATCCGCAACGCTGCGATGGTTGGCAAGACAGAAGTCCGTGTACCCACCAGCAAGCTCAAGCAAGTTGTAGCCGAGCAATTGGTCAAGAATCATTACCTAGCAGATGCTACCGTCGAGGCTGGTAAGCCACGTGGTACATTGGTTGTCACTATCAACCGCGCTGGCGAGAGCCCAGCCTTTACCGAGCTGGCCCGGGTGTCTAAGCCAGGCCGCCGCGTGTACGTGGCTGCTGCCGACATTCCTAAGGTCAAGCAAGGCCGCGGCATCGTCCTCGTCAGCACCAGCAAGGGTGTCATGACCGGTGGCGAAGCAGCCAAGCACAAGCTTGGTGGCGAAGTGCTGATGAAGATCTACTAATCCGCACATAGCTAGTAAAACGAAAGCGCCGAGGAGCAGATCCTGGGCGCTTTTTGTGATAGATAGCAACCGTCATGATCGATTCTCGCGTTCCAGCAGATGAAGTGATGAGAGAGGCTGTGAGGTTTATAACATCTAACGCGGTTTATCCCAATTTAATAAGAGGGAGCAGCAGCTATCATCGCTGCTACCATACCAATGTACCCGAGAGGCAAGGGTGGTAGCACAATGAGTGCTGCGCGTAGTAAGATGGGCACGTCCTTTCGCCTCACAGCAAAGTATAGAGCAAACAGCAGTACATTTGCTACAGGTTGGAAATACGCTAGTCCAAGAATCAAGTCTTGAGAGCTTGAATTATGACGAGTAGCCCCCATAAGTCCATCCAAAGGATGCGCGCCAGATAGCTTAACGAGAATACTGAACACCACCACAGATACAACAAATATACCAGCCGCTACCCCGACTGCTTGCAGCCACGTCAAACGGTCGACGAACCGAGGGAGGGGGTCGGTTGGTACGTCCTTCGCTACCTCAGTTTGAGGTTGCGGTGCGTCATCGTGGGGTTGCTTTGCCGCGCTTTGGGAGGCTGCGAGTTTTAAGAGATCTCGCCTAACGGAGAAGTGTATAATGACTGCCAGTGCACAGAGTGGGAATGTCACGAGGAATATTGTAACTATGAGCATAAGCATACCAATGATCGAGGCGGCCGAAATAGGTGAATTATGATGGGTATAGCTTAAGCTGTATATTAAACCCCACTCAATCACCATTGCTGATACATAAATACCACCTAGCCAGCCTAGCAATTGCGGCCACGTCATGCGATCGAAGCGCGAGCGGTGTGGTGGCTGCGTTGAGCTGTTTTGCTGATGTGCCGTCTCATGCTGAGGGTGTGATGTGCTATCGTGACGCTGCGATATAGCATCGTGAGATGGTGGTGTTTGTGAAGAATCCTTATCCATAGCAACATCATAGCATATAGTGGCATCCCTTTCTATTTATTTCAATAAGCTTGTAAGGCTATCTCTTGGTAGAGTTTGTAGTAGGGGATAAGGGCTTGCTTTCTCATCAAAAACACTGCATACTAATGCATACAAACGAAAAAACGAATGAAAAAACGAAGCGAAGTATCTTATAGAACGTCATGCCATCATACGAAGTATCACCAGTATCATCCTGCGAAGTAACGCCAGATGAAGACCAATTAATCGATGCTTTGTGGTATCGTGCAAGCGAGCGGGCTGTGGAGCTGCTGAATACGCATGATCTGCAGCGCGCCGACCTTAGGTGGCCGACGCCGCTTGCGACGTTGCCGATTGCTCTGCCGCTACGGAGCCGAATGCACTATGATGATGCGATTGACTCGGTAGCGCATGTACCAATTACTCAGATGAGCTATGAAGAGCGGCAGCAGGCTGATAGGCGCAACCGCCAGCGGTACAAGACTGGCCAACCGCTGATCGAGCAGGGCGATATGATCCACGCTATGCAGCCAGCCCACGTGGCTGAGGCACTGGTGCTTGGCTTGCGCTGCAGCGAGGTTACCCACCGGCAGGGGCTTGACCCGGTTTTTCCGCTGACGGTGAGCTTCTTCGCCGCTCGTCACACGGTGCAGCCTGGTGGTGACATACCACTACCTCGCAATGATCCCTATGGCCCCGTCAATCTCATTGTGGCCCAGCCAGAGCCCGGCCAGGTGTATCTTCACGCGAGCATACTCAGCAATACCAGTGCTTCGTGAGTATGACGACAACAGGGGTTAAGAGTATTGTGATTCGCGATCGGAGCGCAGACTGGACGGAGGAGGAAGTTACCGATGCAATCGAGCACGTGCGGAAGATCATCCCCCGGAGCGGCCGCTACATCCCGCTCTACCAACAGTCGACGGGCGAGCTCCTCTTGACGCCTGAGCAGTTTGATGCTGCCCGGAGGTAGGTGTATACTTATAAAGAAGAGAACCAATATGCAGTAAGGAGGTTGCTCATGACAACACAGACGATGTATTCTCGCGATAGGGGAGCGCTATGCTGACTTTCTTTGCCTGTAGTGATAAAATAATCGGCTGGCTCGATTGCCAGTGGCAGCCAGGGAGCCCACTGTGGGCGCTTGCTGGACTGGTGGGATTGATGGTGGTTGGCGTAATCATTGCGGTGGCAGTGGTAGTGCATGTCCGCCGCCGGAGCAGCGCGCAGCAATAATCATAACCCTGCAGCATTACCTATATGGCACCGTCTAACTTGGTCGGTATTGGTCGCAAACTTCGATGTAGTTTCTTATCCGGATCATACCAAAGTTCTCTCCCAGGCATTTTCCGGCCTTGCATCCTCTGCGTCATCTGTGGTACAATTAGCAAGATATTAACTTTGCGAGTGAAACGGGAGTTTTGCGTTCTGGTTGTTCGCCTATGGAGAGCGGCCGGCAGCACGAGACAAACATTTTGCGCGCGACTAACGAAAGGTAAGCAATGAGTCTGAGTCGAATCGGAAAACTGCCGGTGGCGATTCCATCGGGTGTGACAATCACGGTTGACTCTGGTGATGTGGTCGTCAAGGGCCCCAAAGGTGAGCTCTCGCAGTTCATAACGCCAGCGGTCGAGGTGAAGGTCGAGGACGGGCAGGTGACGGTTCATCCTAAGGATGAGTCCAAGGCTGCTCGGGCCCAGCATGGGCTGATGCGCGCCCTCATCAACAACATGGTGATTGGCGTGACCCAGGGGTACGAGAAGCGCCTCGAGGTCAAAGGTGTGGGCTTTCGGGTTTCGTCGAGTAATAACGAGCTGACGATGAGCCTGGGCTTTAGCCACGAAGTCCACTACAAAGCCCCAGAGGGGGTTAATGTAACGAACGAGCGAATGGTGATCGTCGTGACAGGTATCGACAAGCAAAAGGTCGGCCAAGTCGCCGCCGAGATCCGCGCTCTCAAGAAGCCAGAGCCATACAAGGGCAAGGGCATTATGTACGTTGGTGAGCAAATTTTGCGCAAAGCAGGGAAGGCAGGTAAGAAATAATGGCACACGCATTAGCAAAAAAACTCCTGAATCGTGACCTGCGCAAGCGCCGCGTTCGGGCTCGCGTGCACGGCACAGCTCAGCGCCCACGCTTGAGCGTGACGATTAGCAACCTGCACGTGAGCGCGCAGCTTATCGATGATGATACTCACGCAACATTGGCTGCTGCCACCACTGTTGGTACCAAAGCAACCGGCACCATGACAGAGAAGGCCGCCAAGGTGGGCACGGATATCGCCAAGAAGGCCAAGAAAGCAAAGATAAGTGCAGTCGTCTTTGATCGCAATGGTCGCCAGTACGCTGGCCGCTTGAGCGCCCT
>CAUTXC010000036.1:0-7479 GCA_963542675.1 uncultured Candidatus Saccharibacteria bacterium | reverse complement strand
AAGCTCCCCAGCGGGTGCTGCGCGGCAAATTGTTCGAGAGTGGATGGTTTAATAGGTTTGAGTTGCATAATAATAGCGCTAGTATAGCATTTTTGAGTGGTGAGAGGAAGAGAGCGGTAGTGATAAGAAGCGCACGATTGGTTATAACGAAGGAGTCCAGAGAGATAGTACCTTGCATCAGACTCATCATTTCGTCCGAGCATGCATGAATGTGTTTTTGCAATAATCATCAGTGAAAATCCGCTACAAAGTTGCTATACTAATGTTATGAAACATTTTTTACAGACTGAGGCATGGGAGGCCTTTCAACAAGCGCAGCAGCGCCATACGGTGCGGCGAGTAGACAAAGGGTGGCAGTATTATGGCATTATCGAGCATGGTCGGCTCAACCATCGGTTGTATGTACCCTATGGGCCCGAAGCAGATAATGATGCAGCCCAGGAAGCTGCACTTAAAGATATTATTGCCACCGGACGGCAATATGGTGCAGATTTTGTGCGGGTCGATCCCCGAACGACACGGCTTGAGCAATTGCAAAATCTTGGCTTTCGCAAAGCGAAGAGCCTCCAACCAGATCGAACGATTATTAATGACGTAACGATGGATCACGATGCGATCCTGGCTAATGCCAAGCAAGCAGTGCGTTACACGTGGCGCAAAAATCAGAAGGCAGGTGTGCGGTTCCATACCAGTTATGAACCAGCAGATATCGAGATCTTTCTTGATATGATTCATGATGTCGCCAAGCGTACTGGCATGCAGCCTCATAGTGATGCCTACTTTCGCCAAATGGCAGAAGTGCTTTTCCCACGTAAGGCAGCTGGCTTGATGTATGCCACGCTAGAAGATAAGCCAGTTGCTAGCCTGATATTCTTTAGTGACGGCACGACGATGGCCTATGCCCACGCGGCGTCCTACACCGCTCAGCGCAACCTGAGCCCAGCCACAGCACTGGTGGTGTCTGCCCTCTTCTATGCGCACGATACCGGGCACAAATTCTTTGATTTTTACGGCATTGCGCCAGACGATGTGCCGAAGGATCATCCTTGGGCGGGCTTCACGCACTTTAAGAAGTCGTTTGGTGGTACGCCGGTGGACTATATCGGCACCTGGGAGAAGCCGCTCCACCCACTGCGCTACCGGCTGTATCACCTCTACCAAGCGCTATATCAGCACATGCGCAGTCTGCGTCAGGCATCGTATCGCCGCTCGCATAAATAGCAGCATGGTAGAATCACTCAGAGAAAGACGCTCTAGCTAGGCGTCTTTTTTGTTCCTTCTACCCTACTCTCTACAGACGTGACTTTAGATGGATGATGATATGAGATCCATATGATGATGTGGGGCTATAGAGCTTGATGAAATTGCGCATTATTCACGTGAAATGAGGATATGTAGAGATGAAAAATTGGGCTATCACTTCCCTGTTGCAATTTAATTTTGGTTGTCACTATGATAAACACAATTTATCTTTATCTCTGATTTATTATTCGTATCTCCCTTTTGTTATTGTAAAAGCGCGTTGATGAATGCAACATGATGGTATGTGGGCAGACATTTGCAATGCAGAGACTTTTGCTGCTTTTCTGGTAGTCTGCCCATTCCCCATGCTCTACTGGATGAGATAGTAAAATCGTAATTGCTTTAGTCACAGGTCGTCACACATCACACCTTCCACGTGAAAACTACACAATGAGAAACTATCAGAACAAGTGACCACTCGATAGTGCCTAATCTGCAAAGCGAAAAACAAATCATATGATTTTAATCAGCTGCGTCTTAGCCTTATCACTAACCCCTGTCACCTCTGCCATTGAGCTGTCAAACGTGCTATACTAGGTAGCTGAAGTTGCACCAAAAAATCGGCCTGGCAGATGCTGCACACATATTTTCACGTGAAGCATCGACCGCGCCGTTTTCGTGTGAAAAGTATCAATAATCTGTAAGGAAGCCACCGCCATGAAACTTGCCAAGACCTACAATCCTAACGAATACGAGCCAAATATCTACGCCATGTGGGAGAGCGCTGGCGTGTTTCGACCAAGAGGGGAGGGCACACCCTATAGCATCGTGATGCCGCCGCCCAATGCCAATGGCAACCTGCACGTCGGGCATGCCCTGGGCTCGGCTTTGCAAGATATCTTGGTGCGCTACCACCGGATGAAAGGCGATGATGCGGTGTTTATCCCTGGGGCAGACCATGCTGGCTTCGAAACGTGGGTGGTGTATGAGCGCGAGCTAGAAAAGCAGGGCAAGACGCGCTTCGACTACTCTCGCGATGAGCTGTATGCACAGGTGTGGGACTTTGTCGACCAGAAACGGGGCGATATGGAGCTCCAGCTGCGCGCTCTTGGTGTTGGGGCTGACTGGGAGGATATGGTCTTTACGCTTGATCCTAAGGTGGTGGAGACGGTTTATAGTACCTTCAACAAGCTGTGGCAAGATGGGCTGATCTACCGCGGTGAGCGGATCGTCAACTACTGTACAAAACACCAGACCAGCTTTGCTGACATCGAGGTAGTGCACAAGACGGAGAAGTCTAAGCTGTGGCGTATTGCGTATCCACTACTCGATCATATTGGTGAAATTATCGTTGCTACGACGCGGCCCGAGACGCTACTGGGTGATACCGCCATCGCTGTCAACCCGGCAGATGAGCGCTACAAGAAGTTGATTGGTACTAAGGCGCTGCTCCCACTAGTGGGACGTGAGATCCCGATTATTGCTGACGAATATGTCGATGCGTCATATGGTACTGGTGCAGTCAAGATTACGCCGGCTCACGACCCAAATGATTTCGAGATGGGGCAGCGACATGGGCTGCCGGTGGAGCAGGTGATTGGCTTTGATGGGCGGATGACGAATGTTCCCGCACCATTTGATGGTCTCACCACGACGGAGGCACGCCAACGGGTACTGGAGGCGCTGGAGCGCGAAGAGCTGCGCCGTGGCGAGGAGGAGTTGGAGCACTCGGTGGGGCATTGCTACAAGTGCGACACCGTCATTGAGCCGATGGTGAAGGAGCAATGGTTTATCTCAATGCGGCCATTGGCGGATGCAGCGATTGCTGCTATTGAGCGCGGTGATGTGACCTTCACTCCCGCCAATAAAGGCGAGGTGGTCATCAAATACCTGCGCGAGATCAAAGACTGGAATGTTAGTCGGCAGATCCCGTGGGGAATACCCATTCCGGCCTTCCAGAGTACGACCGACCCAAGCGATTGGATCTTCAACACAAACGTCAACGAAAAAGAAATAGTTGTAGATGGCACAACATATCGTCGGGAAGAAGATACGCTTGATACCTGGTTTAGCAGTGGGCAGTGGCCATTCATCACCACCGACTATTTACAAGATGGGCCGCTGGCGAAATTCTACCCCAACGCAGTAATGGAGACGGCGGGAGATATCCTCTTCTTCTGGGTGGCGCGGATGATGATGCTTGGGCTGTACTGCACGGGACAGGTGCCATTCCGCCATGTGTATCTCCATGGGCTGGTGCTGGATGAGCACGGGCAGAAGATGAGCAAAAGTAAGGGCAATGTGATCAACCCAATGGAGGCAATCAGCCAGTATGGCTCAGACGCACTGCGCATGGGGATTATCGCCAGCCGCTCAGCCGCTCAGCCGCAGGCCTTTAATACTGGCAAAGTCGTGGCAGCGCGCAATTTCTGCAATAAATTATGGAACATCGCTCGCTTCATTGAGGCACAAGTGGGGGACACGCAACCGGTGCACGTACCGACGCCGCAATCGATGGCCGACCATTGGATCATCCGCCAGCTGAGCAGGGCAGGGGAGACGATGGAGCAGCAGCTAGCGCAGTATCGTTTTGCCGAGGCGGCAGAGACGCTCTATCATACAGTGTGGGATGACGTAGCCGATTGGTATATCGAGGCAGCTAAGGTAGAGCAGCACGCTGATATGCTGGTGTGGGTGCTCGATACATGCCTGCGCTTGGCTCACCCATTTGCACCATTTGTAACGGAGACGATTTGGCAAAGCCTGAGCTGGCATAACGACCTGCTGGCGGCGGCACGATATCCGCAGGCTGAGAAATACAATGAGCTGCAGGCGGCTGAGTTTAGCCGGCTCAAGCGGCTCGTGACTGAAGCGCGCTACGTAACCAGTGAGTTGCCAGGCAATGAGCGCTACACAATGCTCTATATGGATGACGCGCTCGTAGCGGATAATGCCGAGCTGGTGCGGCGCTTGGCTGGCCTAGCGGCGGTGGAACATACTGATGTAGCACGTGGGCTGCGTCTGGCCGCCAGTGGTCGCGATGCCTGGCTCGACGTAAGCGACGAGACACTCTATGAGCACCAGACGAACCTCGAGAAGCGTTTAGTTGCAGCACGCAATGACGCCGCCAAGCTGGAGGCACGCCTAGCAAACGAGCGTTACACCAGCCAAGCACCCGCTCATTTGGTGGAAGAGTCACGCCAGCAGCTAGCAAACAAGCAGGCGTTGATCGAGCGGCTGGTGAAGGAATTGCAGGTGATCGAATAGCAGTACTGCAAATTAAATAACTTGTGCTAATAGAGGAGGCTACCATCGATGTGAGATGGTAGCCTTTTTGATGAGTAGGGATAATGAAGTGTGTTGATTTAACCTCCTGCGCTTTAAATGATAAACAGGGTACTTAGTAGAGAAAGGAAGTGCGAACACAGATAAAGGGATTATTGTGATGACGAGCTATATTAACCTGAAGCTGAAAAATCTCATCGCATCACGCTTTCTATTCGTACCATTCTTTTTCTGAGGCTTATTTACGAGCGTTCATTACATGGATTTATATAAAGCATACATATGCTGTGACAAACAGCTTTCATACCTCATTTAAATGAGATGATAGGGAAGAGAGTTAATGAAGAAAAGAAGGGTATTCCTATATCCACACGAAACATACTTGACAAAAAAGAAACATCCTGCTACCATGAATATGAACAAAAATAGAACTAACGATAGTCACCAATACACACAATGAAACACAAACATCACACTACCTCATACAAAACTGTCCTCGCGCAGGCGGCCGTGGCGGTCTTTAGCCTAGCGACTGCACTAGGGGTGTTCTTGCACGATGGGCAATTTGATAAGATGACCACTGCGCTTCTTACGCTCGAGCCTGCCGTACTGCGAAGCCGTGGATTACAAGGCTCGGCAGAGCCCGATAAACTAACGGCCGACCCACACGTCCATCCGCATCATACGTCGCTTGGGCATAAGGCGGCGCATCACGGGCAGCACCACACGCCGGGTGTGCCACCACGCGATGATGAATATAGATATCTGGCGCATAAGCAGCGGGGAACGCGTCACGCCTTTGATAATCAGTTCTTGCCGATTGTTGGTTAGTTATTGATGGTGATACGGATGACCAGCGGCAATCTGCTGCGCCCGGTAGAGTTGCTCCGCCAAGATGAGTCGCACCAGCTGATGTGGAAACACCAGGCGAGACAGCGACCACACCAGGTTAGCGCGCTCCATCACTGCCTCTGTCACACCGTATGCTCCACCAATGATAAGCACGAGTGATTTGCCTTGCGCCATTGGCTGATGCAGGCTGCGCGAAAGGGCGGGCGAGTCGAGCATTGTGCCGCGCTCGTCCAGTAGTACGACATATGCTTGGGGCGAAAGCGCCCGTAGAATCTGCTGCGATTCCTCACGCCGCGCTGCATCACCACTGTGCGAGCTAGCGGGGAGGAGCTTCCACTGCAGCTGCCAAGCGCGAGTCGTGCGTTGCTCGTAGCGTGTAATGCCATCAGCCAGCCAGGGCTCGTGCCGCTTGCCAATGGCAATGATGGTGATCACGCGCTGGCGTCTCCACCACTGCCAGATACTGCTGCAGCAAGGCGCTGGGCGGTGGTAGACAGGCGAGTGTCGCTGGTATTAGTCGGGTAGCCATGATGGAGCTGTAGTACCTCGCGGTCATATAGCGGCACGAGATGAATATGAGCGTGCGGCACATCAAAGCCTTCCACTACCACGCCGACTCGCTCAGGCTTGAGCTCTGTCTCCATTGCGTGGGCAATCCGCTGCGCCACCGCCCAGAGGTGTTGATACACCTCAGTGGGGAGCGCCCACAGCGAGTCAATCTGCTGCTTGGGTACCACCAGCACATGGCCATCACTCAGCGGGTTGATATCAAGAAAGGCAATCGCGTGCTCATCCTCATACACCGTGTGGCTTGGTATTTCACCCTTGATAATTTTAGTAAAAATAGAATCCTGCATAGCTCTAGTATACGCGAAGGTGGGGCAAGAGCTCAAGGATATCCGCTGCGCGATATTTTCGTTCGGCAGCGCATCTGTTATAATGAGAACAGACCACGTGGAGAGGTGCAGGAGTGGTTGAACTGGCCGCTCTCGAAAAGCGGTAAGCCGCAAGGCTTCGAGGGTTCGAATCCCTCTCTCTCCGCCATAGTTTTGGTAGTGTTAATCTGCAGGCTGAGGATGCTTGTAGATTTTTTATTACGAAAAACACGTGATTACTTTTGTGCGCCATGATTGCTCTCTTTCTGTTTTTGCAAACTCAGGCAAGACGCAATGAAAAGCGCACACCGCGATGGTGTGCGCATATGTTTGTGTGAGAAGAGAGCCAAGTGGCGCCGGCTAGGTAGTCGAAGCGCCGGTGTTGCTGCTGTTGGTCGTGGTATTGATATTGCCACCAGGGATGATGGTGTTGATGACAAAGTTCACCGCCGCATAGGCTAGCAGCGCCACCACAACACCAACGAGGGCATACATAATCGTATTCTTGGCGCCCTGCACCTGCGATGAATTACCACCAGAGATAACATAGCGAATACCACCGAAGATGATCATAATGACCGCGATAGCTCCAACGAGGAAGAGCATGATGTTGCTCACCCGTGTGAAGATACCGGCGTCACCAAAGAGATCGGCTGGCTGGTCTTTGCCCCGTGAGCGGCTCGCACCGTCTGACACGCCGCCGATTGCAGCGCTGGGCGGTGCAGCAGCAATTATCCCACCCCCGATGAGGGCAAGAGCACTGATAGATAGTAGACATTTTTTTAGCATAATAAACTTAGCTCCTTTTATCTTGTAATTATACGATATGGCGTTTTTTTTGTCGAGAGGAAAGCGGTGAAATTTCTCAGCTTGCAGTACTGCGGTGACTCACTTCCTTCATCTCTTTCATCTCTTTTGCCAGTGACGTCTTGAAAACTTGCTGTTATGACGGTATCTTGAATCTCAACGTGAGAAATTGGTGTGTTAGTGGGACGCGCTTGGCAGTCTACTTATTTATATTGCTTGATAAAGGGAGGGGGAGTGCAAGATAATATACAGCTAACGGTACTGCGGCGAAGTAGGGATAAAATTGTATCTCACAAATGTCTAGCGCAATCGCCTGACCTATGCTACAATAGCCAGTGCACGTTGGTGCACAATCCGACACGCTGGAGGAGTACCCAAGTGGCTGAAGGGGACGGTTTGCTAAATCGTTAGTGTGGGG
>CAUTXC010000035.1:0-8466 GCA_963542675.1 uncultured Candidatus Saccharibacteria bacterium | reverse complement strand
AAGATATTGAGATAATTGTGGAGGTGCATTTCATGACAGAAGAAAATAAAGAGATTGTGGTAATAGATGAAACGACAATTAAAAGTAAGATTCACCATATAAGAAATCAAAAGGTTATGCTTGATTTTGAACTTGCTGAAATTTATGGGTATGAGACAAGAGCGTTTAATCAACAGGTAAAAAGAAATAATGAAAAATTTGATGAAGATTTTATGTTCCAATTAACTGATGAGGAAATATCTGAACTTTCAAGATCACAAAATGTGACCTTGAACAAAGGAACAGGCAGAGGAAGCAATATAAAGTACAATCCCTACGCCTTTACGGAGCAGGGTATTTATATGCTTATGACTGTATTAAGGGGAGACCTGGCAGTTAAACAGAGCAAGGCTTTAATACGCTTGTTTAAGCAGATGAAAGACTTTATGATTGAAAATCAAGATTTTATCGGCTCAAAAGAATTAGTTCAAATAGCTATACAGACTAATAAGAACACGCATGATATAGCAAAGATAAATGATACAATAAGCACCTTAGCAACAAAAGAGGATTTGAAAAAAGTGATGGATAATTTTATAGATCCGGATACCTATAAACACTTCCTCTTGATGAATGGAGATAAGATAGAAGCTGATGTTGCCTATACTAAGCTATATAAGTCTGCCAAGAAAAGTATTTATGTCATAGATAACTATGTAGGCTTAAAAACATTAGAACTGCTAAGAGCTGCAAAAGATAGTGTTGAAGTCATTATATTTAGCGATAATGTAAGAAATAAAGATATGCTTACAAAAAATATTCTCCATGATTTTATAAGAGATTACCCTACCATCAATGTAAAAATGAAGATTGCAGGTAAAAAGTATCACGATCGGTATATTGCGATAGATTATGGGACAGAAAACGAAGCCTTTTATCTTTGTGGCGCATCATCGAAAGATGCCGGAAATAAAATATCAAGTATTACCAAGATAGAAGAACCATCAAAGGATATGTATCATACAATGTTTGGTGGAATGTTACACAATAAGAATTTAAAAATTTAACTATGTCAATAACAGATGAGGCAGTTATATAAGCTTTACGCAGGGCGGTAGAAGTAACAATCTAACGTCTTTTTATGTGCAACAAATAGAAGAAAAACTATATGCAAAAAAATAAAAATAAACAAACAACAGTAACAAAGACGACAAAGAAGATAGGAAAGACCATGTATGAGGTGAGATTATCTATCTTTCATTTGTTTAAATGTTCTCATTAAGGCTCTCCTTTGCTTAATAGCACGTTCACCGCTTAACACGGTCATAAGCATATAAATACCCTGTTCCTTTGTTCAAGGTCGCATTTTGTGACCTTGAAAGTTCAGATATTTCCTCATCAGTTAATTGGAACATAAAATCTTCGCATTCAAACTTCTCAATATTGTTTTTTTACCTGTCTATTAAATCTTCATGATAAAAGTAGTAGAAGCTATGCAGGATAAACAAAAAAGATAAATGTTGCGGGAATTTTGAAGTAAAGTCGGACGTAAATTCCAGAGTTGCTGTTGACAATGGTATCAAAAGACATATAATTGTAGGCAGACACAGGCTAACGCCGTGTCACTCTAATCTCCGGCATGTAGTTTTCAGGCTACCCCGCGGGAGATTTTTTGTTTTAGAGTGACTATCGGGGTTTTCTGTCAAAGACCTTGCGGCTTGTGCTGTTGGCTTTCAAATAGTCAAATACTGCGGCTACTTCGCTTACCCAACACAGAGTACTGGCTGGTATATCGCAGTCACAGGAATTCTGCTGTTAGCCTCCTGGATTCTTGCGTACTTTAGTGTACGTTCAGCGAGACGGCGTGTCGAGAAGGCCTGGAAGAAAAGAAACGGCGGAGAGTTGAATGAACTCACCTCTTAGGTGCAGGGAATTGCTACACTCCCGTCGACTCGGCGTAAATTCTAGTTAGGCTAGCGAATCGGAATCGCACATTAAGACGAACACGCCGGCGGTGCTCATCGCTGACGCTGTAATAGCGAACAAGAGAGCGCGCATAACCGGGAATCCGCCCATTGAGTCATGGCCAGCAATGAGGCCAATGCAAAAAAAGTATGGTATACCCAAGGCTAACGCGAGGGTGCATGCTTTCTTTTTACTCATGGTTTCCTCCATTCCCAGGAGTGTAGCATCTTTATTGTATAATACTCAGCGAGATATGCCTAGGGTTGGTTCCCCACTGGCCTATGCTTTTTATACTCTCTGTTATGCGATATCAGAAAGATTGAGCGTGTTAGGATCTTTTGCTCTATAAGCTTACTGTAATAGGGAACAGACAAAAAGTCTGTAATCCCTTAGAGTGAGGACTGTGGTAGATGATGTAGCTTGATGAAGAGTTTATGCGTTACACTAACCCACGAATAGTTAAGGATAGTATGATACCGAGTGGATGGTGAGCTAAAATAACTGAGTGCCCAGTACTTTATTTCTCAAACTACTTGACATTTCAATATACCTTGTATAGCATAGTACCAGGCAATAACAATAATATAGTCAGGAGTATCGAATGAGGAGAATCGATATAATCAAGCGAGCAGGGCGGAACCTACGCCAAGCCAAGGCTCGCACAGCACTAACAGCACTAGCGATGTCAGTGGGAGCATTTACAATTGGTTTGGCGCTGATGCTGGGCAATGGCGGCCGGGCTTTCTTGACCTCGGTGATTGATAGTGCCGGTAGTGCCTCGACGGTGTATGTGACGCACGCCCGTGACGAAAAGAAATTACCTGAATATGGCAAAAATAAGGCGGTGAATGAGAGCGGCACCCTCGTGCTGAGCGATGATGATGTCGCCAAGCTCAGCAAGCTTGATCACGTCAAGACGGTGCGGCCGTATGCGAATGTGACCCAAGTGGTGCGCTATGTAGAGAGTCCAGCCAACCACAAGCGGTTGATTGCCTCCATTAACGTCAAAAATGAAGGAAAAACATCGAAAATTGTGGCCGGTGAGCTGACGAAGACTGATGACGGTACAGACCTGGCGCCTGGCCAAGCGATCCTTGCCAAGGAATATCTAGCTGACTTTGGCTTTGGCACGGCCCAGGATGCCGTGGGCAAAACCATCACATTGCACGCCGAGGGGCCGGGTGGTGCGCACGACGCGCGGCTCACGATCGTGGCGGTCGAAACCGCTGGTATGGCGTCGATTGGCTACCAGCCCGGTGTGACGATTACCACCGATGACGCCATGCTGATTAACAACAAAACCAAAGCCCCCGGCAAAGCCAACCAGTACTTTAGTGTGGTGGTGCGGGCAGATAGTGATGATCATGCTGCTGCTGTGAAAGACGCAGTCGTGAAGCTCGGTGGTGGTACCTACCAAGCCCAGACCTTCACTGAAGCAAAGGAAGGTATGCTCAGTCTCATCAATGGGGCACAGTATGCTCTGCTCGCCTTTGGTGCCCTCGCCTTGCTGGCCAGTATGTTTGGGATTATTAACACTATGTACATCTCAGTGCTGGAACGAACGCAGCAGATTGGCCTGATGAAGGCGCTGGGGATGCGTAGCCGTGATGTTGGTAAGCTCTTCCGCTACGAGGCTGCGTTGATCGGCGTCATCGGCGGTGCGATTGGTGCAGGCGGGGCTAGCCTGCTGAGCTTGCTCAACCCGTGGATCGTTGAGAAGCTCAAGTTTGAGGAGGGTATGCAGCTGCTTCTACCGGAAGCCTGGCAGATGGTCGCCCTCGTGGCACTACTGGCCATCCTCGGCATTATTGCCAGCTACTTACCAAGCCGCAAGGCAACCAAGCTTGACCCAATCGAGGCATTAAGGACAGAATAGAATAAGGAGAAGGATATGATTGAACTACGGCATATTACCAAAACCTATGGCAAAAAACACAACCAATTTAAGGCGCTCAATGATATCAACCTCACCATCCCCGGAGGCGCGAGTGTAGCTATTCTCGGCAAGTCCGGCTCGGGTAAGTCCACCTTGATGCATGCTATCTCTGGCCTCGACCGGCCACAGACGGGGCAAGTAGTGATCGGTGGGCGAGATATCCTGCAGATGAAGCCACGGCAGGTTGATGCCTTCCGGGCACGGACGATTAGCTTTATCTTCCAGAGTTTCTTTGTCGAGGGTAACGATAGCGTGGTGAGCAACGTGATGCTGCCGCTCGAGATCGCTGGTGTGCCGCGGGCGCAGCGCAGCGCCAAAGTGAACCAGGCGCTCGAGGCGGTTGGCCTGGCTAGCAAAAAGCACAATAAGGCTAAGGATCTGTCCGGTGGGCAGAAGCAGCGTCTGGCGATTGCCCGGGCAATCGTCGGCGAGCCCAAGATCCTGTTTGCCGATGAGCCAACCGGCAACCTGGATAGCGAGACGGGTGCCCAGATCGAGGAGCTGCTCTTTCGCCAGCAGCGCGAGCACGGCACAACGCTAATTATTGTGACGCACGATACGGATCTGGCTAAGCAATGTGATTACCAGGTAGTGATTAAAGACGGGCGTGTCACGCGCCATAACATCCCAGGAGGTGCTCAATGAATGCAACTGACTATGCTGAGGCGCTGACAACGCAGCTGCGCAAAGGTTTCTTATCGTACTGCGTGCTGGTGGTGTGTGCCAAGGAGCCACGCTACACTAGCGAGATCATCCAGCAGCTCCGTCAGGCTGACCTGATGGTGGTGGAGGGGACGATCTACCCATTACTGAGTCGCTTGCAAAAGGACGGGCTCTTGCAACACGAATGGAAAGAGAGTGAGCAGGGGCCACCGCGCAAATACTATACGGCGACGCCATTTGGCGCAGAGGTGACCAAGCAGCTCAAACACAATATTGCAGCACTAAGTAGTACAATAAAGAAGTTGTAAGGAGAATATCTCATGAAGGAAATTACCAACATTCACCTCGCCAAGACGCCATTTCGTGTTGAGGTCGAGGCAAAACACGCGCTGGGAGAGTATCTGGCGTCGATTCAGCAGCGGATGCATGCCGAGCCAGAAGCAATGCGCGAGATCGAAGCGCGGATGGTTGAGCTGCTCGCCGAGCGCGGCGTGACGCGTGATGGCGTGGTGACTGCTGAGGACGTTACAGCGCTGCGCGGTCAGATGGGTGAACCTCGGGAGTTTGCCAGTGAAGCCGAGGCAGGAGATGACGATGCTGCGCTGCAAGATGCGGCTGAGGCGGCTCTCGCGGACGGGGCACCCAAGCAGCTGATGCGCGATACAAATCATGCGTTGATCGGTGGGGTGTGTGCTGGGGTAGCGGCATACTTTGGGATCAGCCCGCTGTGGATTCGCTTGCTGGCGATCGTCTCACCTTTTATGACGTTTGGGACGGCGCTGCTGATCTATATCGTGATGTGGCTTTCTATTCCACCAGCAGTGACCGCGTCGGATAAGCTGCGCATGGCAGGTAAGCCAGTGACGTTTGATAGCTTAAAAAAAGCCGCTGCCGAGCCTGCCAGCGGTAGCCAAGCGGCCCAGACTGCAGCGAAAGTCCTGCGCATTATGATTGGCTGTGGCGTCTTGATGATGGCGCTGGGCGCACTTGTCGCGCTGATGGTCGGTGGCGTAATGAGCGCGACTATGGTCTCAAACATGGGCGACTTTGCTGCGCAGAGCTGGCTGTGGTTGGCGTATGGCTGTGCAGTGCTCGGCGGCGTGGCGCTGACTGCTTTGCTCTCACTCGGTGCATGGAGTATCTTTGCCTGGCGGCTGAAGCGGCCGGTTGGTATTGCGATGCTAGCGATGCTCCTCGTTGGGGCGGTTGCTATCTCTGGCCTAGCGGTTGGTGGCATGAATGCGGGGATGAGCTTAGAGCGCCAAATGCGCGACGTGCAGCGCACCAAGGTGGTTGACGTCGCCGATGCCACTACGGTGCGCGTCGATGGCACCACCAGGGTAAGCTATGGGGGTTATGCTGAAAAGCCGCGTGTTGAGATAGATTACCTGCAGATGAAGGGTGTCAAAGAGCCAACAGCGACGATTGCTAAGGAAGGCAGCCGGGCTATTGTGACCGTGCAGCATGATGCCTGCCGTGATCGCCATGGTCTCTTCTCGACGTGTACCTACTCACCCAAGGATTATGTCAGTGTCCGCGTTTATGGGCCATCACCACAGATGATGGAGGTGGACCATCGCCCTGATGTGGTGACTGATCGGTCGTAGCTACGGTGAGGATAAACACTAAAACCCGCTTGGATGAGCGGGTTTTTATATGTTTTTGTTTTTTGGGTAGAGGGGAAGCAGAGAAGCATGCGATGGGCCGCGTTTTGGTCGGTATGGCGATTTAGAGCACCTTTGCTATACTAGAGGTATGAGTCAGCCGTCGTCTTCCCAGGTTTTGAGTCCATCGGCGCTTGCGATGGTAGCGCAGCACTGCAAGGTGGCGCGTGATCAGGTGCGGGTGGTGCCAATTGACGGTGCGTCAACTGGGTGCCGGCGAGCTGTTGCACTGGCTGGGACGCAGGCGGTGTTTGTCAAAGAAGCCGATCCAGAAGCTTCGAACCACGCTGCATTGGCAGCGGCTCTGAGCAAAGATGATGCGGTGATTCGAGCGCTGCAACAGGCCGGTTCGCCATTGGTGACGGAGTTTGTTCAGTATGATGATGAGCGGGTGATTATGCTTAGCCAGGCGTATATTGCTAAGGATGGCTGGCAGTGGCAGCCGCCTGATGCGGCAGATAAGCTGGCTAGTCAGCGCTATATAGCGGCGGTGCTGCGGGCGATTACCCAGCTTGAGCAGACGCAGCTGCCCAAGGCGGCGGCTGAGACGCTTGAGCTGCATGCTACAGCGTTTGACCGAGTGGTGCAGTGTGAGGGGCTTCGGCTGCTCCGTGATGATGCGATGCGGCGTGAAGAGCTTCAGCAGACGTACCGCTCCTGGGCTGAGCAAGCCAGTAAGCCGGTGATTCGTCGGCGCTACGAGCAGATTTGCGCTGTGCTTGATAATACCGAGCGCCTAGCTGATCTTGCCATGCTGGCTCAGCAGGTGGCTGACCAGCCGTGCGATCGGTTAAGCCATGGTGATGTGCGGAGTGAGACGATTGCCTACCATGCTGCTCAAGATGAAGTGAAGTTAATCGATTGGCAGTGGGCGGCTTATGTACCAAAGCGGTGGAGTGCAACCGAGTTCTTGCTCGATATGGCGCGCCGTGGCTACGATGTGCAGGTCTGGCAGGCTGAGCTGAACCGGCCGCTGCTTGCTGGCCTAGTGGGATATTATGCCGTGTGTAGTGCTCAGCCCGCTCCTGAGGCGGCTCAAGCAGTGCGGCGGCTCCAGGCCTATATGGCGGCCACGGCGTATGATATGCTGGGCTATGAATAGCTAACCAGGAGACTGAACGCGCTATTGCTCAGGCGCGTGCTATGATGGATGGCACGCCGCCATCGCAGCAGTATACGTCTTTCGCTGCACTGGTTGCAGCGATTGATGCAGAATCGTGATGTGAACCATCTGATATGCTATGAGAAGACGACGATTCGTGAGCGGGGTTAGAAGAGAAATAGGCTGGGCATGCGAGAAAGACTGAAGAACGTTACAAAAGACATGAAATGCCACAAATCTTCAGTAAGAGAAATAAGATAGTTGTTACTTCGCCCAATCCAGTTGCTGCCAATCAGCCCTTACCAGTGTATACACCCTCCATTTCACTGCCTCACCCGCAACTTCACCTTGCTCGATTCCCGTGTACCGATAGCCAAGCCTTTCGAGCGCATTCCAGCTGCGGACGTTTTGTATGTAGGCCTTTGCCTCAATTATTGCAAAACCACCTTCAGAAAACGCCCAATTGCAAGCTGCTTGCTTGGCAGAACTCCCAAGGCCTTGACCCCAGTTTTTCGGATCGCCAATCAGTGTACAAAATGCCCCAGCTGTGACGCCGTATTTGTGGCTTAGTTTTCTTATCTCGTTAATTTCAATATTGCCAACGATTTCGCCATCACGCTCAATCATCCAGCTATACCGATCGTCATCGTCAAGCATATTCTGGAGATGTGCTACTTCGTCTTCCTCCGTCATCTGGGAAAAATCTGCACCCAAATACAGTGTCACCTCTGGCCGATGAATCCACTGGATGGTAATTAGCGCATAAGCTGGGCTTGGCTTAACCAGGCGCAGTGTTTGAGTCTTGCTGGAGGATGGTATGGCGATGGTGCGGGTGTACATACTAGTAATATCTTATCACCTATCGATGATAGTAAGATTGAAAGATGACTGCATGAAGGTAAGCTCACTCTTATACATTATTCATCTTGCCGTAGTAGACATAATAATACCAGTTTTCCGCACCATGTTATTGATTCGGGTGTAAGGCTACCTTGAGGGTGTGTTTCTTACCAATACGCAAAATGTCATCGTTAGCAAGTGGTGTATCTTCACTGGAAATTTTGGAGTCATTGATCTTCACGGCATTTTGCTTGATAAGCCGTCTGGCCTCGCCGCGACTTTTTGTGATGCCCAGTCGGACAATGATATCGATAATT
>CAUTXC010000034.1:0-10066 GCA_963542675.1 uncultured Candidatus Saccharibacteria bacterium | reverse complement strand
GCTGGTAGCACAGCCTTCTGGGGTGCCACAAGGTGAGGTGTGGTGGCCACCAGCTGAGCCAGAACTCACTACTACGGAGAATATCCCCGTTGGCACACTGCCGCGCAGCGTTCTTACTCAGCAGAGTAAGAAGTCGGCAGCTGTACCCAGATCTAAACGCCGCAAGCTTTTCACTAGTAAACGCCGCACCAACAAACCCATAGCCAGCGTTGCACCACCACCGGCTCGGCAGCCAGCGGCGCGCCACTGGGGTCGGCGGCTTAGTATTGCTGGAGCAATGGTGGCATTGCTTGCCTTTGGCGGCTATCTGACATACCACAACATGCCTGCCATTGCTACACGTATGGCCGCCGCTCAGGCTGGCATTAATGCATCGTTCCCGTCATATCAGCCGAGTGGCTATAGCTTGGCGGGCGGCATATCGCAGCAGCAGGGGAGTGTCTTAATGAAGTTCGCCGCCAACGCTGGCCCAGGCACCTTTACTCTCACGCAGAGCCGGTCAGATTGGGATTCCAGCGCTGTCCTGGCCAACTACGTTTTGCCCAGCTTTGGCCGTAACTTCGCCACTACCACCAGTCGCGGCCTCACTATCTACAGCACCCACAACGCCGCCGCGTGGGTCAACGGCGGCATCCTCTACACTATCAAGGGCAATGCACCCCTGTCGAGCGAGCAGGTGGAGCGGATTGCAGCAAGTATGTGAATCTCTTGAGAGGTCTACACTTTTCCCATCACTTCATCCGATGGAGTGTGCAAACAGATTGCAATAATCTGTTTGCAGCCCAGCGCAAGAGGTCGATACTCGGGGAGTGTCGACCCTTATAGTGTTCCTGAGGAAGGAGCGATGGGAGAAGCGCAGGGTATAGCCGAAATTATGCTGTTCTTTGCCATGTGGTTCATCTGCTATACTTATCCATATGAGTAACGACACATCATCTTCGCATGCCACTACCATTCGCACCCGCTTTGCACCAAGCCCCACGGGGTATATCCATGTGGGTAATGTGCGCGCAGCGCTCTTTCCGTGGCTGCTTACGCGCCAGCAGGGTGGAAAATTCGTCTTGCGCATTGAGGATACCGACCGCGCTCGCTTTGTACCTGGGGCGGAGGATCTGATTCTCGATACACTCGACTGGCTTGGGCTAGACTGGGACGAAGGCCCACGCGTTGGCGGTGAGGCTGGGCCGTACCATCAGTCGGAGCGCCTTGCCATCTACCACCGCTGGGCACAGAAGCTCATCGACAAAGGCCTGGCCTATGCCGACCCCTACACTCCAGAGGAGGTCCAAGGCTTTCGCGAGGAAGCTCGGGCTGCCAAAAAGGCCTTTTTATACCGTGACTATCGCCCGACCAATCCACCAGAGTGGGATGGCACCCAGCCACTGCGCTTCAAGGTAGCCGAGCCCCAGCGCTACACCTGGCACGACCCCGTGATGGGTGAGCTCTCTGCTGGGCCAGAAGCACTCGATGACTTCATCCTCATCAAGGCCGATGGCTACCCCACATACAACTTCGCTCACATCGTCGACGATGCCGAGATGGGCATTACCCACGTCATCCGCGGACTGGAGTACATCTCCAGCATCCCACGCTACCTCAGCCTATACGACGCGCTAGAGCTTGAGCCGCCAGTACTGGCCTGCCTGCCACACATCATGGCACCCGATGGCAAGAAAAAGCTTGGCAAGCGTGACGGTGCCAAGAGCGTCACCGACTACCGCACCGATGGCATCTTGCCCGAGGCAATGCTCAACTTCCTCGCCTCGCTGGGCTGGAATGATGGCACCGAGCAAGAGATCTTTAGCAAGGAGGAACTGATCGAGAAATTCAGCCTCGAGCGCGTCCAGCGCAGTGGTGCCCGCTTTGACGAAAAGCGCCTCCTCTGGATGAATGGCCAATGGATTCGCCGCTTATCGCTCGATGATCTCTACGGGCGGGTTGAGCACTACTGGCCAGCCAGTGCCGCTAGCGCCGATGAATCGTACAAAAAACAAGTGCTTGCTCTGGTACAAGACCGCCTCAAGACTCTGGCCGAGCTACCAATGCTGAGCCGCTACTTCTTCGAAGAGCCCACTATTAACGAAGAGCTCATTACCACCAACAAGCCTCTGCGCAAACTGATGGACGAGCAGCGCCGAGAGCTCCTTGCCACGGCCCACACCGCTCTGACTCAGCAGCACACATGGACGCCAAGTGCTATCCAAGACACTCTCAACCAGCTCCTCGAGACCACTGGCTATAAGCCTGGCGTACTCTTTAGCCTCATCCGCATTGCTACTACCTGGGCGCCCTTTAGCCCCCAGCTGAATGACACGCTGGCACTGCTTGGCAAGGAGCGGACGCTCGCACGGATTGAGCAGTATCTTGGATAATAACGCGCTACGCATCACACAAAAAACCGGCTCTCCCAGCCGGTTTTTACTTGAACAAATAATTGCGTCATAAGCAAAAAATAATAGCAATAACAGGGGTAGAAGTTGATCACGAATTATTCGTCGTGCCCCACCTAAACAAACGACAAGGTCAAGATAGAGAAAGTGAAGACTTAGCTATTCAAATCAAGCGAGATTATGCCACGAGAAGGGAAGTACTGCGCAGCTATTTTGCTGGAGGTATGTCGCCTAATAGGACTGATTGCGGTGACTTACACGAGACTTTGTATCATGATAACCAGGAAAGTGAGTATAAGGGACGTTACCAATACCGAGGCCACCCCTCATAGCAGCTTGCGTTATTGCTTCTATTACCTCAGATGGCGGGCAAAACGCCTCTTCTTGCGCCTGCCCCACACCCCAATCTCCGCTGCTCGCTTGCTGTGGCGATTGGAGTGATCGACCTTCGTTAGTCCATTGTGATGGTGATATAACGCTGCTGTCTCTACCATTACTTATACTGTCGCTCTCTTGTCGTGTCATTTTCCTCACCCAAATTATCCGTTAATGGTTATTCATTGTAGGCTATTTTTGCGGATTTGCCAAGGGGTTTGTTGGGTAATTGATCGCATGCGCTAAAGGTATCGATGTATCTATCTTCGCCATACAGCTCTTACGCAATTCCTCATCATCCACTGCCACAAAAAGACCCAGCGCACGAAGTAAATAACCAAGACCCATTTACTCATAGAGCACAAGCAGAGAAGCGCAAGAGTAAAAATACTTACACCGTACAGTGGTCAATCTCAAGGTAGCCTTTTGCCGTAAAATTCCTCATTCATCGCTATCCGCTCATGGTATAATGGCCATAAGATGAGTTCACCACAGAATACACCACCGGCAGCTTTTGGCGGTCGGGCGCAGCGTCGACGTTTGCGGCGGCATGGACGGCACTTTATGGGGCTGCGGCATTTTGTGGGGCAACACCGCATGCCTGTGATGGTGATTGGTGGGGCATTGGTGGTATTTGCTGGAGCAATGGCGTCATTTTCTCTACTCAATAAGCCTCGCCAGGCCAAGCCCGCCCCTGTTGTGGCAACACAGAAAGCCCCAGAGGTGTATTATTCGCCCTTGACTGGCCTCAAGGTCGCCGACCAAGCGGCCACCACCAAGCCCGTTACTGCAGTAATGCTCGAGAATAGCCCCAGTGCTCGCCCTCAGTCGGGCGTCAAGCAGGCTGAGGTGGTGTACGAGGCAATTGCCGAGGCAGGTATCACTCGCTTTCTCGCGCTGTACCAGCAAAACAAACCAACGATGATTGGCCCAGTGCGCAGCCTGCGGCCGTACTACATCGACTGGCTTGCGCCATACCAGCCCAGCGTAGCCCATGTGGGGGGTAGCTCACATGCCTTGCAAGAGATCCGCAATGGTACGTACCGTGATATCGATCAGTTCTTTCATGAGCGCAGCTATTGGCGTGCTACTGACCGCCGTGCCCCGCACAATGTCTACACCAGTGCCGAGCGGCTGGATGACCTCAATAGCAGCAAAGGATACAAGCAGTCTGTTGTCAAGACCGCCCTTGCTCGGACCGATGGCAAGCCAGCGAACCCTGCGACCGCCACTGTGGCCGTTATCAACTTTGGCAAATCCGCCCGCTACAACACGCGCTATCAATACGATGCCAGTACCAACACCTACCAGCGTAGCATCGGCGGCGAGGCTAGCTTGGACCGTGAGGAAGGGCAGATCGCACCCAGCGTTGTGGTGGCACTAACCGTCCAGCAGACTACCGTGCAAGAGGATGGCACGCGCGAGAATATTATCACCACTGGCCAAGGCAAAGCAACTATCTTCCAAAACGGCAGCGTAGTGGAGGGAATATGGCGCAAAGCTGACCGCGCCAGCCCACTCGAGCTGCTCGATGCCAATGGCAAGGCAATCGCTCTCACTCGCGGCCAGACATGGATCGCGGCAGTACCTGGTGGCACAGGGAGCGTGTCGTGGCAGCAATAGGCCCAGCCCGGCCATTGCCACCTCATCGTTCACCCACCCTTATTAAGCAATATTGGCCGCGCTATAGCCGCCGTGCTATTGGTGCGAGTATCCTGATGCAGTGCACTATTGCCGGGCTCGTGGCGAGTACGCTGTGGATGATCGGCCTAAGCCCAGGCCAGCTGCAGTTTTGGCTGGTCATTATGGTTGTGGTGCTGGCAAGTATTCCACTTAATATTTTCTTGCTGATGCAGCTGCTCACTCCGCTCAAAGACCTCACACACGCCCTCAGCCACGTAGCGGGCGAGCCCAGTACCATCACGCCGCCCAACCCCAATGCAGCCCACTTCGAGCGCGATGGCTTCAAGCCGCTGCTGCAATATATCTACCACACTGCTGCCACTGCTGGCCAGGCCGAGCCCAGCCAGGCTCAAGCACAAGCTGCCCAGATCGAGGCTGCGCTTGATCAAACCAGTGCTGGTATTGCCATCCTCACTAGCCAGGGGCAGGTACGCTACCACAACCGCCACACCCCACTGCGTCAGAGCCATGATGGCACGGCCGAGCTCGAGCTGTTATTCGAGCCAGGCGATGGTCTGACAGAGTGGCTCGCGCACTGCCGCCGCAGCGCTGTCCATGCCGAGAAGACTTGGCTGCGCATTGCAAACAAGCTGGTGGGTGAACCTGGGCGGCGTATCTTCGACATTACGGCCAATTACGAGAAGGGAAGCAGCGCCGAGGTTATACTGGTGCTACACGATCGCACCACCCTCTACCAGCCCGAGGATGATGACCTCGATTTCATCGCCTTTGCCGCTCACGAGCTGCGCGGGCCCATCACCGTTATTCGTGGCTATCTGGATGTCCTCACTGAGGAGGTTGGCCCAGCGCTGGCTGGCGACCAGCAAGAGCTGCTAGGGCGGCTCGTTGTCTCGGCCAATCGCCTCAGCGGCTACGTCAACAACATCCTTAATGCCAGCAAGTTCGACCGCCGCCACCTCCGCGTCCACCTAGCAGAAGAGTCGGTTAGCAGCATCTACAATATCATCCGCGACGACATGCAGCTGCGCGCCACCACCCAAGGTCGCCAGCTCACGGTGGATATCCCCACCACGCTGCCCACTATTGCGGCCGATCGCTCCAGTCTGTCTGAAGTACTAAGCAATATCATTGATAACGCGCTCAAATATAGCAACGAAGGCGGGCTCGTAGCCGTCTCGGCCGTGCAAGATGGTGCATTCGTCGCCATTAGCGTGCAAGACCACGGCATCGGCATCCCCACCAATGTGATGGGCAGTCTCTTTCACAAGTTCTACCGCTCGCACCGCAGCCGCGAGACCGTAGCCGGCACGGGTATTGGGCTGTATATTAGCAAGGCGATCGTCGAGTCACACGGTGGGCAAATTGGCGTGGTAAGCCGCGAAGGGGAGGGTTCCACCTTCACGATCACCATCCCCACCTACGCCAGCGTAGCAGACAAAATCGCCGATGGCAGCAACAGTCAGCTCATCACCAGCGGCGGCGGCTGGATAAAAAATCACACGATGTATAAGGGATAACAGAGGTAGGAGGAGAGAACTTATGGCAATTCAAACAATTCTCGTCATCGAAGACGATCGCTTCATTGGCGAAATGTACGTGCGCAGCCTCCGCAAGGCGAGCTACACGGTAGATTGGCTGATCGACGGGGCAGACGGCCTCGTGGCAGCGCGCAACAACCACTACGACCTCATCCTGCTCGACATCATGCTCCCCGAGAAGCGCGGCAGCGAGATCCTCCAGGCACTACGCGCCGAGCCACAGCACATCGCTGGCACGAAGATCGTCATCATGACCAACTTCGACCAAGACGAATCCACCCGCCTCGCTCTCCAAGCCAGCGTAGACGGCTACCTCATCAAAGCCGAGATCACCCCACGGCGATTGCTGGAGATTATTGCGGGGATGGAGAAGAGCTAGTGGCTCTCCCTGGTGTATATACCTCTTAATCCGGCATCATCAAGCGCCTTGATGATCTTATCATTTGGATCAAAAGCATTTGGGGAGAGAAAGTCACCATTAACCCTTTGGCGAATACTCTCGACGACTCCTGCTACCGTACTCGACATACTCAACGAGTCACCTATACTTGGTAGCAAGCCTCCCCATCTTCTCCTCACTATTCGATGACTCCAATCCAATGCAATCTTACCTATTCGATTACCAATGGCATATGCTCGCAACTCGTACGATAAATCACGCTGTTCAATCGCACCATCTCTATCTAACATCCATACTGGATAATCAAGATAATCTGCTGCGTGCGTCATTTCATGACCTAATGTATCAACCATTTCGGCCAGACGATGAATTCCCTCATTAACAATAATACTCGGTTGACCTACCACTCGAGTAGTAACAGACTCCTCGCCTACAGGGCCCATAGCTACAGTCACTGCGGTTGTTCTTCCGCCGCTTTTTCTAGATAGTCTTAGCTCTCTCTTGTGACGATTCTCTTTTTTTGTATTTCGAAAATACATTGCAGCAAGATCCCATTTGACCGCATTGTCTAGATCTGGTTCACGGAGAACCGCATTATACTGCTCTTGCGCTATACCGTCCATCGTCGTATACGCAACTTCACTAGGGTACAGCGATACAATAGGGATTATCCGCTGCCTATGCCAGTCTGGCACTTCGGCAATCACTCCATCAGTACCGATACTAGGCACACGTGCACAGTCAACAGCTTTTGCCAAGCGTACCGCATGTTCACCTAAAACGTCTTGCCCTTGTGTACTTTGAACGATTAGATGAAGGGCCTCCAGCGACCGCTTCAGTTCATCCTGCCGCGCTGCATACTCAGCAGGGTGCGGCGTGTTACTTCTGTTGCTCTCTCTCTCTGTTCTCATGTGGTGATTATACTACATTTTATGTAGAACGCAATAGCGAACAAGCTTATTGGGATAGCTCCTCCTCACATGGCAGGCCCATCACAGCGAGTATAACTCTAGCCGAGAGTGATAATACTGCTAATCTTTGCCTAGTGTGTCACCATCTCTATGTTGATTGTTCTGTCAGTCCGTTATGCACGATGGTGATGAGACCTAGGATCTTACTACACACCTCAAAACAACACGCAAATAAAAACACCTCGCCGAGGCAAGGTATCATAACATGCTATATTGGTGACCTCACCGGGAATCGAACCCGGATTGCCAGGATGAAAACCTGGTGTCCTAACCGTTAGACGATGAGGCCGTGCATGTGCACATAACAGTACTGTGTGCCATTATACGAAAAAGTCGCTGGTTTGTCCACCATAATACCGCTCTATTGCCGCGCGAGCCGAGAATCATGCTCTGGCTGCAGCAATATCTGCTATACTAATGACACAATATTGTGTAATACAACGAAGTGACTCATGGATATTTCGCCCGTTCCGACATCTGTGCTAGGAGAGCACCCGCCACAACGCCCTGCCAAACGGCGGCATAGTACACTCATGCTGTGGGTGATGCTTGCGGCGGCCATCACTGTGGTACTCTCGGCCATTGCTGCGGTAGTAACCCTTCTCTCCTCACCGCAGCGCATGCAAGCAGCGGCAGTGTCGGCCACGCCATCGCGCACCGATGTATTTCTGGCCAATGGCTATGGAGCAGGCCAGCGCGAAGTGCGATTTGCGGCAGGGCAGGGTGGCTTGAGCTTCTTGGGCGGTACGGCCGACCACTCGCGGCTCGCCATTGCAGGGCAGGGCGCGCAAGATGCCGCACCAGTGCTCCGGATTTGGGATACTGAGCGCAAGCAGGCAGTCGCTACGTGGCCAGCCAGTACCTGTAGCAGCGTGACGCCGCGTGGAGTGGTATATTGCGCCAGCCAACAGCGGGGACGCTCGATCATTACGGCGGTAGAGCTTACTACCGCCAAGGTTCTCTATACTACCCCTGTAGCTACCCAGCCTACTACGCTTACATATTACGGCACAGATAGCCAACAGCAAGACATTATTGGCGAGAGCGCCACCGCCACCTTCTACGCCGCCGCAGGGAGCCTGCGCACTATCACCAGTGGTGATTTTCAGAACCCCAACGCCATCTGCACGATAGCGAGCGGTAGCAAGCTTCTCTGTCGCCGCAATGCCGAGAAAGATCATGGCGCTAAGCCATCCCAGAAATCACCCAGCAAGCGTGCTACCTCACGTACCACTACTGGTGTCGTCATCACAAATGAGCGCCAGGCGACCACTGCAGACCAATCGACGACCACCATCACCGTGTATGATATCGCCAGCGGCACGCGCGAAGTGCAGCGCACAGCTAGCTCCAGCAACGTTACCTTAGCAAGTGATGGCTGGCTGGAGGGCACTGCTGGAAGTAATACCGTCCAATCCAGCGGGCAAGAGACCTTCGAGAGCTATGGCCTTGATGGCAAGCCACGCAGCCGCAGCACTGTCAATAGCGCGTACAAGCTCAGCCCAGCCGCCAGCTCCTTCACTAACCCCACCGGTACTACTGCGCCAACCTACCCCCGAGAGGCTCTCACCACAGATATGCCGCGCGTCGTTGTGGATGGGCAGGGTAGAGAGTTCCTGCGTATTGCCAGCCAAAACACGCAAGACTTCGCCCTGAGCCAGGCCACCTACAGCCGCACCAGCGGTGGCACACTCACTCTGGCTGACGGCGGTAATATCGTCTCCGCCAGCCTGGATGGCTCACTCCTCCTCACCAGCAATCTCCACTCCGCCGGCATCCAAGCCAGCGGCAGCAAAGGTCTCAAGATCGTCAAAGTCGCCGATGGTACAACCCTCCTCACCATCAAAGGAACCGACATGCGCAGCCTCACTATTCGTAGCAATCTCATCGCTAGCACCAGCAAGGACGGCACACTTGTGGTATATGTGCCGGAAAATACAAAATAGCCCACGTTACCATGAGCTATTTCTCTAAGAGGATGCTTAGACACTACGATTTGATACGGAGTGCCACCTTACCAGTTGTCTTACCTTGCTCAAGAGCTTCAAGCAGGTGGGCTGCCTCTGTTATATCAGCAACCTCTGTCAGATCGACGCGAACCTTACCATCGGCAACGGCGTTAAGCGACCACGTAAGCGATGCTGTCCCCTCCGCTGGATGGGCCGCTAGCCAGGCACCAACGTTGAAGCCAGCTGTTGTTTTGTTCTGCAGCCAATGCTGCGTCGAGTTTATCACCACATCGGGAGCCTGCGACGCATTACCAACCCGAATCAGCCGTCCACCACTGCGCAACACACGAAAGGCATCTTCTGTTGCTTTGCCGCCAACTGGGTCGATCACAATGTCGTAAGTATCACCTGGAATAGACGACAGATCCGAGCGCAAATAGCTATTGTCATAGCCTAGCTCAGCGGCACTCGCCTGCTTGGCTTCCGTCCCAACAACGGCGTCGATACGCCCTGCACCAAGCACCCGAGCGACCTGTCCAAACTGCGAGCCAAGTCCACCGACCCCAGCATGAATCAATACGCGCTCACCCGGCGCAAATCGTGCAACAGTTGTCAATGCGAGATGTGCAGTTACGGTGTTGATTGGCACAACCGCTGCGAGATCGGGACGAAGACCATTAGGAATCGGCGCTACTAACTCAGCTGGCGTACACACGACCTCGGCGAAGCCACCTGTGTTCGGGAGAATAGCAGCGACCGCTTGGCCAATCTTACATCGAGTCACACCTTCGCCACGTTC
>CAUTXC010000033.1:0-10542 GCA_963542675.1 uncultured Candidatus Saccharibacteria bacterium | reverse complement strand
CCACACTCATACGCCAGTGGGGGGTGTCGTGACGCGTCTTGCCGCTCGACAGGCTCGGCAGCGTGGCACGCGGGTGATCTACACTGCTCATGGCTTTCACTTCTTTACGGGTGCGCCGCTGCTTAATTGGCTGGTGTACTATCCCATCGAGCGCCTGATGGCACACTACACCGACGTCCTCATCACGATCAATGCTGAGGACTATGCCCGAGCTAACCGCCATTTTGCTACCAGTGTGGTGTATGTGCCAGGGGTGGGGGTGGATCTAACGGTGTATAAATCTCTTACCAAGCGAGAGAAGCAGCGTCTGCGCCAAGAATACGGGTTTCACAAGAATGATTTTATTCTTATCTATGCTGCCGAACTGAATAAGAATAAGAATCAAGGGTTTTTGATTCGGATGATGACACATCTGCTCAAGACTGTACCAACGGCGAAGCTTGTCCTCTGTGGGGTTGGTAGCAAAGAGCAGCAGTATAAAGCACTCGCTCAGCAGCTTGGCATTGCAGACCACGTAAAGTTCATGGGGTATCGCCGTGATATGCCGCAGCTGCTAGGGATATCTGATGTGTCTGTGTCAGCAAGTGGGCGCGAGGGGCTGCCTGTTAATGTGCTAGAGGCGGCGAGTGTGGGGTTGCCGGTGGTTGCTTTGCCGTGCCGTGGTATTCAGGATATTGCTCAGCAGACACCACTTGTGCAGATGATGCCCGATGGAGATACGAAGCGTATGGCAGATGTACTGGCGTCGATTGCAGCAAGCGAGGCAGACACGTCTGTACAAAAGGTAGATTTGTCTCGTTACGAAACGCATTCGATTAAAAAAATGATGGAGCGCATATATGAATGATATTGCAAGCTACCTATTCTATATCGGTGTCTTTGCAGGTGCGGCGTTGTTCTTGCGAGCTGGCTACCGATATAAGAGTATGGTGCTCAAGATAGTTGCTGCGATCATTCCAATTATTGTCGCGGCACTGCGTGATAATATTGGGACTGATTATGCAACATATGTTAAGGTGTTCGAAGACTTTCGGACGTTGTCGATCGGTGATTTCTTTAGCAATCGATCGAATGGTACCGAAGTTGGGTTTTATCTCATCAACAAACTCTCGCAGTGGCTGACGGATGGGCCAGGGCTTATGTTTGCCATTATGTCGATAATTTGTATTGTCTTTTTCTTCTGTGCGATGCGCCGCTGGCATGCTCGCTACCCGGCACTGGTGTATTTCCTCTATTTGATGCTCGTATTTCCAAACTCACTCAATATCGTTCGGCAATCTGCTGCTGCAATGATAGCACTATACGCCTTTTCGTTTATTCTTGAGAAAAAGCCAGTTAAGTACGTTTTTGCGATCTTGTGCGCGAGCTCTTTGCATACATCGGCGCTATTCTTGTTGCCGCTATATCTCGTACGGTTCTTGGTGCAAGCAAAGCGGGGCACGCACATCCGATTTGCTATCAAGACAATACTTATTGCGCTTATTGTTGGTGGGGTGTTACCATTATTGATTGCGCAGTTCTCGAGTCAGAGTATCTTCTCGCGCTATAGTATTTATGACAACATAATTGGTTCGGGGATTAATCTCCAGCTCTATGTCCACATATGCTTCGTTGTGATATTTACTATGATATTGCGCTATCGATATGATGATATACACTATCGCTTTTTCTATGTGCTGGAGGTACTCAATGTCGTTTTGTTAGTCAATCTTGACCCAAGTCAGATTACAAAACGACTCGCTGTGTACTTTTCTATCGCACCAGTGATGCTGCTTGGCAAGCTGCCGTCTCTCCCTCAGTCGCCGAGTGGTAGGAGGGCGATGATGGTAGGGATTGTCTGCTACGGTCTCGTTATTTTCTACATATCATACGTTGTGTTGATGCAGGCCGATATCATACCGTATAAATCAATGCTGTTTGGAGGTAGCTCGTGATGAAATTGGGGTTTGCCATCATTGCACATAATAACTTTGGCCAAGTATCGCAACTGATTGACCAGCTGCTAGCATATAAAAAAAGTCACGTATATATCTTTATCGATGCGAAGAGTGATGCCGCTGAGTTTGTTGCTCAGATGGCAAAGCACTCACGGGTTACGTGTATAGCTGATACATTTTCGCTTAACTGGGGTGATGCAAGCTTGAACAATGCTACCGAGGTGCTACTCCAGGCTGCCATTGATGATGATAATGACTATGTCTCGCTACTCAGTGGCGCAGACCTGTGTGTTCGGCCAGTGGCAGAGCTAGCGGCATTCTTGCGTGATGACGATAGGGGGCTGTATTGCTCGATTCGCAAAATGCCAGTTGCTGGCATTGGGCATGGTATGGGTGGTCTGGAGCGACTTGTGCTGCGCTATCCATCATGGATGCGGCGCAAGGGTACTCGACAAGAGGCAATGCCGTATATTCGTGCGCTCTACCAAATCGTTGGCTCGCGGTTACCGCGACGTATGATGAAGCAGATCCCACATGTTGATTTTTATTTTGGTTCGCAGTGGTTTACGGTGAGTAAGGACGTGGGCCAGCGCGCACTGACATATCTTGCAGCTCATCCAGAATTTCGAGAGGTGTTTCGAACGAGTTTGGCCTCTGATGAGATCTATTTTCAGACGATCTTTATGCAGCCAGAGGTGAGGGAGTGTGAGGCATATTGTGTCTCTGATAATCTACGGTATATTGACTGGACAAGCACCAATACACAGGAGGCGGGGTCGCCACGATTACTTACTGAGGGGGACATACCGGCCATCGAGCAATCACGGATGTTTTTTGCGCGTAAATTTAATGCTGCAGTTGATGCCGCAGTGGTTGATTATTTCGTTGATAAAACGACTAAAAGGAGCTAGCCTATGACGCGACCAGTCGTCTCAATCATCGTGCCTGTATACAATGCTGCTGCTTATGTGGCCGAGTGCTTGCAGTCGTTGATAGTGCAGACCTATCCAGCGCTTGAGATTATTGTTGTCGATGATGGCTCAACTGATGATTCGTATGCAATATGTCAATCGTTGTGTAGTGCATCTGATCGTATCCGGCTATATCATCAAGCAAATGCTGGTGTGTCTGCTGCCCGCAATGCAGGTATTGCCAAGAGCACAGGCGATTATATTATGTTCGTCGATGCTGATGACACTCTGCGCGATGCGATGACTGTCGAGACGCTACTACAGGCATACACCAGCCAGCATGATGTGCTTATATATAAAAAATACCATGCGCACCACACCGATACACGCAAGACGGTAGCTTACCCAGTGCGCAAAATTGCTTGGCGGCTTGTTATGCGCGAGACACTCAATGCGCCGTGGAACAAAGTATATAGAGCGGAGATCATCAAGCAGCATAGCGTCGATTTTCCGGTGGGGGTAAAGATTGGTGAAGACCTGATGTTTAATATTGCGTACTTTCGGCATGTGCAGATGGTGGCGATGATTGACTACGGAGGGTATGTGTATCGTGAAGATAATATCCACTCTGCAACCAAAAATCTATCAGCAACAGTTGGGCGCGATCTTGCTCGAGCGCGCAAGAAGCTGCTATGCTGGGCAATGCAGCAACGCTCTCTATCGCTTGGCATCGCCTATGTCTATATTACACTCAAAAATACACGAGTTACCATTTTACAGTGGTGGAGAAGGACAAAACATAAGGGAGGCAGCGCATGAAAACAGTTAGCTTACGCTATTATGATGCAGTAAATTTGGGTGATGATTTGTTTGTGAAGATTGTCCTAGAGCGGTATCGCAACCCGTTCATTATCAGCAGTCGGTCGCGGTACATTGTGCAGCGCTATGATAATGCTCGGGCGTCTGTAGTGAGCGATTTGCTCAATAGAGCAATGCGCTATGTGCGGCGTGGGCGAGCTGTTGTGGCGCCAGCGCGGTTTTTTACTGGTGATCTTTTGCTGTATATCGGCGGATCGTTATTCATCGAGCAGGGAAATCCAACACTCTGGAGCCAAGAGCAGCAACTCTATCGTCGACTCTCGCATCCATACTATATTCTTGGCTCTAATATTGGCCCATATCGGTCGCCAGAGTTTCTCGAGATGGTGCGATCGATCTTTCGTGGGGCTGCCGATGTGTGTGTACGCGATAGCTATTCGTACGATTTGGTCAAAGATATTCCTCAGGTGCGCCGTGCAACGGACATCGTCTTGACGCTTGATGCTGCGCCGTACCCGACGAGCGATA
Source organism: uncultured Candidatus Saccharibacteria bacterium (assembly GCA_963542675.1). Taxonomy (GTDB): domain Bacteria; phylum Patescibacteriota; class Saccharimonadia; order Saccharimonadales; family Saccharimonadaceae; genus Saccharimonas. Next base: position 6,347 of record CAUTXC010000033.1, on the reverse strand, counting down.
ATGGATCCTATGTGATATCGGTCATCGATGCAACACAGAAGTTTGATGCTACAGTGGCTGCGAAATACGACACGATGATCGCCGCTCTCGCAACCAAGCTGCTAGCTAACGACAACACTGCCACCGTTACGCTCATGTCCTTTTGCAAAAAAGAAGGGGACGAAGCAGCGTGTGAGCGCATCCTCGCGCAGCTGCCACCTACATTGCAGCAGCGGATGAGTATCCATCGCTACCGTGGTGATATAGACGGTGCACTGCAGACGCTCGCTCAAGCACGTGCTATCATTGGGTCACGCTTCCATGCTAATATAGTGGGCATGGTCTTCGGTAAAAAGATTCTCCCGATTGCGTATAGCGACAAGACGATCAATATATTGGCCGACATGCAGTATACAGGACCAGTGGTTGATATCCGTACAATTGATGATTTCGACCCTGCCACTATTAATTTCGACGCAATTGCCGTGCAAGATATATCACACCTCAAGCCGCTTGCTGAGGAGCAATTCCAGGTGCTTGATACTGTACTCGAGAGGAGGGTCTAGCTGTATTTATGTCAAAAACTACTGCCCTCGTCAAAAACACGATCATTATCGCACTCGGTAAGATCTCAACTCAATTTTTGAACTTTTTGCTTCTCCCGCTCTATACGGCATACCTTGCGGCGGCGGAGTTTGGAGTTGTTGATCTCGTTACAGTGGTAGTGTCGCTTGTTGCACCAGTGGTGATGCTATCACTCGAGATGGCGGTGTTTCGTTTTTTGATTGATGGGCGTGGGCATCATACGCAGCAAGCGCGCGTGATCACTAATGCGCTGCAGCTGATGGGGAGTAGTATGCTACTGGCTGGTGTGCTCTTTGTATTAGTGATGCAATGGGTGGCAGTGCCGTATGGCTGGCTTGCGCTTGGTGCAGTGGTGGCAGCGGTAGCCTCAAACTTTTGCCTGCAAGTCGCGCGTGGGTTTGGCAACAATACCCAATATGCTATTGGGAGCATGGTAGCGGGTGCGACGATTGTTGTACTTAATATCGTTTTCATTGCAGTGCTCAAGATGGGTGCAACGGGTATGCTGTTGGCCACGGTGATTGGCAATGGTGTGAGTGCGCTCTATCTCATTACAACTCTCAAGATACCGCAGTATATCGACCTCTCTTTGTGTGATGGAGACACGAGGAAGGAACTCCTCCACTACGCTTTGCCGCTTATCCCAAATAATATCTCATGGTGGGTGGTCAATGCTGCCGACCGTATGATCATCGCTGCCTTGCTGGGGGTGACGGCGAATGGTATCTATGCAGTGGCCTATAAGTTCCCGCAGGTATTTACAGCAGTGTATAATTTCTTTGGCTTATCGTGGGCGGAGTCGGCCTCGATACATATTCGATCAAAGGATCGCGATGCATTCTTTTCGAAAGTGGCAAATATGAGTGTGCGGGTATTTGGCAGCTTTGGTGTGGTGCTGATCGTCGGCGTATCGGTTTTTTTCAATATACTCGTTGGGGTGCGCTATAGCGAAGCACGGCTTTATATTCCACTTCTTTTGATCGGGTCATTCTTTAGTGCAATTGTTGGTGTCTACAGCGCGATCTACATCGCCAAGAAACGAACCAAGCAGGTCCTCTATACGTCATTGGTTGCAGCTGGTATTAGCATTGGGCTATCTGTAGTCCTTATACCCATCATTGGGCTCTATGGGCCAGCGGTGGCGATGATCGCTGCATATCTTGGCATGGCTATCTTTCGTCATCTCGATATCAAAAAATCGATTAATATCACGTACGATCGCATGGCAGTTGGCAGTGTTGCGCTGCTATATGCACTTGCAATTGGCCTCTATTATATTAATTCACCATATGCAACCATTGCCAATGTTGTCATCTCGGGCGCGGGCGTCATTGCTATCAATCGTCACACGCTACGCGCCTTGCAGCAGACACTCTTTCGCAAGATGAAAGGTCTCAAACAAAAACAGGCGGATAAGTTGGCTCAGGCTTGGGAGGCAGACCATGGGGCAGAGTAGGGCGTGGCGCAGGTTATATATCCTGGCACCGGTATTTTGGATGGCAGTTATCTTCACTCTCTCCCACCAGCCTGCCGCTGTTTCTAGCGGGCAGAGTGGGGTGATTGTTGGGCATTTGCAGCAGGCTATGCCAGGAGTGAGCACGGCTATCTTAACGTTTCTTGTGCGCAAGAGTGCTCATATTATTGCTTATTTTATCCTTGGTATACTGATGTATCGTGCGCTGTGCATCACTATCCACCGCTGGCGAACGCGCACTGTGGCGAGCTTTGCCTTGCTGAGTTGCAGTCTCTATGCAGTGACAGATGAGATCCATCAGCTCTTTGTACCAGGGCGCAGCGGTGAACTGCGCGATGTCATGATCGATAGCATAGCAGCACTGGTGGGAGTGGGGCTGTGTATGTGGATGATGCGCCGACAGGTATCACGCAAGACCACAGTTACACATGATTGACAATGACTATAGTTGCAGACAATGAGTAGCGTAATACACAGTTTGGTTGCAATATATAAAATTAGGCAGCAATCTCGAACAAAAATCCCAAAAAATGAAACAAACGTTTGCTAATTGTTCGATATAGTGCTACACTGTCGTAGGGGGTACTGATAAGGTACTTCGAACACATGTTAGCACAGAGGTAGCTATGGGTTAGGCTACTAGTGCAGCGATCAGCCGTGGGCGCTATCGCCAGTTGGCAACGGATTTGCCAGAGGTCTCCACCAAGGTGGATAGGCGCGATGGGTGATCATTCCTCCTCTTTTGCTCATGAGCGAGCCATTATGTTTGCGTTTCTCTCGGAGAGAAAGCGCTTTATTCTAAGCCAAGCTTAGCGTTATTTCCTTTTTCGCTAGCAAGATACCGCAGTAGATGACGCTGCGGTATTGCTTATTTACACTAGTGGTCTTGTCTCTGAGAAGCTCTTTTGCAAGAGGGATAGATAATCTTACTTGCCCTGGTAGCGCCGGACAATTGGTGCTACAGCATACAATGCCATAGGTAGGACGAGGAGCTCACCATCTTGCCCCAGCCAGTACAATATGCCAGCCGCCACAAGATGAAGCACGACGATTCCTGCCGTCAGCCACGGCAAGAAAGCTCGTGGTATGCGCGGCGCAAACAAGAGATAGAGAATACCGCCAAAGCAGTCGAGTGCCAACGCGAGATGTAAGAGGGATGGTGTCATAGTGTCAAGCTCCTTATAGTAAAGTGATGTTATAGCCTAGCATACTGTGATTGCACGGGCCTGTCAAATGATTGGTAGGCAAATACCATAGCCTCCGCTTTTTTGCTTATCCTACTTTTCACACCATTTTTGCAAACGGTGTATGAGAATAGGCTACTCTAGTTTATTTTTGAGCTCTGATGTGGGGCAAATATGAGTAAAGAGTGACTATTGGTATGCTTGAGAGGGCAATGAAAGGGGCAAAATTGGCCAAAATACTCGGTTTATCGTATATGTATACTCACCTACGTGATGCCGCTTGTGTTTCACTATTTAGCATTATGCTGCTATAATATGTACGCAATGAATAATTCTACAAAACGTACAAAGATACTGGCTACTCTGGGGCCAGCCACCAACACAGCAGAGAAAATAGAAGCATTGATCCGGGCGGGTGCCAATGGCTTTCGCCTCAACTTTAGCCACGGCTCGTACGAAGAGCGGCTTGATCAGATTGCGTGGATTCGCAAGGCAAGCGCCACTGTTGGTCGCACTGTCGCGATTTTGCAAGACTTGCAAGGGCCAAAGATTCGCCTCGGCGTACTCAAGGATAATCACTTTGACATTGCGGCAGGCGATGAAATCATCCTTGACCACGCGGTGGAGGAGCACGATGGTAGTAACCGTCTACCTATTCAGTACAACCTTGCCGACAAGGTCAAGGTAGGCGAGCCTGTCTACCTCTTCGATGGTAAGTTGCGCGGTGAGATGACCGAGCGCGTTAGCGACACCGCTATTAAGGTGCGCCTGAGTAATGATGGCTTCTTGATGAGTCGCAAGGGGCTCAACTTGCCAGACACCGACTTTGGTGGTGACATCCTCACGCCCAAGGACCTGGCCGATGTCGAGTTCGGGGCAGACAAAGACATTGATTTCGTAGCACTGAGCTTTATCCAGAGTGCAGAGGATATCAACAACCTACGTCAGATTTTGCTAAGCCATGGTTCGACTGCGCAGATCATTGCCAAGGTCGAGACCAAGGCGGCTATCGAGCCAGAAACACTCAAGGAAATCGTCAAGGCGGCTGATGGCGTGATGGTTGCTCGCGGTGACCTCGCCGTCGAAACGAGTCCAGAGATTGTGCCAATCGTCGAGCGTGAAATTATCCGCCTCTGCCGCAAGTATGGCAAGCTCTCGATTGTTGCGACACAGATGCTAGCCAGCATGGTTGATAACCCCGAGCCAACCCGGGCCGAGGTGAGCGATGTTGCAACGGCTGCCATCCTCGGAACAGATGTCGTGATGCTTTCTGACGAGACAGCCAATGGTGACTACCCAGTCGAGGCTGTTAAGATGATGGCCGATACCGTGCGCTACACTCAGTCGCGCTGGCCAATGAATGACATGCCCATCAAGGAGGGCCGCACCAACCGTCGGCTCAATGCGATTGCTCATGCTGCCGTTGATGTGGCGCACAAAGTTGGTGCAACAGTGATCGTTGCCGAGACACGCTCGGGTGCGACTGCTGCACGTATTGCTGCTTGCCGCCCAGAGCTGCCGATTGTCGCTGTGGCGCCAGATGCCCGCGTAGCGCAGCAGCTTGCACTGTCGTATGCAACGCGCAGCTTCGTCCGGCCCGACAGCCAGCAGCTGGGGAGCGACCTCACGCGCGAGCTACTCAGCCAAGGTGCCTTTAGTGATGTATCATCGGTTACTGCCGTTATTATCAGTGGTCGCCAGCCTGGCGCAACTGGTGGGACAGATACGCTGAGCGTCCGCACCTTCGAGCGCTAGACCCGCTAGAACACCCTATAGAAGCACCCACCTATCACTACGGTGGGTGTTTTTATTGGTGAAGGCAAGGTAATTGTTTTTACTTCGCATACTGTAGCGTTGTATATAATACAGCGTATATGAAAAAGTAGTGTAAAAATAACATCATGTAGGCTGAGCACCTTTTGCAAAAATATCAGCCAATCGACCAGAGGTGGACTATTGCCTAGTGTGCAACACGATGGTATGAGTATGCGAATCATCGCATCGATACTTCGCACGAAATGAGCAAGGTGAGTTGCACCACAATGTCAAATAAGCTACACTAGAGAAAACAACATAAGCGATACATTGTGGGCATACGATTGATCAACAACCGAGGCAGTATCCAAAACTCGATACGAGGCTTCGGTTCGCTGTATCAGGGTGTGGACTGGTGTGTACCACACAAAAACTGTAGCGCTTGTATAAAAACAAACAAAGGAAACCGTTCATGCCAGATATAGACTTCGACGAACTTGACCGCGCGGTGCACGACCTCATGCGCCAGTCTGGTCAGCTGCCAGCAACGCAAGACAAGCCGTCTGAAGCGCCTGCCGCCACACCAAGCAAAGATTCAACCTCATCAAGCATGCAAGCTGCATCGTCCCAACAAGCGGCGTCGGCAGCTACCCCAGCTCGTCCTGAGACGAATGACGACGCGCAGGATACAAGCACGTCAAGCGCTCAGAGCGATACTTCGACAGATGCTGCGCAGCAGGCGGACTCATCAGATGATGTAGTGTCAGCTAAGCAGTCGCCCGCGCCAACACCTCAGGATGATGCTGATAGTACCGATGAAACGGTGCAGACCGATGACGATGCTGCAACCGCTGACACCAATTCTGATACCGATACAAATAGTACGTCGGCTCGCCACCGTGGCGTGACAATTATGCCATTGTCTCAGCACGCGGACGGAGCGGAGCCAGCAGGGGAGCCGTATGAACCAGTCGAATCTGAGCCAACTATTGACCGAGCCCGGACACTGTCGGAGTCGGTTGTTGCATCAGAGCGCGAACCAGCTTCGATGCCTGCTACGCCAGAGCAACCTGATGCGGCACATAATGATATAGAGCCAGCCCAAACACCCTCTGTAGATATGGTAGCGCCAGTGCAGACAATGGCAGAAGATACGCCAGCACAGAGTCAGCCTGCAGCAGTTGTAACAGTCGATCCTGACGATATTATTACCCCTGCTAGCGATGATGACGACGAGAGCGACGACGCATATACTGATCGAGCGCAGTTCTTTGGCCGGTCGGCGGCGCGGCCGTTCTTTGCGTCGCCCCGTGCAGTGACGCCAGTGGACGATGTATCATCCACAACAGGTTCAGACGTGTCAGCTCCTC
>CAUTXC010000032.1:0-11637 GCA_963542675.1 uncultured Candidatus Saccharibacteria bacterium | reverse complement strand
CACCTGTTCTCATTCCGAACACAGAAGTTAAGCTCCCCAGCGGCGATTATACTGCTTTTAGTGGGAAACTAGCACGGTGCCGAATTATATAAGAGCCATCCGAATAGGGTGGCTTTTATCTTTGGTGACGATTTTTATCAACAACTTGATGCTTGCACGTACGGTTCGCTTAAACCTGATACTAATATGCTTCGGACGATACTTTGGCCGTGCGTTGCTACTTTCATTAACATGCTGGTGCTTTTTGTCGGTGAGATGTAACAGAGATTGAGGAAAGTGACGGATTCAACAGTGGTCATAGGTGCGAAGTTTGCTACTAGGTTGCAAAATCTAGAGAGAGTATTATATGAAGTATCTAAGCAACAAGAACAAAGAGAAGCAACATGCCAGTCAAACACGCCGAATCATACCCACGAACGCCAGAAGCTCTTAGCGAATACAATACGGAGCGTGACCCAGAATACTTGGTGGCGCAAGCCAGTCAGAGCTATGAGGGTGGCAAGACAGAAGAAGCGGCACGAACGCTTGGTTACATTGGCTGGACGCTAGAAGGGCTTGAGGCACTGAAGTTAGCAGAAGAAGTCGAGCAGGAATAGCGTTATTTTAATTAAAATGAGCACAAACCAGCCTATCAAAGAGATGAGGCTGGTTTTTTGCTGTACAAATTGCTAAAGTAGGTGCATTTTCTATAAAATTCAGAACGTTTTTCGTACAAACGTACCATTCTATTGTATAATCGCTAGAGAGGGGTGCTTACTCTGCGACTTGGCGTGGCTTGGGCGAGTGGAGCACCGCCGCGGGTGGGTCATGAGTATCTTGATAGCAATGCAGTGATGATGTGATAACCATAACCAAAAAGGAGTGTTCTTATGACAGAGCAACGACCACCATCAATCGAATACCGCTATGGTGAGCCACCAATTCATTCGGCGGGCGATGTATTATATTATGACAAGGAGATCACTCGGCAGCTGAGAGTGTTTGCTGCACCAGCTGGCAGTAACCAGTATGGTCAAGAGGCGCTTGTTACTGGCCCAGATGGAATGCAAATTGATATAGAGCGAGAAGCCCGACTGTTGCCACAAGACGGGGGTGATATGCTCTATACACTATATACACCGGAGGCGGCGCTGATAATTAGTCATGAGTACGGTATTGGCTTGCTCTACCCCTGTACTTCAGATGAGGATGGCCAGCCAGTCGCCCAGAGAACGGAGAGCAATACAATAAAGACCCACGCAGTTGATATGACACAGCTTCCTGATGCGCGGTTCATTACGCTTGGAGAGCCGTATATCTCGCTTACAGATCCACAGCATCATCATGCTGCGCTGAGCATTGTGCCGGAGCAAGTGGGCATTTTTGGTGTTGGCACGGCAGGAGGTGTTGGGAGTGAGATGGGTATAATTCAAGATGATGCGTCACCTGGTGCGAAGAACGTCATGAATGTACTATACCCACAGCTTGTAAAAGGGTATGAAATCCTCCAGCAGCGCCGTAGTGGCGAGCGACCGCACCCTCGAAAAATTGGTATTGGTCGTCGAGCAGTCCAAAGCGGCGGGTATAGTTGGTTCTAAACCCCAACAAATAGCAAAGCGCTTTCAATATCAAAAACAACCCTGTATGCGCAGGGTTGTTTTTTCATTCTCGAATCTCGCAGCAAACGAGAATTGTTGTGGTGGACCTTGGTGGAAACGACCCAAACCAAAGCTAATACTTAGTATATAGCATAGGCGTCTTAAATGCAATACCAATAATGCAATCTGAAAATGCTCATGTAAACGTTGACAAAACATATACAGTATGCTATATTTAAATCATGATACATATCATATATGGTATGTAGCGAGGATTTGCTAGCCTACACTGGCAACGTACCTCTGATAAATATATAAATAAGGAGTAACCCTATGGCGGGAACAAAAGCTGGCGGCCTGAAGGCTGCGCAAAAAAACATCTCTAAAGACCCTAACTTCTACGCCAAGATTGGCGCCAAGGGCGGCAAGAATGGCCGTACTGGCGGCTTTGCGGCCAACCCACAACTCGCTCGTGTGGCTGGTGCTAAGGGCGGCCGGATCTCTCGCCGCACCAAAAAGGCCGATGATACTGTCGCGGCTGCTCCGCAATCGGACGTTGCACTCGCTGCCTAGGGGTAACGCAGGCATTGCTCAAAACACCTCCCACTGATCCGGGAGGTGTTTTTGGAATATTGTGTTGGGGATTTGCGGCTTTTTTATGGTGGTTTTGCGCTGCTGCTATGGCTGTAGAGTGTGTTTGGTCATAATGAATTGACCCTTAAGCTTGGTGCGGTGGGTGTGAAAGGGTTAGCCTCGACACAGAAAAAGGGGCTAGTGTGAAGATTGAAGGTGAAGGCTGGACACTGAACGAGGTAGACGGGTGTCACTCTGTCTAGTCGCGCGCAAAAACCAGTTGCTGCAGTGAGCTTTCAATGTAAGCATGAGAGATTTGTTTTTGGGAGATATTCTCTCGCATTGTGTTCGTGAGGGCGAAGTGGCGGGCAGTGTGCGAGAATTACTGCGACAATAAGGCCGAGTTATATCATCGTGCTTTTTACAACATAACGCCGGAGCTGGCAGGTAGTGGCGCTGTTGGCACGCCAGTGGGTGAAGCAGGCAAGACAGGTATATGTGCCATCGCTGCGCTGTAAGCCAGTTGCGTTGCAGTGTGGGCAGCGCGAGCGGGCATGGAGCCAGTCGCGGTAGGTGTCGAGGGCGGACTCAATAAGATCATCGTCGACCGTCAGCTGCCAGCCAGCGCCAACACGGCAGCTGGCATTCCACGCTGCGCGCTCCATTGCAACGAGCTGCACATCGCGCGCATAGCCGCAGTGCCCAAGGAGGGCATGGCCATACTCGTGGAGGAGGTAGGCAGTGGCCTGGGCATCGTGCGGATCATAATAAACCGTGCGGCTTGGGTAGTGCCAATGAAAATGGCTGCTTGAGCGAAAAGAAAGTGGCGCAAGGCCTGACGCATGGGCATGCTGAGTGAGGTGAGGGATGAGCTGATCGAGTGGCATACGTGGTGGCGATATAGACACGTCTATCGGCATGCGAACCTGCGAGCAAAACAATGATTACTTCGCATGATTTGACAGAGGTGGAGATTATGATTTGTTCGTATATTGTACGTGTCATGATTAGTGTAGCACAGTGCGCTCGCGATGCCTAGTAGGCGGTGCGAAGTATCGATGTATGGCAAGCTCTAGAGAGGCAGAGTGAGATGCATAATTAATAGAGCGCGTGCGTTGCGTTTTGCGATCGATTACGGTATAATAGAAAGAGTAACGTAAACGAAGGTTTGGCAATGAAGCAGCAAGGATCAATTATCGGATACGTCGTCGTCGGGACAGTGCTGACACTCGCACTGGTTGGCGGGGTATTAATCGTCAAGAATAGTCACAATAGCAGTGCTCGACAAGTGGCAAGCACCACTGCTACCGACGCCAAGAAAAAGGAATCAACGCAGAGCAGCAAAAGCGCCAACGACAAGCTAGTCGATAGCCTCAACAGCAAATCAACAGAGGCCAGCAAGAGCAAAGAGACGAAAGAAACTCAGTCACAAGACAAGAAAAACACCACATCGACTGCAACTAATAGCGAGACGAGTGGCGCATCGAGCACAACTACGCAAAGCCAATCGACTCAGTCTACTCAATCTCAACCCTCAAACACACCTGCTGCAACACCATCGACCAACTCCAGCACCCCTTCGCAGACCCAATCTACCCAGCACGTGAGCGCTTTGCCGCAAACCGGCCCAGCTGAGAGCCTGGCAGCCGTTGTGGCGGTGAGTAGCCTGGCTGGCGTAGCACTGGCCTATCGCAAGTCGCGCACACCCGCGCTGTAAGATATACAACATCGACGCTGTTTCATCAGAAACACAACAATTACCCCTGTGCAAGACAGGGGTAGTTGCTATTTGGGAGGGGTAATATAGATGTTGTTATTATAGCATCGTTGTGTATATAACTGCATGATGGTTTGTGTTGTGTATAGTGTGAGTGAGGGGAGCGAGCTGGGGCAAACAGCCTGGTATTCCCGGGCTGCCGAGCCAAAGACCTTAAACCTTATGTATAATCTGGAGATACAACAGCAAACCTATCGCACAAGAGAATATCTAGAGGTCAGCGACTGTGGGGTGAGCAAGGTCTGTTTTTTACCGGGGTGGAGTGCTTTTGGTGCGATGAGTGTGCTGTGTGGGCTGATTACTCATAGAGGTGAGACTGAGAAGCTCCGGGTTTTGACGCTTGCAGCGACTTTGTGTATAATACAGAGGAATGGTGCGCCGCTCGGCCGGCGTGTCTCATAATATAATTAACAAGAGGAGTCTGTACCAAGACTTATGGCAACACAAGCCTTAACAATGGATGATTTGCTCGCTGGCGACGGCGTCAAGCAACTAGTAACCGGCGAGGTCGTGACTGGCCGCGTATTATCGGTGCGCAAACGAGATGTATTAATAGACCTAGGCCCGCAAGGGGTTGGCTATGTGCCACGGCGCGAGATTGGCCCAGCTAAGACGCTAGCAGTTGGTGATGAAGTAACAGCCAGTGTGGTCGATAGCGAGCTCGAGAATGGCTATAGCCTGCTGAGCCTGCGCAAAGCAGCCAAGGACCGTGGCTGGGAAGAAGCGATGGCCAAGCTGGATGCCGGCGAGATCATCGAGGTGGCGCCATACGACGCTAACCGCGGTGGTATGCTGGTTGAGTACGAAGGCGTGCGGGGCTTCTTGCCAGTATCGCAACTGTCGGCCGAGCACTACCCACGGGTGGGTGGTGCCGATAAGGATGAGATCTTGGCACGGCTCAACACCCTGGTGGGCCAGACGCTCAAGGTGCGTATCCTCGACTGCGACCGCAAGGCCAATAAGCTGATCTTTAGCGAGAAGGAAGCCATCAAGGATGGCCTGGCGGCTCACTTTGAGAAGCTCAAGGTTGGCGACACCGTTAAGGGTGTGGTGACTGGTGTGGTGGACTTTGGTGTCTTCGTGAATGTCGAAGGGATCGAGGGGCTTATCCATATCTCAGAGATTAGTTGGGAGCGCGTCAACAACCCAGCCGACTATGTGAAGGTCGGTCAGAGCGTTGAGGCGAAGATTATCAGCATCGACAAAGATCGCCTCAGCCTGAGCATGAAGCAGCTCACCAAGGACCCATGGCTTGATGAGGTGGATCAATTCACTAAAGGCCAGACCATCGAGGGTACAGTAACGCGCATTACCCCATATGGTGCCTTTGTTCAGATTAGCCCAGCAGTTGAAGCGCTGGTGCATGTGAGCGAGCTGGGCAGCGGTGGTGCCGACCCAGAGAAGGTCTTTACCCTCAATGAGCGCAAGAGCTTTGTCATTCTTGACATCGACAAAGATGCGCACAAAGTGAGCCTGAGCCTCGCCGACAAGAAAAAATAACCAGTAAATTACAAAAGATGACCGGCTGTGGCCGGCAGAAAGGAGTGTGTATATGAGTCAGTCTGAAAAAGTGTTGGTCATTGCCGATTCGATCACCGTTGGTGAGCTGGCCCAAACCCTGAATCTGCCGGTCACGAAGCTGATTGGCGAGCTCTTCAAGAATGGCTTTACGGTAACGATCAATCAGCGGATTGATTTTGAGATTGCTGAGATTATCGTGGAGGAACTGGGCCTAGCAGTGACGCTGCAGCGCAAAGCCGCCGAGCAGCATACTGTGCAGCACCTGCATAAACCGTCAAGCAATGCTGTGCCACGCCCGCCAATTGTGGCGGTGATGGGGCATGTTGACCACGGTAAGACAACGCTGCTCGATACTATCCTCGAGATGAAGACGGTTGCTGGTGAGGCTGGTGGCATTACCCAGCACATCAGTGCCTATCAAGCCCAAAAGGGTGGTCGTACGATGACGTTGCTTGATACCCCTGGCCATGAGGCCTTTGCGGCGTTGCGCCAGCATGGTGCCGCACTGACCGATGTGGTGGTGATTGTTGTGGCAGCCGATGATGGTGTGAAGCCACAGACGGTAGAGGCAATCCGCTTTGCGCGCGATGCCAATGCCAAGATTATCGTTGCCATCAACAAGATTGACAAAGACACGGCCAACCCTGATATGGTTAAAGCGCAGCTTGCTAGTGAGCATCATCTCAACCCTGAGGAGTGGGGTGGCGATACCATTATGGTACCAATTAGCGCTAAGACTGGTCAGAATATTGATAAGTTGCTTGATACTATCCTACTTGTGGCCGACATGGAAGAGCTCCGCGCCGATACGGATGTGCCAGCTGAGGGGCTCGTTATTGAGGCGCATATGGAGAAGGGTCGTGGCTCGGTGGTGAACTTACTTATCGAGCAGGGCCGCTTGGCACCAGGGCATTTCCTCGTGGCAGGGCAGGCCTATGGCAAGGTGCGTACTTTGCTCGATTACACTGGCACGCCTATCAAGACAGCCACGCCTGCTACACCAGTGACGGTAACAGGTTTTAAGGAATTGCCGCAGTTTGGTGATATCTTCACGGTGGTCAAAAACGAGAAAGAAGCTCGCCTAGCTGTGCAGAAGGCTAAGCTCGACCAAGCGCGTAATGCTGCCACCACCAATGTGACTGGTGCTGACTTGCTCAAGCTTATGACGCAGAAACACGATGCTCAGGAATTCGACGTCATCGTCAAGGCCGATGTACAGGGGTCACTTACCTCAGTGATGGATAGCTTGCGCCTGGTGGAGACGGGTGGGGCGATCACGCTACGGATTATTGGCCATGGCGTGGGCAATATTACCGAGAGTGATGTGCGCCTGGCTGGTAGTAGTAATGCAATTATATACGGCTTTAACGTCGACTTGCCGCCAGCTGTCAAGCGCCTGGCAATGCGTGACAAAGTGACAGTGCGCCGCTACCAAGTGATCTATGAGTTACTCGATGACGCACGTCGCAGCATGGAAGCAATGCTCGCACCAGAGGTGGTGGAGACGGAGATTGGCCAGCTAGAGATTAAGGGTGTTTTCCGGACGATGCGCGATGCGGTCATCGCTGGTGGGCAAGTGACAAAGGGTAAGGTGACGGCAGGACTATTGGCCCGTGTGATGCGCGGCGAGGAGCAAATTGCCGAAGTCACAGTGGCCAGCGTGCAGCGCCAGCAGCAAGAAGCTAAGGAGGTTTTTGAGGGTGAGCTCTGTGGTCTTAACCTCACGACTAGCAAGAAGCTCCAGCTCGAGATTGGCGACACCCTCGAGTTCTTCACCCGCGAGCTGGTGAAGCGTACGCTGCAGTAGCTACAGTAACAGGCTTGGCGGTGGTGCTTCATCGTATAGAATCGCATTATAATTGAGTGGTAACTCTGCTCTTGCTGGTTTTGCTAATGGTATACAAAACTCGCCGTGGTGATGGCGAGTTTTTGAGGTTGAGAAGCTTCTCTTATTGACACATCACCTCTGTTGTGGTAGGATGTGGGCAGAATATATAAGAAACGAAATTAGGACGGGTAGTATGGCAAAAGGATATGAAGCAGCAGGAACAAGCACAGCTGGCCCAGCGCTCCAAGTAGGCTCGGAGAAATGGGCTGGTATTAAGGGCGCAGTGAATCCTGTGATGGAAGCGATAAAAAACATCCCTGATGCGTACAAGAGAAATGCACGATTGCAGGAGAAAATCAATGACCACCTGGGTAGTAGCACAACAAAGCGAGAAAAATATGTAGCTCGGCACGTAAACCCCGAAAGAAACAACGCAGCTCGTGATAAAGTTATTGAAATTGGCAAGAAGATTGTGACGGCTCTTGGTGTTGGGACAGTTGGTGAGGAATACTATGCGGAGCACAAGGCGGCAGAGCGAGAAATATCTCCCGCTCCACCACCGACTGAAGATGACTTGAGGCGCGATGCAGAGTGGCGGGCAAAGCAGAAAGAGCTAACTTCTGCCGAGCAAATATCAACCCTTGAGCAAGCACCATCAGCCAAGCAAGAGCAACAAACTGGTGAGGAAGCAACCCTTGCTCGCCTACAAACAGAAATCACAGCACTGACCGACAAGAAGGTCCAGGAGATTAACGCAGCAGAGTCGGCTACAGATGCGGTGTTTGCTAAGGGCATGGCAGATATTGCGGTGCAGAGCAAAATTGCGCATGAGGTAATCTTGCCATACTCGGCGGAGGGGATCGCTCAGCTGGAGACGATGCGCAGCGACGCACTTGCTACCTTGCAGCAAGCCCTCGACGCGCGCAATCAGGGCACAAAACCTACCACTATTCCAAGCCAAGAACTGACTCAAAGCGTAGCTAATACAGAGCATACTCCTGTACCAGTCTCGACGAGTGAGCAAACACCTCAAGCACCAGCCGGCTTCGAAGCGCAGGTGAGCGAGCTGACGGACCGTACCGCCCAGGAGATTATGGCGAGCCACTCGACTATGGATGCGATCCGCATGAAGGGTGAGGCAGCAAGCACAGTGCTGAGCATGGCAGCGCACGAGCTGATGCAACCACATCTCTCGCACGAAGATGCAGCACAGCTCAAAGACATGCGCGACCGATCCCTCGCAGCACTCCAAGCAGCACTCGACGTGCGGCTGGAGTCGTCAGCCTCAAACGAATCCACCTCTGTAGCGACAGAGAATCAGCCTCTCGCGGAAGCAGCAGAAGCCCCCGAAGCAACCATAGCGGAGCCAACACACGAGGAAGTGGATGACAGCGCTGAGGAGAATCGCGCAGCAGCTATTGAAGCGGCTGCAGAAGTAGAGGGGAAGAAGAAAGACCGATTGATACGTCGGGCACAGACTGCTCTGCATATGGCCCGAGAAGCAATGCGGGCTGTGAAAGATTGGTTTAGCCAGAAAGTGCCAGATTCAAAACCAAGGCCCAACCTTCCTCTCAAAGACCATTCTTTTACCAAAGTGTCTAATGACGAAGCGCAAGAACAACCAGCAGCAGTTGATACTGAAGCCCAAGCTACTCAGCCACACGTGCCATCACACGAGACACCAGCGGGGGACACGGAAGAAGATCTCTTTGCACTTGCACGGGCAGCAGGGGTTCTTAGGGGGAATAGCGACCCTGGTGAACCAGTCGTGACGAGCCACGATGAAGCTGCTCATCGTGGTGAAGGCGAGCCAGAAGCTGAGCTAGCTGAGGTTATCAATTTCCCAGCTGGTGCAGGGCAGCCTCCCGCTGACGATGAAGCACCCACCGAAGAACTCGAAACTGTCGCCAAGGCAATCAACACGCAAGAGGATGCCCCGCTTTCGCGCGATAAAATGCGCCAGATGGAGCAAATAGCAAGAAGCAAGATACAGCTTGGTGAGTATGACTTGTGGGCGGAGATGACAAAGGCTGATGCAAATAACGAAGAGGTAGATATTGACGGGCTCATCAAAAACACCCGCACAGCGATACAAGAAAATGTGCGAGGCTGGCTCCAAGAAGAAGGCCGGCAGCACCAAGCAAGCGGTCTATACCTGAGCACGCTAGAGGCACGAACAATGGAAAGTGCGGATAGTGCCCTTGAGTCGATCAAACAGGCGTATATCAAAGCCAAGCAAGCACGAGAGAGTCGACAGGATAGCGCAGCCTAGCGGTAGAAAATCATGAGTGCAGCACCCCTCCCAATAGATGACGACAACCCTTTCTCATCTCTCATCACCCAACACGACCTCGATCGCCTTGGGATTACAACGCGCGACTCGGCAGCGCTGCTGCGGGAGGTGAATAACACGCTCTACGAGCGCGTGGGGCTGGAGGTTATTAGCCGCTTGTCGGACGATGACCTTGATGAGCTGGTGCGCCGCCAGGAGACGGACGATAGCGCAGCGCTATTTGCCTGGCTGTCGCAGCGGGTTGCGCACCTCGATGAGATCCTGAGCGACGAGCGCACCCTCATCCTTGGCGACCTAGCCAAGAAGGCTGATGAGCTGAACGATGCAGTGTGAGTTCTGCGTAGGCTATAATCGTAAGTCGCATAGCATAAAACGGAAGATCTCTTTCGCAATACAATGAATAGCTAAGCTGGTATAATCATAATATGGAATATACAACACGACCAGATAGTGGTAACCGGCTAGTTATCGCGATAGACTGCGACGAAGTAATCGTCGAGACAGTGGGACCGATCTTGCGCCACTATAACAAGCAATATGGGGCAGACCTGCCTGCGCCACTTGAACCAAAGCATTATTATAATGGCACGCCATATGATTGGGGAGTGGTTAACGACCCTCAAGAAGGGGCACGGCGCGTCGAGGCATACACTCAGTCTGATGAGTTTGCAGCTCTCGTACCAGAGGAAACAGCGGTAGCGGCAATTCGCCGCTTGGCAGCACAGCACAGTATCCACATCGTCACTGGCCGGCGCGAAGATCAGTTAGCAACGATTACGCAGCAGATGGTCGATACCTACCTTCCTGGCTGTATCGACGGTATTCACTACACCAGTTATTTCAACGAGCAGCAGCGACAAGACAAAAGCGTCATCTGTGAACGCATTGGTGCGAATGTGCTGATTGACGACCACGCAAAGCATCTCAATACATTCTCGCGATGAGTGACGAATACCCAGCTTCTGCGATGCGCCGCATTGTGCATACTATTCTCCTTGGTGAGTATCCGTGGTAGCCATGCTCGAACGAGCGTGATAGCCGTATCATTAGCTGCCCCACCTGGCCAGCTGTTGAGCGCACGATAGCGCAGATTGCTCAGAGCGAGGAGGTGCAACAGAGGTAGACAACACTACTAAGGGAAATTACACCATATTTTGCCATTTTTATTGTGTAAGGGGTGGATTGTTTGGTATACTAGGGGCAGGAGGAATTGAAAAATATGTTTCAATTAGACGATGCTTTTTTGCAAAAAATCGGTATAGCAGACTGGCCGCCAGAGGCGCGGCAGCGCTTTGTCGACAACTTTCGCCAAGTGCTGGAGCTGCGCGTTGGCACGGTGCTGAGCGATGGCTTGAGCGAGGTGCAGCTGAATGAGTTTGAGTCGTTTATGAACCAAGACGCTGCGGTCATTACAGCGTGGATCGACGAGCACGAGCCTGACTACGAAGATGATGAGATATACCAGAACCAGCGCAAAGCCTACGAGAAAGCGGCGGAGCAGCGTGGTGTGGAGGTAGACCAGCTGGCACTCTTTGCGGAGTATGCGCAGCTTAAGTGGCTCACCCACAACCGCCCAGACTACACAACTGTCGTGCGTGAGACCTTTGAAGGCCTCGTAGATCTCGCCAAGGCGGACCCGCAGAAGTTTCTTACCCAAGAGGGCTTGGCCAGCATCTTCCAGAGCAGCGATGCAGCAGGTAGTGATACACCAGACGAGCTTGAGGGTGGCCACCCCGACCCTGATGTAGCGCTTGCTGCGTAGTGATGGTGACGAAGTAAAAACACGTATGACCCCTGTGGATGCAGGGGTTATATTATGCAGAATCTGAATTATGAAACCTTGACCTTTTTCTCACGCTCACCCTCCCAACTCCCTCCTCCGGAACACTATAAGGGTCGACATTCGCTGGATGTCGACCTCTTGCGTTGGGCTGAAAACCGGTCATTACGACCGGTTTTCACACTCCATCGGATGAAGTGTGGGGAGGTGAGCTAGCACAGAGAAAACAAAGTATTCGATATTCTGGTTGCAAGCACTACGTCAGCTGCCCTACCAAGCTATATATCG
>CAUTXC010000031.1:0-11660 GCA_963542675.1 uncultured Candidatus Saccharibacteria bacterium | reverse complement strand
GGCGACTACTGGACAATCAAGTGCTCAATCTAGTAAGCAGGTGAAGAAGCCTGTTGCTCCCAGTAAAGCTGCCAAGCCAGCCACTCCTTCTCCAAGTAAAAAATCAGTGAGCACTACGCCTAAGTCAGCCGCGCCACAAGACCCGTCACTTCTCTCCATTCAGCATGCTAAGCCGCGCACTACAATCCCGGCGCAGCTCTTACATCACCAACCGCATACTACGCAGCCTCAGTCAGATGGCCCGGTGCCGCTAGCCAAGCAGCCTGATAGTGCAACCTCAGCGCACACGCACGATGAGCTTGATGACCCAACCTTCTTTGCTTTGCGTTAGATATGTAACGCTAATTTCTCTTAGGTTACTATTGTGTTACCTTACCCTAGAGGAGTGTGAGGAGTATAGCGAATTTTCCTCTCAACACGAAGGTATAATATGATCAGACTTAAGAAAACCCTCGAGTGGGTAGCATAGCGAGGTAGGCCTTAGGCAGCCGGCGGAAACACCACAGAGGTAATCACGCGAAAAAGCCTCCTTATCCTGTGCATAACTCTGTTACCTCGCCTCACTAACCAATGTGGGTTATGCTATAATGGAGAGGATAAACGGAAATACGGGACATGACGGCAGTAATTTGTGTAACAAATCAAAAAGGCGGTGTTGGCAAAACGACAACAGCGATTAATGTTGCTTATTATTTGGCAAAGGCTGGCAAGAAAACCCTCGTCGTCGATTTCGACCCGCAGGGCAATGCCACAAGTGGCCTTGGCATTGATAAGCAGCTGCTCGATGCTACCATGACAGAGGTCGTCAAGAGCGAGAAAAAGCTTGCCGATATCATCCAGCCTACCGAGCACAAGAATCTCTTTATCGCGCCTGCTCTGCCGCAGCTGGCCAATGCTGAGGTAGAACTGGCCAAGGCGCAGCACCGTTTTAGCCGTCTCAAAGGGGCGATCGATGAACTAACTGGCTACGACTATATCATTATCGACAGCCCACCAAGCCTCAGTCTCCTCACTGTCAATGGGCTCATTGCAGCACGCTATGTGCTATTGCCAGTCCAGGCGGAATTCTATGCGTTGGAAGGGCTCGGGCAGCTGCTCGAGACAATGAAGCTAGTGCGCAAAAATATGAATCCAACGCTTGATCTTATTGGGGTGCTGCCCACCATGGTAGATGGTCGCACATCGCTCTCGAGCCAGGTCTTGGCTGAGATTGCGAAGCATTTTCCAGCGAAGGTGTTTGCGGAGTCTATCCCGCGCAATGTCCGCCTGGCTGAGGCTCCGAGTCATGGTGCGCCGATTGGGGCATATGATCGCTTTAGTCGGGGTGCACGGGCATACAAAGCTGTGACGAAAGAAATAATCGAACGAACGGGGGTATAAATGGCAAAACGAGGTTTAGGGCGGGGGTTTGATTCGCTGATTCCAGCGGAGCTACTGGACGAATCGTTCGACCCAACCGCCGACCAAGATGACCGGATTAGTGACCTGCGTCAGATCAAGCTTGCAGAAATTATGCCTGACCCTACTCAGCCGCGTCGGGTGTTTGACGAAACGCTGCTCGATGAGCTCGCTGAGTCTATCCGTGTTCATGGTGTGCTGCAGCCTATCGTTGTTACCCCTGATAACAAAGGTAAATATGTCAT
Source organism: uncultured Candidatus Saccharibacteria bacterium (assembly GCA_963542675.1). GTDB lineage: Bacteria > Patescibacteriota > Saccharimonadia > Saccharimonadales > Saccharimonadaceae > Saccharimonas. The sequence continues at coordinate 10,017 of CAUTXC010000031.1, read as the reverse complement.
TGTGGCTGGTGAACGGCGCTACCGAGCTGCTACCAAGGCGGGGCTGGAGAAGATCCCGGCACTGGTGCGCACGTTGTCTGATCAGCACAAGCTCGAGCTCTCTCTTATTGAAAATATCCAACGCCAAAACCTTAATGCTATCGAGACTGCCACGGCGTATCTCAAACTGCGCGATCAGTTCAACCTTACGCTCGAGCAAATCGGCCAGCGCGTTGGTGGCAAGTCACCTAGTGCAGTGAGTAATACACTACGCCTCTTGCGCTTGCCTGAGGTAGTGCGCCAAGCAGTAGTTGATGGCAAGCTGAGTGAAGGGCAAGTCCGGCCGCTGATTAGCTTGGATGAAGCGCAGATTGCAGATATTTTACCCAAGATTATTCAGGAAGAGTGGAGCGCGCGGCGGATCGAGCAGTACCTGGCCATTCTTAAGCGTACCGAGGAAAGTGATTCTGCTCAAAAGACCGCCAAGGCGCAGCGCCCAGCACCGCCACCGCAGTATACGGCTGCTAGCCAGCGCTTTGAGCAGCAGCTGAGTGCACCAGTCCAGATCCGCGGCAACCGCCGCGGGGCAGGGCAGATCGTTATCCGCTTCACTAGCGACGATGACTTCGAGCGGATCATTGGTTTGCTTGAGCGTACGCAGGATGAGAAGTAGCGGAATAAAGTGTAACATACAATAAACCTTCTTAGAGTAGAAGGTTTATTTATTTTCGGTAAAGATCTGATAGCGTATAAATTACCCTGTAATAATGAATATACCTCTACAACATTCAGATTCTGAATGGAGAAGTCACTAGAGTGATATGTATGCTATATCTGAAACCCTTGAACTTTCGTCAACGGCCAGAGACGCAGGCTGACGGGGCCAATCACATCATAGAGCGGCACGGTGCCGAGGCCATTGCGTGAGTCGAGCGAGTAGCTGCCTTGGCGGTGGTCGCCTGCCACAAAAATCGATCCTTCGGGCACCGTCACCTCTGTATCGCCACTAGTGGGAGAGCCAGGACCATCCCAGCTATCGTCTGGGTGAAAGCCTTGTGGGTGTTCTTTGTTATAGACAGTCAGCGTCCCATCCTTGACTGTAACGCGCTCGCCTGCAAAGGCAATGACGCGCTTAACGAGGTTCATATCCTCGCTACCTGGACTGTAGAGCGGGTTCTTAAAGACGATGATCTGCCCCCGCTTGGGTGTGTATGAGTTGTTTTGCAAATGCGCCATCGTGACAGGCAGGCGATTGACAATCAGCCGGTCGCCAGTGTAGAGCGTCTGCTCCATACTCGGGCCAGTCACGCTAAAGCTGCGAAATACAAAGGTATTGATAAGGATCGTGCCAACAATGACACACACCACAAAAATTACAAAGCCACCGATATCCTTGAGCCTGGGGTGGCGGGTCAAAAAACTTGCTTCCATCATGAAGTATTATATCACTAAATGCGGGCAGAGGGGAGGAATAATTGCAATGTATGCGCTCCGCCACCGACCTAGCGGAGCGCATACTGTGAGGCTCAACGATAGATCAAGATGACGGAGTGGGGTTTCCGCCCCGGAGGAGCAGCTGATACTGCTCAGGTGTGAGAGTGATGGTAACATGGGTGTCGCCATTGTCTACGAAGGCACTCTGAATTACTTCAGAGAGACCTGTGCTATTAGTAACGCTGAGAGAAGACCTCTCAAGCGCCCGGTGGCAATACCACCAGCCAAAACTAACGCGTGCGTGGCACGCACTGTAGTAGTTTTGAATGGTGTAATTGTTGCTTGCGATGGCGTTTGGGTCAATGTGAATATTGACCGATGGATTTGCAGTGCTCGATTGAACAAAAGTAATTTTAGACATGGGTATCTCTAAAATATAACTTTTATCCTGAGACGAGAAACCAATCGACACCGCCGTAGCTGGCGTCCACGAGCCTGAGCCATGAATGAAAAAGAAATTTCCATTAAAGCTTATATTGCCAGATGTGCCAGCAAATCGCTCACCGAGTTCGAGCGGATACTGCGTGTCTGACTTAAGGCCGTAATATGACGCAGCTTGCGTTACGCTAGCTGAGGTAGTCTTATCTTGAGGAGTCGGCGTAGATATCATTGAAGCTGAGTATGCCATAGCATTTACTACAGCATATAGCACTACCATGATCCCTACAGCACTCACCCACCATTTTTTGGTGTAGCGAGTAAACCAATCCTCGACAAAGAAATCTACAACCATATACCCTATGAAGGTTGCACCAATGGCCATGATCAGTAGGATAGGCTGCATACCATTCATGATAATCACTTTCTTCCAAATACTCTGGGTGGAAACGTACCATCTTCTGCGGGTCGGCGCAAAAGATTAATATATATATCAATATATGGAGGTGGAGTCAAGCAGACAGCTATAGAAATTTTATAAATAGAGCAGCTACTCAGAATGAGTAGCTGCTCTCTTGAGCTATGCTATTTGCTACAACCTAGCATCCTACAACAAAGTCAAAGTAGTCGCGATGAAACGCCTCCCCCTCCTCTTCTTCTACAATGGTAGCTAAAGTTTCGAGTGTTTTAATTTCTGTTTCTGTCAAATGTTTGTTTTGCTTAGATAAGTTAGAAGCAACGCAGAGACAAATGTATTCTAACGAAATAGCCCACTCGCCGACCCTTGCGTATTCCCTTGCTTTTTCGGCTTGCGATTGAGACAAGTAAGGAGATTCGTCAATATAATTGTAAAGTGCTATCGTTTGTTTAACTTGTTCGCTCATGGATATAATTATAACATAAATCGTTAGTCTGTAGTGCATCGGTTATCTCCTCGGGTTATAAAGATAAGTGTAATTATTTCAGCAACATTCCAGCAGCTCTTATGGGATATGTTGTGGTATGAAAATTATGAAAATATTGTTGAGACTCGTGTTGTATCGTGATGTCCGTATGCAAAATAGTGCTGCATTGTGCAAATATGTGCTTATACTCCATACGACCACAGTCTCTCGCGGCATTTTTGGCTTGCAAAGTGCAAGTTTGGGTGCGGTTTCGTATTTATTTTTTGGGGCAGATCCAGTATAGTAGAGAGAGTTTATGGCGGGTCGCAATTCGATAGATGGTTTTCGGTCACAAGATGGCGGGGCGATGGATAGGCGCCCTCGCTCGCTTCGTCGTGCCGATGGCTCGATGCCGCGGATGGGCCGCTCGATGACGGGCACGGCTGGCTCTAGTCGCAGCTTGGCTACAGCAGAGCAGCCAAGGAATTATACACCGCGTCGCAGTGCATCTATCAGCACCAACAACCCCAGTAGCAGCCTGACCGACTTCGATATTAATCCAAGTGACAATATATTTGCTGACCTAGAGCAGGGCAGCGGCAAGCGTAGCCGCAAGGGCCGCAAGAAGCCGCAATCGACGCGGCGCAAATGGATCAAACGTGTTATCATCGCTCTCGTCATTATTGGCGTGGGCTTTGGTGCGATGCTGCTGTGGCGGGCTTTTATGGCGAGCTCACATATCTTTAAGGGTGATATCTTTGGCTTGATTCAACAAAAGGAGCTCAAGGCAGATAGCAATGGCCGGAGCAACATTCTCTTGCTTGGTACGTCGGAGGATGACCCAGGCCACGAGGGGTCGTACCTGACCGACTCCATCATGATCTTGAGTATCAGTCAGAGCAAGAAGGACGCCTATATGATTAGCATCCCGCGCGACCTCTACGTCAAATATCGCCGGTCGTGTAACTCGGGCAATGCAGGTAAGATTAATGAGTACTTCAACTGCGTTAATAGCGACTGGTCGAGCACTGAGGCAGAGGATGAGCGCCAAGCTGCTTCGCGCAAGTTCTTTGGCAATATCGTGGGGCTGGATTTGCAATACAGTGTGCACGTAAACTACACCGTATTGCGCGACCTGGTTTCAGCACTGGGTGGCATCAAAGTAACAATTGAGAGCCGTGATCCTCGTGGCCAGATGGATGGTAACTTCGACTGGAAGTGTAAGGGTGGTAATGCACGTGCGAGCCATGCCACGATGGTTAAGAATTGCCCGCCGAATGGTCACTTTATCGACTACCCTAACGGACCAGTCAATCTCGATGCTGAGCATGCGCTCTACTTAGCGCAGGCACGCGGTGCCTCAGGTATATCGTATGGCTTCGAGCAGTCTAACTTCGACCGCGAGAAGAACCAACAGAAGGTGCTCGTGGCTATCAAAGAAAAGGCAACGAGTGCTGGTACCCTGACGAACTTTGGTGCGGTGACGGGGATCATTGATGCACTAGGCAAGAACCTCCGTACCAACTTTGAGACAAGTGAGATCCGTACACTTATGTCGTTGGGGCAAAATATCAAGAGTGATGCTATCAAGAGTGTGAGCTTGCTCGGTACACCTGTTGGCGACCTAGTGGTAGCACAGACAGTCAACGGCATTAGCTCGGTTATACCCGCAGCGGGCACATACGACTACAGCCAGATTCAAGCGTACATCAACAAGACACTCAATGCCACAGAGGTATCTAAAGAGTCGGCCCATGTCGTCGTCCTCAATGCATCAGGTGCATCAGGGGTAGCCAAGCGCGAGGCAGACAAGCTAGAGAAGCTTGGTATGGTCATTGACAGCATTGATAATGCTCCACACAGCGGCAGCGCAGGGAGTAACAAGATCTACCAAGTGGCTGGGAGAGCTAGTGCGCCGAACACGAAGGCCAAACTAGAGTCGATCTATCATGCTCAGGCTACTACTGGCACACCACCAGTGACTACTGGCAGCCACACGCAGTTCGTTGTCGTGGTTGGCCAGTCCACGACGGGTACTTCGTCGGCAATTAGCGATTAGTGAGTGCGCAATGGTAGTGTTTGCACGGTTTTACATTACCCAGCCTTAGCTTTACCTACGACGAGTTGTGCGGCTAAGCTGCGAGATACGAAAATACCTACCCCTTATCGCCCACGATACCAATACTGTTGCGTCTTCATCCACTCAGGGTCCTGAGTGGAGAGCTTTGCGTTATTGAGTTCATTCCAGCATCGCTCAATGCTGGAATGAAAGAGTGATTCCTGAACCTGGATTGATGAGTTCTTTATGATGCGATGTGGCAACCCGCGGCCAGCAAGGCACTGAGCAGCTGCATCGAATAGCTTGCGATCGGTCACTTGCCGAACGTTCAGTACCTCTTTGTACGAACCTGATGGGAAGTGCAGTGGTATCTCGCTGCTAATGTAGCCAGTCAAAGCAAAGGCAGTCACAGGTACAGTAATAAGAAGGAGAGGTGCGAGGATGGCAGCGGCCACCCAGTGTTGCTTGGTGTTGCGAAAATGGAATTTGCTTGTCATATATAGTAAGTATAGAACATGTAGTGTGGTTGAGTCAAACAAAGCAGATACTACCTAAATCTTATAATTCTTCTTCCTCAGTATTTGTTTCACTTTCCTTCTGATAAATTGCAACAAGAGCTAGTGCTCCTCGGGCATCAACTCTCTTACACTTATCTAAAAAAGCACATTTATTACAATCAAGTTCACGCTCCACCGGAGGAAATGCGAGAGAGGCGGCGTGCGACCTTATGGTGAGACTCTGCAAACTGAGGCGTAGCAAGACAAACTGCGGAACTAGCACAGCCAGTACAGTAGTACAGTAGAGAGTAGAATGTTCTCGCTCTAGGCTCTTATTTTTTCGCCCAAAATGGTATAATAAAAGGCAATGGATTTTTTGCATGGTACACATCGTCAGTCTCGAGTCAGTGAGGTCGTTTATGTGGCGCTCAATCTTGGGCTTGCGACGCTGCTGTTTTTGATCGTCCTAGAGGTGCAGTCGCCTTGGCTGGCGTTGGCACTGGTGATTGCGAGTAAATGGCGCGCGCTCGCAGTGCGGCCACGCTTTTGGCTTGCCAATATTGTGGCAAATATGATCGACCTCACGGTAGGTATTAGTGTTGTGATGTTGATGTATGCTGCGAGTGGAGTGATCTGGCTGCAGGTTGTCTTGGCAGCGCTGCATGCGTTGTGGCTCGTAGTGCTCAAGCCACGATCAGATCGCCGCTCGGTGGCTATTCAGGCGGGTGTTGGTGTCTTTGTTGGGGCGACTGCTCTTGCTATGAGTTCCTATCGGTGGGATGCCGCTCTAGTTGTGCTACCGCTGTGGGTGCTGGGGTACTGTGCTGCGCGGCATATTCTTGGTAGCTATGAGGAACCACTCACGCGTACCTACGCGCTGATTACCGCGACGATCTTTGCGGAGCTTGGCTGGGTGAGCTACCACTGGATGTTTGCCTATACTATCTCTGGTCTGGGGGCGATCAAACTTGCACAGTTGCCGCTCTTTTTGGTGCTCTTTGGCTTTGTGTGTGAGCGTGCCTATAATAGCTACTACCAACATGGTGTGGTGCGCGGGGCGGATATTGTCTTGCCGTCTACGTTGGCGGTTGGGCTTGTGCTGACGCTTTTGCTGTTGTTTAACAGCCTGAGCGCCACTGGCCTTGCATAGTCTGGCCGAAGCAAACGAAAAAAGGGTAAAGGGGAAGAGGGTATGAATCAACAACCGCAGATGACAGCGCAAGACCAGCGAGCGGCGCGTGCCATGCGTCAATCAAAAATCATGTCTATTATTGCAGCGGGTGCGCTTGCCCTTGTCTTTGTCGTGGCGATGGCGATGTGGGTTTATTTGCGAACAATTGACCGCAATGCAACCGTTACTGAGCGCGACCAGGTTAGCACCGATGGTAACCTCGCTCCCACCGCCGATGAATCTGCAGTAGCTAATGTAGCCGACAAAGCATCAAAGAGCGTCGTGTCTATCATCACCAATATCGAAGAATCATCATCGCTCCGCACGACTACTCGCCAATCAGCTGCAGCGGGCACTGGCATTATTGTCAGCAAAGATGGCTACATCGTCACGAATAAGCACGTTGTGTCTAAGGCGAGCTCTATCCGTGTCATTGCTTCGGACGGCACGCGGTATGATGACGTTCGGGTGGTGGGTGAGGACCCGCTCAATGACATTGCCTATCTCAAGCTTGAGGTGGGCAATACGGTGCTTACGCCACTGCCACTCGGCGACTCAGCAACGGTGCGGGTAGGGCAGTCAGTTGTGGCAATCGGCAACGCACTGGGCCGCTACCAAAACACCGTCACCAGCGGTATCATCTCTGGCAAAGGGCGACCTGTGACAGCCTCTACATCAGGCAATAGCACCCAGCGAACGGAAAGCCTAACTGATCTTATCCAAACCGATGCTGCCGTAAATTCTGGTAATTCTGGTGGGCCATTGCTCAACCGCTCGGGGCAGGTGATTGGCATCAATGTAGCAGTGGCGACCAATGCCCAGGGCATTAGCTTTGCCATCCCCGTCAATGCGATGAAGGGGACGCTCAAGTCGGTCCTGGCGGGTAAGGGAGTGCGCCGGGCCTACCTTGGGGCGCGCTATGTGATGCTCACGCCAGATATTGCTAAGCAGGTCGGTGCTTCGGCCAAGGAGGGCGCATACGTGATGACAAGTGGCGACAAAAGCGCGATTGTAGCAGGCAGCCCGGCTGATAAAGCTGGCCTCCGTGAGAAGGATGTCATTACCAAGATCAATAGCCTCGTTGTAGGCAAGCAAGGCGACGTCTCGAGCCTGATTGGTGAATACCAGCCTGGCGATGTCGTCGCCCTCACCATCCTCCGTGCCGGCAAAGAGCGCGTCGTACGCGTGACCCTGAGCGAGTATCAAGGTGGAGAGAGTGGGGAGTAGAGTAGAAGGGCTATAGCAGACGCAGCACACGCTTATTATCTTCGCTACGTCGTATTTCACCAGTCAGCAGATTGACATCAAACGTACCGTATTCCATCTCCGATTGAGGTCTGCAGTTGACCCAGTCATCAGTGATACCCTCAACAGTAATGCCGTCAAGAGCGATTCGCTCTGTTTTCCAGCGCACGCCAGTAGAGTCAAGCGCAAGCATGCCTATGTGAGTAATGAATAGAATAATACCCTGATCAACGATTGGCTTTATAGCGACAATACCATCATATAGTTCATCTATTTTTGCGAACGACTGAGGATATCGTACATCGCAAACATAGAGATCTCCTTGCTTAATGATGCACAACTGCCATGGGTTGGGAGCTGTAATTATGTCAGTAACAAGACCAGACGATGTATCACTAGAATGTATACCAAGCGTATAGCTTAGTGTTTCGTCGACCGTGATTCGGTATGGCGTCATATAGTCTAAGCCTGTTGGTCCAATCTCATAATCAACACCAGATGAAGGAAGGTCGATTGGTTCGATAGTATAGATGACAGGGAAGATGGTATTGAGAGTCATTTTTATCCTTTCTAGCGATTCTTTATATTCTTAGAATTATGTATAAGCATGCTTTATTAATTTATTGTAGCACCTTTGCAGCACGCAAATCTGCTGAATTTTCCACAACAATTTATGGTATAACCTCTGTTCTATAAATGTATGATCGCCATATGTTGCAAGATATGCTTGGAGCTCGGCAAAATGTATGCTATAGTCGAACATAGGTGGGACAAACAATATGAGAACATAACGCACAGGGGGCATTGTGGAAACAATCAATTTCTACCAACTAATACGATATTATGCACGGAAGTGGCCGGTGATGATTGTTGCCATTCTCGTTGGTATTGGGCTGGGTGTGGCCTATGCGCTATCCATCCAGCAGCCGCAATATAAAAGCTCGGCGACATTGCTGCTAACAGGGGTAGAGCAAGGTCAAAACACTATTACGCTTACCAACTACACCACGCTCTTTACCTCGCGGCGGGTGCTCGATCCGGTAATCGACCGTGCCCAGTACAAGGGGAGCTATGAGACACTGCTGGCCAACACAACTGCCAAGCATGTAAAGAACACCGATATCATCACTGTCTCAATGAACACTGGCGAGCCCAAGATGAGCGAAACCTTGCTCAAACAGGCAATTACCGAGTTTGAAAAGCAGACGAAAGCATTGTATGGCAAGACCAAAATTAGCATCAAAACAGTCGACGCTGTCAATACGCCAAGCGCACCAGCAAGTATAGGGCTGTGGCAGGCAATGGCACTTGGCGGCGGTGGCGCACTGCTGCTTGCCATCGTAGGATTGTTCTTTGCCTACGACTATGCGCAGTCGCAGCGCGTGGCCGAAGCAGCTGCCGCAGTTACATCCGCGGCGACCAAAGCTAAGCGCTAGCTACGCTACCTACATAGAACTTATTTGCTGAAGTATACAGCCGCATGGGTACGCGGCATGATAACAACACAGGGTAACAAGGGGGTATACCATGTATCGGGAATACGGAAAACGCATCGAAGATGTGAGCATTGCGCTAGCTGCGCTGGTGATTCTAGGGCTACCAATGCTGCTGGTTGCAGCGGCAATCCGCCTCACATCGAAAGGGCCGGCCTTGTTCCGCCAGAAGCGCTTTGGCAAAGATAAGCAGTTATTTACAGTTTATAAATTCCGCACTATGTCTACGAAAGCACCAAAGAATATGCCAACCAATAGTTTTACCAACGCAGATAGCTACATCACACCACTCGGTGGGGTACTGCGCAAGCTATCCATCGACGAACTACCACAGCTACTCAACGTCATCAAAGGCGAGATGAGTATCGTTGGGCCACGGCCCGTCATCAAGACAGAGAAAAAGCTTATTAACCTGCGCCAAAAATACCACGCTAATTCCGTTAAGCCAGGCATCACTGGCTGGGCGCAGGTAAATGGCCGCGACGACCTAGACGACCAACGCAAAGCCGAGATGGACGGTGAGTATGTGCAGCGGCTGAGCTTCCTGACCGACGTTAAAATCATGATAAAGACGATTGGAGCGGTATTGATGATGAGTGGCCATACAGAGGGGAATGAGCGGGCAGTAACAGGAGTCGATAATGCCCTCGAATAAGAAAAAAGTCCTCTTCACCTCACACACTGCCAACTTCCAGAAGTTTAACCGGCCCTTCATGCGGATGCTGCGCGAACAGGGGTACGAGGTGCATTATGCCTCGATGGGTGAGGAGCAGATCGAGGATTGCGACAAGCAGTTCGTTGTGCCATTTACGCGCAG
>CAUTXC010000030.1:0-12044 GCA_963542675.1 uncultured Candidatus Saccharibacteria bacterium | reverse complement strand
GTCCTCGATGTTGGTGCGCCGGGTAGTTAGGGAACGCACCGTTCTGTCTTTCTCCCCTTTGATCTGCGCCAACTCGCCCTGGAGATAACACTCCACCTTGGCTCGATCCTCAGTCGTCAGCTGGATACGTTGGTACAGCGCTGCCACCAACTTCTCCACCTCGTCAATGAGCACCGCCTTGAAGGTACAATCGTGCACCCGATGGCGCCTAGCACAGACGAAGTACGGACACACCACACCCTTACTGTTCTTGGCTCGCTGGACGAGTAACCGCGCTCCGCACACACCACACACTGCCGTGCTTTTGAGGAAGTGGTTGTGCGTGCGTTGCCGCTCACCCGTGCGCCGCGAAGCGAACACCTTGCTGCACGGTTTGCCACGTCTGGCTGTTTACCAGCGGCTCATGCGCACCGACATAGTCCATCCCTTGGAATGAGATGACCCCTTTGTAGTAGGGCAGATGCAAGATGTTCTGCAGTCTGGTCGCCGTGATCGGCTTGGCTGGCCGCGCTGGCGACGGCGCTGTCGTCAGCCCCAACTGCCGCTGCACCGCCTTGTGTTGATCCTGCTTCCATAGACATATCCTCCTTTCGGTTATTTATTTGTCTAGACATGCTAGTAGACATGACCAGGTTGATATAGTTGCCACTGGTGGAGTTTTTGGACGACTGAACGTTCTTGAAGATGCTTTATCGTATGCCATCATAAAGCGAGATGAAGCGACGTATCAACTTTCTCATGCGACCACGCTCGAGCAGAAGCAAAAAACCAAGAACGACGCTATTTCCCAGGGACTTCGTTTAGCGAGAGACTCTGGATCGGCGGCCATAGAATACGCGCTCTATCGGCTTAAATTCGCCTACAAAGTCGACGACCCTGGCGACTTAAAAGCGATGGACGCTGCTGCAGGAGCTGTTGAAGTATATGACACACGCAAAGATAGTCTCACTCTGTATTACAAGCCACTTGCATTGCTCGAACGTTTGTTAAATGGACATCATTAATGTTATATTTATACCATGGAGCATGCTCCAAAATTTGACATAGCGACACTATGGGAGACAAAACGACAGAACGATCTATTTTGGCGTTCCGTACTTGCTTATGGCAACTACGAAGATAAGATTGCGTTGGCCACTGCTGATTCCTTGAGCAAAAGTGAGCAAGAACAGATATCCTCACTGCTTGGACACATTGAATCGGTCATTCCTCAAAACTACCTGTACGATTCCGCAAGGCAGGAGCATTATCCGTTCTACGAGCTGTCTTATCGCGAGATAGACCGGCAAACATACAACTCAATTCTGATACACTATCCTGGCACAAATATCGACGACCCTGAATATATTGTCGTTGCGACAGATCTAAAGCACGTAAAGATTCCTTTTCTAGAGAGTATCGTGCAATATTACGTCCCCCAGGCGGGAACGCTCTATACGATCAATGACTTCAAGCCAGGAAAGAACGAAGCTTTGGCCTACGAGTTTGATGAATGCTGTGGATATGGCACAACCATTACGCTACATCATGGCGATGAGCGCAAAGCGACCTTTTTCTCGCAGCTGGATTGCACATTGCCCAGAGTAGTTGACCGCCACTTATATCGAGGGGTGGCAGGTATTGGAGCACTGCCACCGGAGGATTTCGCTGAGTATCATAATGATATGCCGTTAATCTACAGATGAATGAGGTGTAGTGGTGCGCACTTACTTATACATACACTTCTGAGGACTTAGCAGGATACGGAATATAGGGCTTATGCGTGATATTAGTGTATAACATCTTGTGCTGTATATAGCAATTTGCTATCTTAGAGAGTATATGACAGAACAGCCACCTATAGATAAGCCTTCTGATGAAGAAAAGAGATGGTATGAGCACAGCCCTGGAGAGATGATTGCCAGAGCACTAGGTAGGGTATCGGTCGAGACGTCGGAAGAACCAAAGATACCAATCTCTGCAAAGCTAGAAAAATGGCTCTATGGAGAAGAAAGCGACGAGTGGAGTAAGGAACGCCTCAAACCGTATGCATGGCGTCTTATGCCACCTGGCATGCGTAGCGCTAAAGGATTGTTGAATGAAGTTGCTTATCAAACAGTGGAGCCGGGGCTAGTAATTTTGCTTAAGCAAGGCGACGCCAAAGCTCGGATTTTAGCAAAGAGGAAGGCGCAAATCCAAGAAGAGTCTACTCAAGCAGTACAGCAGGAAAATGATGATGCAGACAAGAACGCACGGTAGATGCTTATCGATAATTAGTACAGTGTCGGTTATGTCATGATACATCGTGGCCGTAAGACTTGACTACAAAACTACAAACATCAAGAAATATAGAACAAGGTGAAGAAGACATTGTTTATACCGGGAAACATCAATCAATTCCTCAAAATCCTGAGTTTATCGCAAGATAAAGTTGAGGCACAACTTAACAAAGTACTGGCAAATAGTTCACGCCAGCCCAAAATTAGTGCAGCTGACGACGAACTAAATGAATTCTCAGATTACTGGCAGTACTTCGATGATGGGATAGAACTGCTGTGGGGACTAGGTAGGCTACGTTCTATCGCAATATATACCCAGCAATCAGACAAAGAGGGGTATCTACCCTACACAGACCAACTATTCTCAACTTTCTCTAATATGGCGCATAAAAATACTGTAGAAGAATACCTTGGTAGTCCCAGCAAAACCGGAAATTGGTTCAATAATACCTGGATTCGTTACGATGATGTCAACACTGCTAACATTGCTATGCGCTTTGAATTCGACACAACCGAACGGATTGCTCGTATTGGTATAACTGAGAAGTCTGCTATACGGAGATAGCGTTTATCTACCGCCGTACTCCATATAACACCTAGAAACGACCATATTATAACGATGATATAATTAACCCATACGACTACCCAATAGCTGACTAAAGAGGAGTGAGAGTGTATGTCTAATAACAAGTACTGCATGACAATGGTGTCGGTCGCAACCAAGGAGCAAGCATCCACTATTTCCAAGCACCTTGTTGCAAACCGACTTGCAGCCTGCGTTCAGATAACGAAAATAAATTCCGTTTATGTCTGGGACGGAGAATGCCAAGAGGACGACGAGTTTCTCTTACTGATAAAAACTGAAAAAAGCAAGTTTCCAGAGATCGAAGAGGCAGTGCAGCGCCTCCACGACTATGATGTTCCTGAAATAATATGTTTAGATATTACAGATGGATCGCATGACTACCTCGCATGGATAACAGAAACTGTGGCATAAGGATATCTATGACATTATTTCACCACCATAGACCTAACGCTAATTTAGTATATTTTTATCCAACGAGGTACACGTATAGTGAAGTTAAAACTGCGTAAAACTGGATTTTCTTGCGTAATTTATTGCGCTACTTAGATAATTCAGCAGGTGCAGTTACTACTTAATTAGTTAAGCAGTAAGCACCCTCTAAAATTGATCCTATCAATAATGTACAATAAGGGCATACGTATTAAATCTATGGCATGCAACGAAAGCAACAACGCTCATGGAATACAGATATAAAATTGCCTACAATGTGTGCTTACTTGCAGCGCTGCTGTTGATCTATCACTCCATTAATACTGCATTTGGTGATGGTATTTCTGGTAAGACACCAGACGTTGCGGTTCATATCGTCATATTCTTTGTAGTAATGGCACTTATATTGACGGCTATATATTGCCGTTATAAAGATATGAGCTTGAAGAAGTAAGTGATGTACTGTGCAATACCAGCACACACTCACCACCGCGCTCTAGCAATCACCTCCTGATATCGCTCGACATAATTTTGCGCCATAATATTAGCAGAGAATTTTTGCTCAATGCTGGCCCGGCAGGCGGCTGGGTCGATCTCGTCCACGCGGTTGGCATAGGCAAAGAACTCGTCTTGGTTACTCGCAAGGAAGCCATTGACGCCGTGAGTGATAATCTCGGGCATGGCACCGCGCTTCATCGCCACAACGGGTGTGCCGCAGGCCAGCGCCTCGATGACTGCCATACCAAAGGGCTCATCCCACTCGATAGGGAAGAGCAGCGCCTTGGCATTAGCTACAAAGTCGAGTTTTTTCTTGCCGCTGAGGTTGCCTGCATAGGTGATGCGCCGATGTTTGAGAACGGCCGGGAGGATGTGGTCGCTATAGTAGCGGAATTCTTCGTTGCGTCGGTAGTTGGTGAGTGGGTTGGAGAGCTCGAGGAGTAGCTTGCGGTTGCTGCCGATCCCCGCCACGGTGCCCGCCATGCGGAGGCGCTTCTTGTATTGAGCAGCATAGGCTACAGCAGTAGCTTGGCCTTTGTTTTGGGTGAAGCGGGCGAGAGTGATGTAGTAATTTTGCTTGTGCGAGACGAAGGGGAAGGCGTTGCAGTCGATAGCGTTGTGCACAGCTGGTAGCAAATGGGGACGGATCTCACGTGGGGCTTTGCGCGCCATTGCCTCCGAGATGCACGTCATGTAGAGGCGGCCAGGATTCATATATTTGAGCTGTGGGCGATTATCCATTTGCCCCGCCTCAATAGTCTGCGGCGTCGAAAATGGCGGCCCATGAAAGGTGTGTAGCACTGGTGGCAACCCTGGTATGCGGCTCACCGGCGAGAAAAAGGCCGGCCCAATGTATGGGTTGTGGTCGTGAATGATATCAAAATTGCCATCGGCTTCGATGGCGTGGAGGGCAAAATTGAGATGAGTCTGGAGGGCTTGGAGTGGTGCGTCATAGTAGGGATCATCGATGGTATCGAAGAGCTCGCGCTTGTAGTATGAGTGGGTTGGTGTGCCGTTGCGCATCCGCCGTGCGCCATTGGCAAAGAGCTCTACCTCGACATCATCGCGTTGCTGCAGCGCACGCACCAAGCCTTCGACGACGAGCTCGATGCCGCCATAGCCTTTGATGGGGAGAGCGAGCCAAGGTGGAGCAACAACCGCCACTCGTAGTGGCCGTGGGGGGTACTGCGGGGCGATCACTTGACGAACATTGTGTATCGTTTTGTGCTATCATGTAGCTAGTATAGCATAATCGAGCAAAATGTGGAGTAGTAGGGTATAATACAGATATGGAGTCGTTTCATATCTTCAAGCCGTGCGGCGATCATCTCGTAGCACACCTCTACGAGCATTTGGTGGTGCAAACGCTGCATCGGCAGCTGTTTGAGGCAGGGTTATTTCAGGCGATTGACTACCAGACTTGTGGAATCGTCTATTCTGACGCTGGGGTGATGGGGATTGATGCGACGCTCTACACCATGCAGGCCGAGCGCTTTGCAGCACAGCTGCGTCAGCCAGTGGCGGAGTATGATGATGCGATGATCGACTGTGCGCTGCGGCAGATCATTGCCGAGAAGGGCTATCCGCTCACCTATCACGACCGGCTCGCTCTCCACGAGGCATTGCACCAGCTTGATACCGAGCCATGGTATGATGCTCAGGATATCGACGTATTGCAGTGCTTAGGCGAGACAGCGCCACGTGGTATTATTGCTCAGCGCGAGGAGTGGGAAGCAGACGTTATGGAGTATACCATTGATATATCGATCGATCTCGAGCCGGGTGACTCGAGGGCGGCTGTCTTCATCGAGCTTGCTCATGCAATCCAGGTCAATACTGCTGCGCTGCTGCAGCGAACGTATGGGTATTATAACCACGGATATGATAGAGAATATACGAGCGGGCGTTATACTCAGCGGCAGTACCTGCTCGTAACCGGCCGTGAGGATCATTCAGCCCAGGTCTACAACTTGTATGAGCTTATGATTCGGATGATTCGAGCCCAGGGTGGTTGGCAGCGCCTCTTAGAGCGCTTGCAGACGGTTTACTATCGAGAACAGTCTGCGCCCTCTATCGTCAGCATGATCGACGACCTACGGATGGTTGTCGGGGCGCGTGGCTGGCGTCGAATTGCGACAGCGGAGACAGTGGATGACCTGCTTGATCGCCTGACAATAACAGTGGTCGCACAGTGACAAGATACGACGCGGTGAGGTTCTACATTATGCACCGTGATTATGCACATTACCCTAGGCAAACCAGCCGCCAGTATGATACTATAAGCAGTAAGGAAGGTCTGATATAATTCGGGCCGTTATTTTATGTCATGACAGATCCACAGTATATTCGTAATATTGCAATTATTGCCCACGTCGACCACGGCAAAACAACGCTGCTTGATGGTTTGCTCAAGCAGAGCAATACATTCCGCAGTAATCAAGCCGAAATGGCTCAGACGCTCATCATGGATAGTGGCGAGCAGGAGCGTGAACGTGGCATTACCATCACTGCCAAGCAGACGACGGTCTACTACCAACCTGCCGATGCTGAGTCAGCAGTTGACTACAAGATCAACATCATCGACACGCCTGGCCATGCCGATTTTAGCGGCGAGGTGGAGCGCACGCTTAACATGGCTGATGGTGTACTCCTCGTGGTCGATGCGCAGGAAGGCCCGATGCCGCAGACAAAATTTGTCCTGAGTAAAGCGCTTGAGCTTGGTCTAACACCGGTCGTGATTATCAACAAGATCGACAAGCCTGCGCGGCGCATTGCCGAGGTGGAGGACGAGCTGGCCGATCTCTTCCTCGAGCTCGCCACCGACGAGGCGCAGCTCAAATACCCGGTGTACTACGCCGTAGCGCGCGAAGGCAAAGCCTGGGCGACACTGCCGAGTGATGCCAGTGAGCCAGCCAGTCTGGCACCGATCTTCCAAGCGATTATCTCGCATATCCCAGCGCCACAAGTCGCAGACGGGCCCTTCCAGATGCTCGTGACGGCCCTGCAGTACGATACCTTCCTTGGCAAATATGCGATTGGCCGAATCCATCGCGGGGTGGCTCAGCGTGGCCAAGCGCTAACGCTTATCAAGACAGATGGTACGACTACCAATGCCAAGATCGATAAGCTCTTCATCAGCCGCGGCCTCGCTAAAGAGGAAGTGAGCGAGGCAGGTGCGGGTGACATTGTCTACATCGTTGGTGCAGCCGAGGCGCATATTGGCGAGACGCTCGCCAGCCGCGACCAACCAGAGGCACTACCTGTCATGGCAGTCGAGGCTCCCACCATTAGCATGTATCTTGGACCGAATACTAGCCCGATGAAAGGCCGCGAGGGTGAATTCACTACCAGCCGGCAGATTGGCGATCGCCTCCAGCGCGAACTCGAGACTAATGTGGCGCTGCGAGTGGCCGAGTCTGGTATTGGCTTTGTGGTATCGGGGCGAGGCGAGCTTCACCTCAGTGTATTGATCGAGACGATGCGCCGCGAAGGCTACGAATTTGAGGTTGGACGGCCAGAAGTTGTGACAATCACCAAGGATGGCAGTGAGCAAGAGCCAGTTGAAGAACTGCTGGTTGAGGTTGGCCCTGAGTTTGTCGGTGTTGTCAGCCAAGAACTTGGTAAGCGCAAAGCGGAGCTCCGCAAACAAGAGCAAACCACCAGCGGCGCAGCGCGGATGACCTATACTATTACGACCCGAGCGTTGATTGGCCTGCGCAACCGCCTCCTGACAGATACAAAGGGAACAGTCATTATGTATAGCCTGCCACACGGCTATCAGCCGGTTGGTGGTGCATTGCCACGAACGCGCAACGGTGTTTTGATCGCCTTTGAGCCAGGCACGACCACACCATATGCCTTGCAAGCGGCCGAAGCGCGCGGTGAGCTCTTCGTTGGGGCGGGGACAGAGGTGTACGCTGGGATGATCGTTGGCCTTAATAACCGCCCAGATGATCTTGAGATCAATGTCTGTAAGGCCAAGCACCTTACTAATATGCGCAGCAAATCAAGTGACGGCACTGTCCAACTGACGCCACACACCCAGCTGAGCCTTGAGCAATCGATCGACTTTATCGAAGATGACGAGCTCCTTGAGGTCACGCCGCACGCCCTCCGCCTCCGCAAGAAATACCTCGACGCCAACGAGCGCAAACGCGCCGCCAAACAGCAACCATAACACCATAGGGAGAACCCGCCTATCATGCACAACGTCCGCCGCGCTTTTGCTGCGAAAATCATTGCTCTTACCAAAGATACCAAAGAGAATGCCAAAGCCGCTGCCGTGCAGACGGTAGAGCTCGTGCGTCCGACGCCAAGCTCGCCCGACGAGACGCTGAGCGAACTCTTTGATGAGGTGCAAACGCAGCAGATTTATGGTGATGGTAAGGCATTTGTCGATATGACACCTACCAAGCCAGCTCGGACGATTATGGCGCGGTATCGTCGGCAGCGTCGCCAACCTGGCTTCGACCTCGCGACCTTCGTTGGGCAGCATTTTTCTACCACAGTATACCCTGCCTCGAGCTACCAACCGACCGATACTACCACTGCGCGCCAGCATGTAAGCCAGCTCTGGCAGCAACTTGAGCGCCGCAATCGCAAGAATCGGGGTTCGCTTCTTGCGCTGCCATATCCATATATGACGCCGGGTGGACGCTTTGATGAGTTGTTTTATTGGGATACATATTTCATTATGCTTGGCCTAGCGGCGGATGGGCGCTGGCGCTCTATCGAGCACATGATGCGCAACTATACCTACATGCTGCGCAAGTTTGGAATGATCCCCACGGCTAACCGGACATACTTCTTGAGTCGGTCGCAGCCACCCATGTTTGCAGCGATGGTACAGCTGCTGGCGCGCCACCGAGGCAAGCGGGTCTATGCAGAGTTTTTGCCAAGTCTTCTTGCTGAGTATCGCTTTTGGATGAAGGGCCGTCGCCAGATTGCGAAAGCCAAGGCCGTTGAGTACCCAGCGTATCTCCGCGTCGCTGTTATGCCCGATGGCACGCCGCTCAATCGTTACTATGACAACCGCACCACACCGCGCCCTGAGTCGCATCGCGAAGATGTCCATACGGCGCATCACGCAGCCTCAGCGCACACGACGCGGACATTCCTCGACCTACGGGCGGCAGCCGAGAGTGGGTGGGACTTTAGCAGCCGGTGGTTTGCCGACCCCTGTCAGATTCAGACCATCGAGACGACAAAGTATGTACCGGTCGACCTTAATTGCTTCCTCTACCAGCTCGAAATGACGATCGCCGAGGCTTACCGACTCATCAAGCAACGTCGCCTGGCACGGCGTTTCGAGGCAGCGGCCGAGCGCCGAGCGCGGGCAATTCGCCGCTACTGCTGGCAACCTACCACGCAATTCTTTGAGGATTATGCCATCACCACTGGTCAGACCACGGGGCGACTCACGCTCGCCGCGGTGACGCCACTATATGTGGGAATTGCAACCGATGAGCAAGCTGCAGCGGTAGCGCAACGGCTCGAGGAAGACTTTTTGCAGCCAGGTGGACTCCTTTCAACCCTCATCACTAATGGTCAGCAGTGGGATGCCCCCAACGGCTGGGCACCACTGCAGTGGTTTGCTATTGTGGGGCTGCGCAATTATGGCTATGACACACTGGCAGCAACCATTCGTGATCGCTGGCTTGCCACCAATGAAGCTGTCTTTGCCAAGAAGCGCAAAATGGTCGAGAAGTATGATGTTGTCACCGCCAGTGCGGGCGGCGGCGGGGAATACCCCTTGCAAGATGGCTTTGGTTGGACGAATGGGGTGTACGCAGCACTCAAGGATGAGCAGCTCGGAGTAGCGCAGCAGTAGCCTGGAGAGGTAAGATGCTACGAGTTTTTGTCACTACTTGACGCCTGTATCCTTCCAAGATACGACAAATAGCTAAGGTAGCCTCTTGTTAAGTTGCCTGGGCTTTTCGCTTGGTAAAACGAGTCACAAATATTTTTCAGCCTGCTATACGTTATCCTTCGACACGTGCTGGGCTACCTCATCTGGCAAAAATCCTTTCTTATGTTGGAAGTTTGCCTGCCACTGATAGCCTTTGCCATAGCCAAGTTCCTTCATGAGTTTGGTGGGAGCATTGCGCAGATGGAGCGGCACTGGTGCATCGGCGTAGCGGCTAGCAAGAGCCTCTGCCTCGTGCATAAGGTCGGTGATCTCGCGCGATTTAGCTGAGCGAGCAAGCGCTGTGGCACAGTGATAGAGATTATAGCGGGCCTCAGGCAAGCCAACCCGCTCCACCGCTTGGAAGGTCGCGACCGCTAGAGATAACGCACCATTACCTGCCAGCCCGATATCTTCACTGGCGAATACCACCATGCGCCTGGCAATGAACTTTGGGTCTTCGCCAGCGTCGATCATTCGGCTCAGATAATAGAGGGTGGCGCGGACATCGCTACCCCGCATCGACTTGATGAAGGCCGAGATCACATCATAATGCATTTCGCCTTGCTTGTCGTAGCCCGGGAGCTTCTTTTGGGCAGCAGCTGTAACGGTATCAGGCGTCACTGTCTCAGCGAGGCTCAGGGCAAGCTCAAGGTTGCCCAGCGCCACTCGGGCATCGCCGCCTGATAGCTCGGCGAGATAATCGAGCGCCTCTGGCCTGACGGACTCTGCCTTGCTCAAAGTAGTGATGGCGCGCTGGAGGATAGCGTGAATCTCGTCTTTGCTTAGCGGTTGCAAGACGAGTACACGCATCCGGCTCAGTAGTGGGGTAATAACCTCGAAGCTTGGATTCTCAGTCGTCGCACCGATCAACGTAATCAGCCCTGACTCGACATGAGGCAAAAAAGCGTCTTGCTGTGCCTTATTAAAGCGGTGTATTTCATCGACAAAGAGCATGGTGCGCAGGCCAAGATTCCAATTTTGCCGGGCATGCTGGATGACTCGCTCGACGTCCTTCTTGCCACTGGTAACGGCACTGAGCTCGATAAACTCAGCCTCCACCTCGCGAGCAATAATCCGTGCCAGCGTCGTCTTGCCTGTGCCCGGTGGTCCCCAAAAAATGAGGCTCACGGGCTGCTTCTTGGCGACAATCTGGCGCAAAATCTCGGCATCGCCCAGCAAGTGAGTCTGGCCTATCACGGCATCGAGCGACTGTGGGCGTAGCCGCTCGGCCAGCGGTTGGCGTGATGACGATGACGAATCTGGCTCTGGCATAGCTACGTCTAGTATACCGGAAATAGGCTGGTGCGTCGAAGGGCTGTCGGTTTCGGTACTCGAACTATAGCTGATTTCCTAGTTACCTATTGCGAGGTAGCAAGACGACCCCATCTCGCTATTTTGCCACAATGTGGTATGATAAAAGCAATAAGCTAGTCCAAAGGAGGAATATGGAATATATCATTATCGGCATCATCGTGGCGACGATTGTCTTCATGCTGAGCGGGATTCGGGTGGTGAACCAATACCAGCGTGGTGTGGTGCTAACGCTTGGGCGCTTCTCGGGTCAGCGCGCGCCAGGCCTACGTGTAGTGGTGCCAATCTTCCAGACGATTATGATGGTCGATGTCCGCTCGACGCCGATCGATGTGCCGAAGCAAGAGGTCATTACGAAAGATAACGTGACAGTTGGTGTGGACGCTGTGGTGTACTTCCGTGTCATTAATGCGCCAAAAGCCGTCCTCGAGACGACGAACTACATCTACGCTACCAGCCAGTTTGCTCAGGCAGCGCTGCGTGATGTGACGGGTAACATTGACATGGACGACCTACTTGCCAAGCGAGAAGAGCTCAGCCAGCAGATCAAAGAGATCGTCGATGCTGAAACTGACAAGTGGGGGATTGACGTTGAGAACGTGAAGATTCAGAACATCGAGTTGCCAGGCGATATGAAGCGCGCTATGGCTAAGCAAGCCGAAGCTGAGCGTGAGCGCCGGGCCAACATCATCAATGCCGATGGTGAAAAAGCCGCTGCAGAGACCCTTGCAGAAGCCGCTCAGATTCTTGCTAACACCCCAGGGGCAATCAACCTGCGTACGCTCACGACACTTGAGCGTATTAGTGCCGAGCCAAGCCAGAAGACGATGATCCTCTTCCCAGCAGAATTGACAGAGGTACTGCGAGGTATTAAGCGGTCATGATCGACTTTCGTCAGAATCGAGCGCGTTGCATTGATGCGCTTGCGGGTGGGCTGGCAGTATTGACTGCGTATGACGAAGTGCAGGGCAGTGGCGATGAACCAGCGCCGTTTCAGCAAGAGTCGAACTTTTGGTGGCTCAGTGGAATTGAGCGACCAGGTTGGAAGTTGATC
>CAUTXC010000029.1:0-12123 GCA_963542675.1 uncultured Candidatus Saccharibacteria bacterium | reverse complement strand
TACGGCAGGTTGCGGTAGTGCTGGCGGTAGTCGAGGCCGTAGCCCACCACGAATTCATTGGGGGTGGGGATGCCAATGTAGTCTGCCTGCACATCCACTGTGCGGCGCTCGGGCTTATCTAGCAGGGTGCAGAGCTTAGTGCTGGCAGTGTGGCGCTCTGCAAATAAATCAAACAGCGCCTGGGCAGTGTGGCCCGTATCCACAATGTCTTCTACCAGCAGCACATGCCGGCTAGCCACGTCCGTATCGAGGTCTTTGAGGATGCGCACATTGCCGGTGGAGGTAAGCTCATCGCCATAGCTCGAGACATCCATAAAGTCGATTTCCAGCATGCAATCCATCGCCCGCACCAGGTCGATCATAAAGGGCGCCGCCCCGCGCAGAATCCCCACCACCAGCGGGTTTTTACTGGCATATTCCTGGCTCAGCTGCTGGCCCAGGCGCGCCACCGCCCGCGCAATGTCATCGTTGGTAAAGAGGATTGTTTCGACATCATTATGCATAAGGATTATTGTAGCAGATATGCAGTGCGGGGGCGAATTTTTGGAAGATGGGTGCAGTGAAAAATGCGTGGAGACGTGAACAATGCTATAATACCATCATGACACAACGTACCATTCCACCCCATGCTCGAATGATTCCGCCCGAGGCACAGTGTGTCTTTGCGGGTGAGATATTTAGTGTTTATCAGTGGCCGCAGCGGCTGTATGATGGCTCAGTAGCAACCTTCGAAATGGTACGCCGGCCCGATACAGTATTCATCATTGCGGTCGATGATACAGGCAAGGTGCTCGTAAACGATGAAGAGCAGCCAGGCGGCATCGTGCGGCATGGCCATTTGCCAGCCGGGCGGGTCGACCCTGAGGATACAACCATCATCGCGGCGGCGCAGCGGGAACTGCGCGAGGAGAGAGGCTGGGAGTTTGCCGACTGGCAGCTGTTGGAGGTGGTGCAGCCCGAAACAAAAATGGAATGGTTTGAACATCTCGTACTAGCCCGGCGACCAGTGCGCCACATGCCACCGCGCTGTGATGCAGGCGAGCGGATAACCACTCGCGCGATCTCCTGGCAAGAACTTGTGCAATCAGCGGTGCTGCTGCGGCATTTCCCATGGCTACGCGACGTTGCCTCGGTGGAGGAGCTTGCTCCGCGTCATAGGGGTGACCTATAAGGGCAATAGGGGTATGGGTATATCATATTCCTCAGCCAGTGATACGGCTACACCGAGTCGATTACATACACTAACGGGGCAAGGCAATTGCTCTCTGCGCTTCATACGGTATAATAGAAAAATTATGAATCGACCTATCAAGCAGATAAAACAGATCAAGCAACAGGGTAAGCTCCTGCGGATTTTTTGGCAGGCGCTGGCAGTGGCGACGGTGGTGGTGAGCGTGAAGTTCGTTCTGCATCGCCTGGGGTGGGAGCCGATTGAGCAGAGCTCATTGCACAATAGCGTCATATCCAGTGTGACCTTTGTGATTGGTTTTTTGCTCTCGGCTACGATTGCCGATTACAAAGAGTCGGAGCGGATCCCAGCAGAGTTTGCAGCGCTACTAGAAGATATGTATGATGATGCCGCGGCGATTCATCAGACCTATCCGGTGTTTGATCTCGATGACTTTCGCCGCCAGCTGCACGCTGTGGCTCAAGGGTTTTCGAGCGATGTGCGCCACTCGGCCTACGATGCTCGGCAGGATATCCGGGGCTTAACGCCGTATTTTGCCACGATGGAGCAGGGTAACGTGCCACCAAACTTCATCGTCAAGCTCAAGCAGCAGCAGACGGTACTGCTCCGCCACCGCCATCGGGTCGATTACATTCAGCGGATCCGCTTTATTCCCTCGGCATCCATCTTGGCGCGCTCTATTGTGGTGGCGTTGCTTGGCCTCCTGCTCATTACCAACATCGACCCATTTGTCGCCAGCCTGACGGTCGTGGGGCTGATTAGTTTCGTCTTGGTGTATATGATCATCCTCATCCACGTCATCAGCACACCCTTCCATAAGGCGGGCAAAACGCGCGACGACGTCAGCCTCTTCCTTATTCGCGATGCGGAGGAATATCTGAGCGGCCCACGCGACACGGCGAGTAAATAGATCACCACGATAGCGAATCATCTCTGTGCTTCATCAATAAAGACATAGATAACAGGGGTATTACCCATAGAATAGAGATACACGGCTATAGCAGCTCCCTTTTCGCTAGTAGGTAGCTCGCTATTATTGCCCAACATTGCTATAATAAGACAGTACCAACACTAACCATGGAGGATCTCACATGGGACTTACCGATGATATCAAAGCCAAAGCCGATGACGCACAAGCTAAGGTCAAAGCAGCAGCCAGTGACGCAAAAGACAAAGCCGAAGAAGTAGCCGAGAAGGCCAAAGATGCTGCGCAAAACGCCGTCGATGCTGTGAAAGAAAAGGCAAACGACATCGAAAACAAAGCTCACGAAACCAAGGGCTACGTAAAAGGCAAGATGGATAAATAACCCTTCATCTCTTGATAGCTACGAGAGCTGCTCTGCACATTAGAGCAGCTCTTTTGGTGCGAACACACATTTGCGAGGCGGCACTATACATGGTACGATGAGAAAAAAATATAAGGAGAAATTATGCCCATCCATAACCCCGCCGACTATCCCGCTATCATCGCGCGCCTCAAAGCCAAGCTAGCCGAAAAGGGCGTCGTGATGGGCCCAACGCTGAGCGAGGCAGACATTACTGCCTTTGAGACCGCCTGCAACACGCGCCTGCCCGAGGCCTATCGACTCTTCCTCCAGCAAGTGGGCGATGGTTGCCAAGATATTCGGCAGCCCAGTGGCATCTCTATCTATGGCCTCAAACGACTGGCTGATACCGAGGTAAAGGACCTCTCGCGCAGTGTGACGATCGATGAGTACTGGCTCTGGGAGGAAGAAGAGGATGAGGCACTGCTTACGAACAAAGCATTTGAGGAGCGGCTGGGTAACGAAGGTGTGCTGCTCCTCGACCAAGGCTGTGGCGATACCTACCAGCTTATCACCTCTGGCAAATGGGCTGGCGAAGTGTGGAACTTCTGCGACGTAGGGGCTGGCCCGTGCTGCGAGCGCCAGGACTTCCTTGGCTGGCTGGAGCTGTGGGTCGATAGTGACTTTGACGCAGACTTCTTCAAGGATTATGTCTATCCAGGTGATACCGCACAGTAATACCCCATGCCCCATAGCATATATCTGCAGGGGGTATTAGCTACAGCCATGCCATGCTACACTAAGGAGTGTGACGAAACCATTTGTACTACTGCAGTCGCGCCCCGAGGACGAGGCGTCGGATAACGAATATCAGGCATTCTTGCACTTTGGTGGCCTTGCGCCAACCGATCTTGAGCGGGTGCGTATCGAGGCAGGGCAGCGCCCCGCGCAGTCGCTTGCTGCCTATAGTGGTGTGCTGATGGGTGGTGGCCCGGCCAACTTTGCCTACGCTCCGGCTGAGAAGCCTGCCGAGCAGCGCGAGTTCGAAGCTGTGATGATGCCACTGCTGCGCGAGATTATTACCCATGACATCCCATTTCTTGGCGCTTGCCTAGGGGTTGGTGCATTGGTATCGGCACTGGGTGGTGCGCCCAGCTTTGCTTATGGTGAGGCAATTGGTGCTGTGCCAATCACCCTCACGCCAGCAGCTGGGGATGACCCACTCCTCGCTGACTTACCCACTACCTTCGACGGCTTCGTTGGGCACAAAGAAGGGGTGCTCGAGCCACCAGCTGCCTGCACCGTCTTAGCACGCTCGCGTACCTGTGTGCAGATGCTGCGTGTGGGGCGCAATGTGTATGCTACGCAGTTCCATCCCGAGCTCGACCCTGAGAGTCTTGCCTTGCGCATCGATATCTATCGCCACGCTGGCTACTGTACTCCAGACGAAGCCGATACTCTCATCGCCAATGCCCGCCAGCAAACCGTCACCGAACCAGTCAAGATTCTGCGCCAGTTTGTGCAGCGCTATCAGCGGTGAGAGCTCAAACTCAGTTTTATCTATATCCTGCTTGTGACACTTCCATCAGGCTGCTGGTGATCAACATTTGCGCTGCATGCATCGATTACTGAGATCTTGATAAAAGCAAGCTGACGTGACGCGTCCTTATTATTTTTCGAATGAAGCAGTAGAAAAAGGGCTCGCACAGACAGAAGTGGTTTTGATGTAAGAACGTGTATTATTTGTCTACTTCTTGTGTAAAAACATACCCCTTGGCCTATATAGGCAGTAGGCTATAGCACAATCTTTAGGTGATAGTCATAGCAAGATGTTAACTGTGTCTTGCTTGGGTATAATCCCATTAAATCAACCTATGAGTCTATATAGGGGATGGCCTATAGGGTATTGATGAGAACAGAGGTAATATGACTTGCAAATTATCAATATATCATATATGATAAGGAGCATTATGAAATTATTTGAAAAAAATTCAATACCGAATTACGTACAGATTCATACTGATTCTGTTATTCCACCATCGATCAAGCGCTACGACGGTGCACATACTGCACCAGTTAGCCTGGCAACTGACATACGTCTAGAAGGTGAGGGGCCCGAGCAGCGCCTAGTGGTGGATACCGTCCATACGACGCAGGGCAGTTATATGGATTTTGTCGATCGGCGCATTGTGCCAACATGTGATTTTGCAGCTACTGCGTTGCCCGGTATGACAAGCGAGTTGTGTGGCTGGATGGGCGAAGATGATGGAGTGGTAAATGTCCTCGCACTTTTTCGGCCGGTTGACGTTGCAAAGAGAGGTATGGTTAATGAGCGGCACAACCCAGAGGTAGTGCGCGCACGGTGTATTGGTAAGCTCGCTGCTATGGCAATGGCCCAGCACTTGTTCCTTGGCGAGCAGGCCGATGCAGATATGACTTTTGACACGAAGACACTGCAAAAAACCATGAACAAGCACAGTAAGCGTGGTGACGTAGCAATACTCCTGCCGTAAGCTCATGCTTCGCAAGGGGTGTAGCTACGCTATATACAAGCCTGTGGAAACATAAGAAGCTCGGTCATTTATACGAGCTTCTTTGCTTTTGGCATTGGCCAAAGAAGGGCCGCTGTGTTGTTGTCTATTCGCAGCGCTCGGCTACTATTGATTGGCAACAGGATCTTCGCATAGATACCCCACCACCCACTGATAGGATAGGGGTACTCCTATACAGCAGCATGACACACCGCCTCAATGTTATGCCCGTTTGGGTCGATGAGGAAGGCACCGTAATAGTTTGGATGATAGATCGCCCGCACGCCTGATGCGCCATTGTCCTGCGCTCCTGCTGCTAGGCCAGCTGCATAGAATGCATCAACTGCTGCCCGCGACGGTGCAGCAAAAGCAAAGTGTAGCGGCGATGATGGCTCGCCTTGCCCAAGCCAAAATATCCCGGTGTGTTGCGTCTGGTCTGGATTGCTAAAGCCCACGCCATAGGATTCATCAATTGTCTTGGCATACCCCAGTGGTGCCAATACCACTTCATAAAAGGCCTTGCTTGCTTCAATGTCTTTAACGATGATGCCGAAGTGGTCGATCATGAGGTACCTCCTTGTGATATACCGCTTAGTATGTTGTCTCCCTATACGCCACAAATGATGACAGAGGTAATGGGTTCGTAAGGTGAAATGATAGATAAATACAGGTGGGTGATAGGGGTATGGGTATTACTCTCGCCTCCCACTATCACACGCAATGGAATGAATAGTGGCGTTGATAGCTATACAGCAATGCAAAAGCGAAGAAAATGACTACCCCACAGTGGTCTAGTGTCGGTAAAAAATCTCCACGACTTTTCCACACCATCCAAGACACTAGATATGGGCACGCTATATATAGCGTAGGTAAGGGTAGAGCCTTTGATCATAACAGAGGTAGTGATGGTGCGCAGCATCAACGCAATAGCTGTATTTAGCAAGCACTCCGCACACCATATGGTATAATTACCTCGATAACCCCATAAACAAGGAGACAAGCAGATGAGTAATTTTCCGGTAGTGCGCGTAGAGCGTGTTGATGTGCGGAATGAGAGTATGTCGAAAATAGATGTATGGGCACGCATCAAGAATGATTCGGATCGGCAGGTGAAGGTTGTGAGCTGGGAGTATCTGGGGAATATGCGCAACGAGTCGCACACGCTTAACCCGGGCAACACAGTGGATGTGATGCTCTACAGCGGCGCACCCAAGAATTATCCAGACCAAATGTACATTCGCTACGAAGCCGAGCACGATGGTGGCAGGCATTACTTCTTGGCGCGGCACCAGGCGAAGTTTGATGAGCGCTATAACAATGACACCAAGTGGTATCGGCCATCAGATTGGATGGAGTTCCAGCGCGTGGACCGCGGTAACTAGCATGGCAGCCACTCCACGCATCTTCTACACCGATGGCAGTGCCAGCCCCAACCCTGGCCCGGGAGGCTATGCCGTTATTGAGCAGGGTAAGCCCGTAGCGCTGGGCAGCGAGCCAGGCAACACGACGAACATTCGCATGGAGGGAATGGCCCTCATCGCAGCCATGCAGTTAGCTGGGGCTGAGGAATGCGAGATCCATACCGATAGCGAATTTTGGGTTAATGTCCTCACCAAGTGGGCACCTGGCTGGGCGGCCAAGGGCTGGCGCAAGAGCAGCGGGCCAATCAAGAATCTCGAGCTCGTCCAAGAAGCCTATGCGCTTTATACTACTGTGCGGCCGAAGCTCATCTGGGTACGCGGCCACAACGGCCATAAGCAAAACGAGCTCGCCGACCAATGGGCTAACCGAGCACGGGCTGGGGAGCGGCTAGAGGAAAAATAAGTAGCTAAAAACCGGTCATAGCGACCGGCTTTTTAATTATGGAAAATTTGGCTGCGAGATAGCTTGAGTGCAATTGTATCTTTCTCGTCGCGTTGTGCTGTATCGACAAGGTAGGTATTCCTAGCATAAATATATGCTATACTATTACCAATATCACTAATATCCAGAGTGCGACGAGGGACTGGCCCGATGACTCGCCAGCAACCTGCTCGGGAAGCGAGTAAGGTGCTAATTCCAGCCTGTGCGCAGGGAAGATATGAGACGCGTAAGAAGGCAGCTCCTTTCTCGCCTGGCAGTGCAGGATAAGAGAAGGGAGTTTTTTATGACAGCAACTACTATAGCATCAGCACAATTCCGCACCGCCGAGAGCGTGAGTCCGGGCCACCCCGACAAGCTGTGCGACCAAATGAGCGACGCCATCCTTGATGCCTATCTGGCCCGCGACCCACAGGCGCGCGCGGCGGTGGAAGTGTGCGGTGGCCATGGCATGGTATTTGTGACGGGCGAGGTGACGTCGCAGGCGACGGTGGCAGTGGTGCCGATTGTGCAGCGTTTGGCGGGGAATGAGGTAGAGATAATTGAGCATATTGCTCAGCAGAGCCCAGAGATTGCTCGTGGTGTGGATGATGGCGGGGCAGGTGACCAAGGCGTGATGATCGGCTATGCTTGCAACGAAACGCCTGAGCTGCTCCCGCTAGAAACAGTGCTGGCGCGGCGATTGAATCAATTTTTGTATCAACGTTGGCCCTACGATGGCAAAACGCAAGTAACACTGCGTGGCGGGCAGATAACAGCAATTGTTGCAAGCTTCCAACACGCGCCAAAAGACGAATTAACAGAGGCGGTAGAGGAGTGGCTTCAGCAGCAGACGTATGTGAACACATTTTTTAAGGATAAGCAATATGATGCGCCAGTCTTGCACTGCAACCCAGCAGGGGACTGGCAGATTGGTGGCTTTGCGGCTGATGCTGGCCTGACGGGACGCAAGCTCATCGTCGATAATTATGGGCCACGCGTGCCGATTGGTGGCGGGGCCTGTAGTGGTAAGGATGCCACCAAGGTGGACCGCTCGGCAGCGTATATGGCGCGGCGCATTGCGGTGGATTATCTGCGACAGCACCACGCACAGGAGGTGCTGGTGCGCCTGGCGTATGCAATCGGCCACGACCAGCCTGTCGAGGCGACTGCCATTATCGATGGGGTAGAGCAGTCCATCACAGGCTACGACCTTAGCCCGCATGGCATCATTACTACGCTCCAGCTCACCCAGCCCATCTACGAACCAACCGCCCGTTGGGGGCATTTTGGTGAGGGGTTTGTGTGGGATCGGTAGAATGCTGACATTGAGCCTTTATTGATAGAATGCGAGTATATAACTTATACTATTCTTTCCACTTCCACTTCCACTTCATTGCACCTCTCTAAGAGCTGCCTCTATAGAGGGTATACGCATACTTTGCCTCTCACCCCACAACCTTGTATACTAGAGCCTATGGATCAGACACTTGCACAGGAGATTTTGCTCAGTGGCCAGAGTGCGCTGCTGACGGGGCCGGCAGGCACAGGCAAGACGCATGTGTTGGGGCAGTTCATCCGCCAGTGCAAGGCGGATGGCAAGTATGTGTCCGTCACTGCCACGACGGGGCTTGCGGCGACGCACCTGGGCGGCAGCACCATCCACGCATGGG
The DNA here is from genome assembly GCA_963542675.1 of uncultured Candidatus Saccharibacteria bacterium. Classification (GTDB taxonomy): domain Bacteria; phylum Patescibacteriota; class Saccharimonadia; order Saccharimonadales; family Saccharimonadaceae; genus Saccharimonas. The sequence goes on along the minus strand of CAUTXC010000029.1, from coordinate 3,626 downwards.
CGGGGATTGGCATCCACGATAGCTTGCCGAACAATTTTTTTGATCACCTGTCGAAGACGCGGCGCGATATTATTGCTAAGACAGATGTGCTGATCATCGACGAGATTAGTATGCTGCACGACTACCGCCTGGATATGATCGACGAAGTGTGCCGCCGCGTGCGCCAGGTGCCAAGCCAGCCATTTGGTGGGCTGCAGGTGGTAATGAGCGGAGACTTCTTCCAGCTACCGCCGGTTAATCGCGATGGCGGGCGGCAGGGGAGCTTTGTGGTGCAGTCGCAAGCATGGCGACAGCTCGACCCAGCCATCCTCTACCTCGACCAGCAATACCGCCAGCAAAAGGGTGATGCTCTGCTAGATATCCTAACGGCTATGCGAGCTGGTGATCTGCGCCGACGCCATGCCGAGCAATTACTGGCCCGCACAGAGGTAGAGCCACCTCACGAGAGCGACCTAACCGAGCTTCATACTGTTAATATCGACGTCGATCGGATCAACCAAGCTCGCCTCGCTGAACTGCCTGGCGACGAAGTATCGTACCAGCGCAGCAGCACTGGTGGGCAAAATTACGTCGATACCTTGCAGCGGAGTATCCTCGCGCCAGAAATGCTAGTGCTCAAGCGGGGTGCGCTGGTGATGGCTATCAAGAACGACCAAGCGCGGCGCTTTGCCAATGGGAGTATTGGCCGGGTAGCAGACTTCGAGCCAGGCACAGACTACCCGGTGGTGGAGTTTCGTAATGGCCATGTGGTGACGATGCAGCCCGATACCTGGGAGCTGCGCGATGGTACGCGCAAGCGGGCCAGCATCTCGCAGCTGCCACTACGCCTGGCCTGGGCGATTACTGTGCACAAAAGCCAGGGGATGACGCTCGATAGCGCACGCATCGACCTGCGCAAAGCCTTTGTCCCGGGTATGGGCTATGTAGCACTGAGTCGCGTCAAAAGTCTCGACAATATATATCTCACTGGCATCAACCGCATGGCGCTTACCATGAGCGATGAAGCATACATCATCGACACGCAGCTGCGCACCCGGGCTGCCCAAGATGCCGAGCGCTTTGCCCATCTGCGCGAACAGGCTGCTCAGCGTGCTACGATGCCGCAGAAGAAGCCGACGAGTAAAACTAGCAGCACTAGCTGGGCGGCCAAGATCGCCACAATGCGCCAGACTCACCCCAACGCCTACAAACCATGGACAAAGGCCGACGACGAGACGCTCAAGCAGGCCTTCGTCCAGGGTGTGAGTATTCGCCAGCTCAGCCGTACTCTCGGCCGACATGAAGGCTCAATAAAAATGCGGCTGCAAAAGCATTTTGGTGAGGATGCGGTGCAGTAGCGCATTGCTATCCCAGAGTCTGGGGTCGTCTCATGCTTCTCAATAGATTATAGTAAACAAAAATGAATGTTCTTATAACACGCTCAACTCCTATATGAGCGTTGCAGACCGCTTAGTACCTCCTGTAGTTTGCTAATTGACAAATCTCCTAGATATCTCTTACAATAAAGTAATCTAGACAACAAGGAGAAAATATGGCAAATCCAGAGAGAGAGAGAGCCTTAACAGGCAGCGCTGAGCGCCGAAGTATAGAAGACTCCATGATCATCCAATCGTTGGGCCGGTTGTCGACCCATCGCGTGATCACACCAGAAAATACATCACCAGGTACAGCTAGCATCATAAAACAACCGACAGGTGTCGCCTCCATCCGACAGAATAGTGTTTTCCTTAGCGCTCGAGAAAAGATGAAAGACACTAGCTTCATTATGTTGGGGTATGTAAAGGAATCTCAAGCGACCATGCAGCTTAATTCACATGATATTGCCTATGTAGAGATGAACTCGTCTGGAAGGGTATCTCTTGAAAAAAACGAGACGGGTGTGATAGCGACGAGCGGGTTGATGGGCTGCACTGGTGTGGCTGGTTTTGCAAAAAATCGAGATGGGAAAATTCAATCATTTGTTTCGCATTATGATGCTCTGAGTCAGAATGGCCGCATAACAAGAAAAGATAGTCCGGTCAATCGGGACCTCTATACTTTTCGCCACCAAGTAGAAAAAGATGATACCCAAAGTACGCCATTGTATGTTGTTTCATATCCTGCATCGAGTCGCTATGACCAGGATTATGGTAAGCGACGGGGAGTGTTTCGAGAATGGCATTATATGGATCAGATCAATACTACAGTAACGCAGCTAAGCAAAAACGCACAAGTCCTCCTCTTGCCATATGAGCTTAACTCACAAGGTCACTCTCTTGCGAGTGGCCGTATGGATGGCAAAGAAGGGATATTTTGGGATGGTGTCTATATTGATTTTGCTGACTATATTGGCGATACGGTAACTAACAGACAGTAACAAGTTTAGTTATAAAGGTATAGTTGTAGTAGAATAGCTACATGCATAACGAACCAAACACACAAACCCCCACTACCGATACCACCCCAGCAACGCCACCAGAGCTAGCTGCTGCACTGCAGAGTGATGCAGACGTAGCTACTCATGCCGAGACTCAGCCAACAGATATTACCGCACAGTCTACTGCTGACACGTCTACCGATGCTACCGACATCTTCCTCTGGGCCAACCAAGCCGATCGTGACAAAGACCAGCTAGAGGTGGATCTCTTCCTCTTTACCAAGGGATATACAGTGTACGCCACTAACTATGCAGCTGAGCTCAAGGCGCAGCTCAAGGTGCTCTTCCTCTACGATATGATCACAGCGGTGCAGACGGGTGCAGCGACTGGCCTGATGGTGCGCGACTTTGAGGCGGCCAAGGCTGAGGAGAATGTCCTCGAGCGCACCACGCTCGACCGGGTAGTGCACGCTCAGGAAGTCATCGAGCAGATCACCTACAGCGAGGCAGATCTTGAGACCTTCAACGAAGGCGACCATGAATTCAAGAAGGTTAAGGGCATCATTGCACGCTTCCGGATGGGTACGGATGGCGAGCCATTCTTTGTGGCCAAGCTGCTGCCCCAGTCGCAGGTGCTCAAGGGGGCAACCGCCTGGATGTACAGTGGTGGGTCGTTCCAGCCATTTGTGGCTGATGCTGGCCTACGCATCACACCGGATAATCAGGTGTTGATCGTTGGCAACGATATCTTTGCCTTTAGCGAGAGTAAATTCGTCCGGCTCTTTGGCTACGATGCCAAGAAACACGCTGTGGCGGAGGAGAAGATCGCTGCCATCACTCAGCAGTTCAAGCTCACTCTGCCTGAGGGGCTCACGCTCGACCGCCTGGTGCGCGACACACCAGCACTGGTGACTAAGCTGCAAAAGCTCGACCCCGCCCAGGTGACGCAAGACCAGCTGATCGACCACGCTGACGAAATGGGCCTGGGCCTGATGACGGACGATGCGGCAGGGAGCATCATTATCATGGATGCCAAGGATGCGGCCGTTTTTGTCAATCTCCTCAACGACGACTATGTCACGAGCGACCTGACCGGCGTCAAATACGAAATGCGCGGCAAGAAAATCTTGCGCGAGAATGAGCAATTGCCGGAGTAGGGAAGAGCACTGTATTTTTTGTCGGGGTAGAGCGTTCATCTCAAGGCTCTCACGCTCCACCTTCCCGCACTTCATCCGATGGAGTGTGAGAATCTGTTGTTGTCCCAACAGAT
>CAUTXC010000028.1:0-12715 GCA_963542675.1 uncultured Candidatus Saccharibacteria bacterium | reverse complement strand
ATATACTGAGCGAGCGCAGGTCTTTGGCCGGTCGGCGGCGCGGCCGTTCTTTGCGGCGCCCCGTGCATTGACGCCAGTGGACGATGTATCATCCACAACAGGTTCAGACGTGTCAGCTCCTCTAGCGGAGACATATAACACTGCGCCATCAGATTCAAGTGATAGAGCAGTGAGTGACGAAACATCTGCTGTGGCTACAGAGGAAGAAGCGCCAGCGACAATTGAGCAAGTTGAGTCGGAGACGCCAACGATGCCGTATCAGTTTGCAGGCGAAGACGCTGAGAGCGATGATGACGACGATGAAGCGCTTGTCCGCCACCTCAATGAGGTGAACCGCACGCAAGATGACGAGACTGAGCCAGCGCAAGCATCTGTCGTTGATGATCTCGATGATACATTTGCCCCGCAACCACTCATTATTCCGCCGCCAAAAGAGGAGGGTGATATGGCGCTGCCTCCTGCCAAGACAGTGGTAGAGCCAATGGATGATACACATACTGCTGATGATGTACCAGCAGCTACACTGCAGGATGAGCCTGATGATATAACCAACACGAGCAGCACTGATGACGCTGGCGACGATCACTTGCTCTATGCGCCAGAGACACCGACAAGTACAGATGTGTCGGCAGTGTTGAGTAGCAGCGATACTTCTGATGCTGAGACAGTGCAGCCACTGAACCAGTCGCTCAACGAGCCTGCCTGGCCCGAATTGCAATATGATGAGCCGGATGGTACGCCAGATGTGCAAGCCCCTGATGGAGACCACGCTGCATCTGCGTGGCCAGAGGTAATGGTAGAAAATACGAGTGCTGTGGATGATAGCCAGACGGCGGCCCAAGCAGCTGACGTGAGTGTGCCAAGCGAGTATGAATCGTTTGATGGTGAGAGTAGCTCCTGGGCTGAGCCCACCACTATGCCAGCTCAATCGCAGGCAGGCGATATCGCTCCTGCAGAATTGTTGGCGGCTGAGCACACTATGCCTGATGTGGGAGCGGACAATGACAGCCCATCGCCACAGCCAGAGGAGGTGCTTGCCGGGGATGCTATGCCAGAAGCTCGCGTCGATCGTCCATTGCCGCTCCTTAGTACGTATAATGAGCACCGGGCAGCTCCTGAGTCGTACTTTGATACTCCTCAACCGTTTGATTCGCAAGAGGAAGCGAATGCCATTGATGTAACTGATGCCGCTCAGAATACGAATGATATTGCGCAGGGCACGACAGATATGCAATTGCCGGATACTCCTGATGACCAAGTAGAGCAACCCTACGCACCCACTACACCACTGTTTACCCCAGCCGATGATGTTGTAGCCAAGGCGCAGCAGATTATTGCTGCTCGCCGCCCTGAGGTGCTCACCAATGATACACCAACACCTCCGCAAAAAGAGGAGGATACGCCAAAGAATGCGCCCGATGTCGTGCCAATTACGCTTTCTCGGCCAGCCGACCAACAGACTGAGCCATCGGTTGCCGATGCGTCAGCTGTGCATACCGCAGACGAGACAACACCAACTGAGCCAAGTGATGATCAAGCAGCTGCTCCAGCTATACAGCGTCCGCGTGGTCGCTTTATGGATATTGTGGGTGGGGCAGCCCCGGTTGCTGCAGCTGCCCAAACGGCTCGCCCGCGAGTGCGCCGCCAAGGTGCGGTGGTTGAGCCGCTGACAAGTAGCGCGCCAGTGGTGGGTATGGATATTCGCCCTGTACCTGGCCACGAGCCAGCGCAGCATCACGCAGGGGTAGCGCAGAGTACTCCTCCGACAGGTGATGAGGCTAAAGCATCTGATGTAGTAACGCCTGATGGACCGCCATCCGCAGATGCGCTCGACCTCCAGCCTGGTGATGAAAAGCCGCTTGGCTACACACCATTCTTGCCCGACGCCGAGACCAAGGTCGATAAGCGCCCACTGGGTGGTGCTGATACACTGGTGGGTGATACACCGACATTGGCCGATACTGCTCCGATGGGGATGTATCATGATGAACCTGGTGTATTTGGTATGGCTTCGGCTGATAATAACGAGCCATCGGCACTGCCGCATCTCTTTGCGCCGCATGATGAGCATGCCTCGGCTGAGCAATTCATCGATGCACTGACAGACACGAGTGAGAATGCGCCATCACTTTATCCGACGGATGATCACTACCCACTACCCGAGCAAGACACACCAGAAGCTGCTCTGCCACATGATGACACCACATATCAGCTAGAGGATCACTACGGTGCTGACCAGTCACTCTACCCAGATGAGCCAGCTGACTCTCATGAGGTATCGGCTGATGGAGCAGGACCGCAGTTTGCAGAAGATGAGATTGACCTGAGTTTGCCTGTGCCTGGCCCTGGTGAGCCAGATATCGACTACTACGGTGAAGCCGAGCGAGTTGAAGCCGAGCCAATGACGGTGGAGGCTGGATGGGATGATGAGCCAGCCGCAAGCGACCAAGCACACGTCAATACCATCGAGGAAGCGGCTGCCACCACCCAAAATGGCGATACCGCGCTAGCTCTCCACCAAGCACTCCAGGAAGAGAACGAAGGCAATGTCGTTGCACCAATTTACAGTGCTGAGGAATTTACCCGCGCACCAAAGAAGTCGCGCCGCCGCCCCGAGCAAGCTGCTGGCTGGATTTGGCTGCTGTGGATCGTCATGCTACTGGCGCTTGGTGCTGGTCTTGGCGCGGTCTATTATACACTCTTTGGCTAGCGCCAGTGTGGCGGCATCCGGTATAATAGGCTACTATGGATATACTTGATGGATTGAACGACGCCCAGCGGTCGGCAGTGGTCGCATCTGATGGCCCGGTCCTAATTCTTGCAGGGGCGGGTAGTGGCAAGACAAAAACGCTCACACACCGCATTGCTTACCTCCTGACCGAGCAGGGCGTCTGGCCAAATGAAGTCTTGGCTGTTACCTTCACTAACAAGGCAGCCCGTGAGATGCGCCAGCGCCTCTGGCAGATTGCCGGGCAGACTCAGACAAGCTCGCCTCACACACCGTCACCCGACCAACCACCGCGTTCCTTCATGCCGTGGATGGGGACATTCCATGGTATTTGTGTGCGGATCTTGCGGCGTGATGGTGCGGCCATTAGCATTCCATCTAATTTCGTGATTTATGACGAAGATGACCGCCAAGGGCTCATCAAACAAGCGATGAAGCAGCTTTCCATTGGTACGGACAGGCTTAAACCGCGTGCTGCCAGTGCAGCAATTAGCAAAGCCAAAAATCAACTCCTCTCGCCCAGCGACTACGCAGCTAGTGCGCGGTTTCCCTTCCAGCAGGCAGTGGCAGAGATCTACCAGCTGTATGAGCAGCTGCTGGCCGATGCTGGTGCGCTCGATTTTGATGACCTCTTGCTCGAGACAGTGCGTCTCCTACGCGACCACTCAGCGGTGCGTCAGCGCTACCAGACGCAGTTTAAGCATATTCTCGTTGACGAATATCAGGACACGAATGCTGCGCAGTATCAGATCATCAAGCTGCTGGTAAACCCACGCCGCAATATCTGCGTGGTAGGAGATGACTGGCAGTCGATATATAGCTGGCGCGGCGCAGATTTTACGAATATTCTCAACTTCGAGCGCGATTTCCCAGGGGCGCTGGTGGTGAAGCTTGAGCAAAATTATCGCTCGACAGGGGCCATTCTCGAAGCTGCTGGCAATGTGATTAACAAAAATCAGCAGCGGACGGACAAAACCCTCTGGACGGCAGCCGGCCCAGGCGCACCAGTGCAGGTGCAAGCTGCCTATGATGAAGCAGAGGAGGCATATACCATTGCCAGCCAAATTGCTACGCAGGTGGCGATGGGTGAGCGCGACTATAGCGACTTTGCTGTCTTGTATCGCACCAACGCCCAGAGCTATGCCTTCGAGCGAGCGTTCAACCAGCAGCGCGTGCCATACCAGTTGGTTGGTGGGGTGCGGTTTTATGATCGTAAGGAGATTAAGGATATCTTGGCCTATCTGCGCCTTATCTACCAGCCAAATGACCGTGTGAGTTTTAGCCGGATCGCTAATGTACCAACGCGGGGGATTGGAGCAACGAGCCTGGAGAAATTCCTCATCTGGCAGGGCACTAGTGGGCTTGATATCATTAGTGCGCTGGTTAATGCTAGCCAGGCAGCGACACTGACGAAGCGGGCGCAGACTACCCTGACGCAGCTGGGCCAGTTGTTACGCGGCTTCCAAGCGCAGGTCGAGGCTGCGGCTGATCCAAGCCAGCTAATTGATGATGTGATTACTAAGACGGGCTATCGCAATTATATCCTCGATGGCTCGCCTCAGGCTGATGATCGCGAGGCTAACCTCAGTGCGTTATTGTCTGACGCGCGGGCCTTTGCCAGCATGTCAGACTTTCTTGAGGAAGTTGCGCTTATGTCTTCGGTCGACCAAGCGACGGGTGCGCACAGCGTGACGCTTATGACGCTTCATGCTGCCAAGGGGCTGGAGTTTCCGGTGGTGTATATGGTGGGGCTTGAGGATGGCCTATTTCCCAGTGCCAGGGCACTCGAGGAGGGGCCAGCCGCACTCGAAGAAGAGCGTCGCCTCTGTTATGTGGGGATGACACGCGCTCGGCAGGAGCTCTATATGAGTTATGCACAGAGCCGCTTGCAATTTGGTAGCCGCAGCTACAACAGCCCATCACGCTTTCTCGACGATATGGGCATTGGCCTGTCGATGGTGCATACCGAACCAGCTACACCAGTATACGACGATGCGCTCGATGAGGTCATGCCGTATGAGGTTGGCGATATGGTGCGGTCGCTCCAGTTTGGCGATGGTGAGGTGATCGATGTCGATGGTATGGCAGTGAGTGTGCGCTTTGCAAATGGCTCTACCAAGAAGCTCAATGTACAGTATGCCCGCCTTGAGAAAATTACTCCCTAGAATTGCCCGCCATCGGCTAAAAAATGCTATACTAAAAAAATGAAAAACACACTTGTAAAGCAGCTGCGCCGCCTCTTGCCCGCAGCGATGATCCACACTCTCGAAGAAGCATATCGGCGGAGCCGCATTGCCCTGGTAGCGGCCCGCTATGGCAACCCGGCCAAGTATCTGCGCGTTATTGCCGTGACGGGTACGAATGGTAAAACTACCACCGTTAACTATATCAATGAAATCCTTAAAGCCAGTGGCCGCCGCACAGCAATGTTCTCCACGGCACTGATCGAGGTGGCAGGTCAGCGCCAGCTCAACGACCTCAATGCGACAGTCGGCTCTACCGCGCGGATGCAGCAGTTCTTTGCCGAGGCTAAGCGAGCCAATGTGGACTTCGTCGTGTTAGAAATTACCAGTCACGCACTTGATCAGCATAAGCTTGATGGTGTGCCAATTGAAGTTGCAGTCATGACTAACCTCACCCAAGACCATCTCGACTACCATAAGACGATGGAGCGCTATGCCGCCGCCAAAGGTAAACTCTTTGCCCGGAAGCCGCGCTTTATTGTGCTCAACCGTGATGACGAATGGTTTGCATTCTTTGACAAATACACGGCGCGTGAGCAGAAGATTACCTATGGCCAAGACGCAGCTGCCACAGCCCGCATCACGCAGGCAGCGACCCGCAAAGTGGGCGGCAGCGCAACGGTGCTTCTTGATGACGCGACAAAGCTACCACTGACAACACATCTTCCAGGGATATTTAATATTTACAACATGACAGCTGCAACTGCAGCCTGCCAGTTACTGGGCGTAGTACCAACGGACATTGCCCGGGGCGTAGCTAACCTCACTGGCGTGCCAGGGCGCTTCGAGCGTGTACCGGTGGATACGCCATACGATGTGGTAGTCGATTATGCCCATACCCCTGATGCGCTTGAGAAGCTACTGACCTCAGCGCGGGCTATCACCAAGCGGCGTATTATTCTGGTCTTTGGTGCGACGGGCGATCGCGACAAGGCGAAGCGGCCCATTATGGGTGAGATTGCTGCTCGCCTAGCTGACCAGATCATCGTCACCGACGAAGAGAGTTATAACGAAGAGCCAGCTGGTATCCGCCAGGCAATCCTGCGCGGCATCCACCAGGCTGGCGGGGCAAACCACACCAAGGAGATTGCCGACCGGCGCGAGGCTATTGCCCAGGCGCTGGCCACTGCCCAGGCGGGCGATACCATTCTTGTCACTGGCATGGGCCACGAGCAATTCCGTATCATTAATGGCCAGCGCCAACCATGGAATGACGCGGCAGTGGTGCGAAGTTTGGTTGCTGAGCATAAGCAGTAGCGGTATCTTTACCTCTGATATGACGAGGATTCAAGGAGGGCTTTTGTAGGCTATCCACTAGCTTTTTTACCCACATTTTGCTATACTACATCGTAGCGTACATTGCTGCGCAGATTATGATACAGTCTATTCCATTTTTGAAATTTTTCTCGCCACGCAATCTTGCTATCGCTGGTATGGTTGCACTGGTTGGTGTTGGCTTGTGGCGGATTCCGTCCGTCCATGCAGCATCGCGCCAGCCAGGTAGTGGCGAGCATATCATCACACTGCACGAAGGCACGGCCAAGCGCGGGTTTTACACCAAGGCGACTACCTTGCGTGATGCGTTGCGTGAGGCAAATGTGCGGCTTGACGACAAAGACCGCACTGAGCCTGAGCTTGATACACCACTAGAGAGCGCCTCGTACGAAGTAAACATCTATCGAGCGCGACCAGTGGTGATTCGCGATGGTGGGGCAGATACGAAGCTTATTACCGCTTATCGCACAGGCAAGCAGATTGCTGAGCAGGCGGGTATTCCACTACACGACGAAGACCAAGCGGTGCTGGCACGCTCGCGCGATATCATTGCTGATGGGGCGGCAGAGGTGATGACGATCCGCCGCGCAACGCCCTTTACGCTCGTATTTTATGGCAAAACCATCCAGGCATACACGATGGAGAAGACGGTCGGTGCAATGCTTAAGGCTAAGAAAATCACTCTAGGCGCTGATGATACGCTATCGGTGCCAGCGAGCGCGCCACTAACGGCTGGCATGACGGTAGAGCTCTGGCGTAATGGCAAGCAGACGGTGACGGTAGAGGAAGAAGTCGACTTCAAGACAGAGGAGATTAAGGATGCCGACCGCGAGCGTGGCAAAAAAGAAGTTAAGACCGAGGGCAAAAAAGGCAAGAAGGCCGTGACGTACGAGATTATTATGAAGAATGGCCGCGAAGAGTCGCGCAAGCAGCTCAGCAGTGTGGTGACGCAAGAGCCAGTCAACCGGGTCGAGATCGTTGGGACGAAGAAGAAGTCAGTCGATACTACCTTTAGTGGTGATTTTGCAGGGGCACTAGCAAAACTACGTAGTTGTGAAGGGGGCTATACCTCCAACACTGGCAATGGTTACTACGGTGCGTATCAATTTGATATCAAAACCTGGGGTGGCTTTGGTGGCTATGCCAATGCAGCAGAAGCACCACCAGAGGTCCAAGACCAAAAAGCCTGGGAAACGTACCAGCGTCGTGGCTGGCAACCCTGGCCAACCTGTAAGAATAAGATGGGGCTGCAAGACATCTACCGCTAGCAGCCTAGCTAAGAGAACGAGATGATTACGAAGAGCCTCTATCGTCTGTGGCAGCATCGTCAACCGATGATTGCCTGCTTGCTGGGGCTGAGTGTCATAAGCGGTCTTATCGTGGCAAGCTATGCTTCGGCTCAGAGCCCAGCAGCAGTGCCAGCTCGACTGGTTACTGTAGTGGATAATGGTCGAGAGCGTGCCGTCTACTCGACTGCTTCGTCTGTGCGGGAGCTCATCGCTACCTCGGGTATGAAGATTGATGCCTCGCACGACTCCGTCTCACCTCACCTTGATGCGTCGCTTGCGCAGGCAGCACCAACAGTGATAATCCAGCGTGCTCGGTTAGTCACTGTAATAGATGGTAAGAAGCGTTCTCGTGTGCTCACCGCAGCGCAAACGCCGCAGGATATTGCCAAGGCGGCCGGCATGGCGCTCTACCGCGAGGATACTACGACCTTCCAAACACCTGGTAATATTGCACTAGACGGGCCAAGTGAGATGATGACTATTCACCGCGCACCGACGCATACGGTGACGGTGGAGGAACCGATTGCATTTGCGACTGAGACGATCAAAGACAGGCAGCAGTTCATCGGTAGCAAAACAATCAAGCGAGCTGGCCAGCCAGGCATTCGCCGCTTGACCTATACAGTCGAGATGAAGGATGGTGCTGAGGTGCAACGCCGCCTAACAGCGCAGACAGTGGTAAAGCAGCCGATTGCGCAAGTAGAAGTAGTCGGGACAAAGCCTAAAAATCCATTAACGAAGAGCAAAGGTGCGCATCACTTTACTGACAGCAAAGGGGTGAGCCACCGCGAGACATACTACGATTTGCCGATGAACGTTGCCATGCGTAACTGTGGTGGCGGCACTTACACCATTCGCGGTGATGGGGCTAAGGTTGACAAAGACGGCTACATCCTCGTGGCGGCGAATTATAGCAACTACCCGCGCTGCTCGGTAGTTGAAACAAGCATGGGCCCAGGCAAAGTGTACGATACTGGCAGCTTTGCCACCAAGCATCCACATGGCTTCGACCTCGCGACGGATTGGACGAAGGCAGACGGCAAGTAGCATCCACTAAATCGTTTGTCGCTCCGCCGCTGGAATTTTTTGCCATGATGCCACAATACATTGGTTTGCACAATATTATTTCACTTTAGCTACTATTTTTTATATTTTTCCCTCCCAACTATAGTACAAATCGATTTGTACTATAGTTACCCTGTTTTTTCTCTGTTACGGTCGACTCTTTTTCTCTTCTTTTTGTATATTTATATAATAGGAGAGAACTCGATATGGTTGGATATATGGATGTATAGGTAAAGATAGAGGATAGTATGGATATAGAGAAAGAGAAATAAATATAAATGATAAGTAAATAAAGATAGATAAATAGTAGAGAAAGTTATAGAAAGAGAGATGGTTATAAAGATATAAATAGATAAAGAAGGAGAAGATAGAGTATAAGAATTATGACAAAAAGAAATTATGGTTATAGAAGGTATCAGTCAGTTATGCAGAGCATACTATCGCTAACCCTGGTATAATACAACTATGGCATTACAAAATAAAAAATCTCTAGGGCAGCATTGGCTCAAAGACCCGGATATGCTAGCGGCGATTGCCGATGCAGCGGTACTAACCCCTGACGATACAGTATTGGAGATTGGTCCTGGGCTTGGCACATTGACAAGCCGGCTTCTTGCCCGAGCGGGTAGAGTAATCGCGGTAGAGTACGATGCCGACCTCGCGCGCAAGCTGCCAGGGCAATTCCCTGGCAAGCAGCTAACGGTGGCGCATGAGGATATTCTGCAGTTTGACCTTAGTCAGCTTCCCGCTGACTATATCGTGGTAGCAAATGTGCCATATTACATTACGAGCAAGATTGTCCAAAAGCTACTGACAGCGGAGAATAAGCCGCGCCGTACAGTACTGCTGGTGCAGAAGGAGGTGGCTGAGCGAATTGCTGCTGAGCCCGGTGCGATGAGCCTGCTGGGAGTGAGCGCTCAGCTCTATGCTGAGGCGACGCTTGGCCCAGTGGTACCGCGCCAATTCTTTGTGCCACCGCCCAAGGTAGATTCGCAGGTAGTGGTGCTTGAGACGCGCACTCAGCCTCTCGTGTCGTCAGCGGACGAGAAGGACTTCTTCCGCGTGGTGCGGGCGGGTTTTGTGGCCAAGCGCAAGAAGCTGCGCAGTGCACTGGCGGCAGGCCTTGCGTTGGATAAGGCAGCGGTCGAGGTGATGTTGCAGCGCGCTGGTATCTCGCCAGACTGGCGGGCAGAGGATGTGTCGATTGCCCAGTGGCTACAAATTATGAATGCTTGGCGACAGCACGGCAAGCTGTAATGAGTATATGCTTGATAGAGTCAGTACGAGCAAAAATATAGCCCGGTGAATCTATTGTCCATGGTGAACCATCTAATGCGCACACAGCACAGCCGAGCTGTTGTGCAAGAAAAGAGCTTGCACAGACGTCCCAGGGGTTTGTTTGAATATTGATAATGCCATCGAGCCTCCCCAGAGCGACAAACAGGCTTGCAAGCGAACTATTGAGTGATAGAAGCATATAGTCTGTATGCTGCTGTAGATATGAAATAATCTGAATATGCTTTTGTTTCATGGCTAGTGGCAATTTGGCGGTCGTGCCAAGATCGACATCGATGGTTATTCCAGGTAGCGCCAGAGTAGGAACGAATGGTCGGCTACCTCGGCCGCCTTCAAACACACCAGCACCAACTGACCAGTAATAGTTGCCATCCATAAAATTAATCACACAGCTTGCAACCAAGTGACCGTTGATTGCGAGCGCAATGTTAGTGCAATACAGATAGATATGACGACTAAGGTTATTTGTTCCGCATAATGGATCAATAATCCAGACACGTCCATTGTCTCTTGTAGTGTCTGTATGTTCTTCTTCACTGAGGATCTTATCGCTCGGAAAATATTGATGAATCGTCTTGACTATCTGCCGCTCAATGGCGATATCTAAGTCGGTCGTTGTATCATTGGGGTGTGCTTTGATGGTGTAGATATGATTGGCTTGATGGGTGGACTGATGTATTGCTAAAATCTCTGGTGCAATGACTGAAAAAAATGTTGCTTCACGATGAAATGACATGATATATAGTATATATGATTAGACAAGATCAGCCTACCTGCTTCCCGTCAGAACTCCTCGTTAGCGTGTCATCGAGTAGTGATGGCACAATGCTCGACCGCACACTGGGCGAAACACACCACTCACGGGTGGTGGCACACCGGCGAGCCTTCTGCCAGGTGAGTGGGGCTGCGTATGCAGACGTGGTGTATCAGCGGGTTGTCTATGGTGCAAGTCGCAGCTATGACCAGCTCTGCGAGGTCGATAGCGGCGCGACGACTCGCCACACTGCGGAGGTGGTAGCCGACGGCCTCGTGACGCGCTCGCCTGGAGTGGGGTTGCTGCTGCCAGTGGCTGACTGCGTGGCGACGGTGCTGTATGATCCGGTGCAACGGGTGCTCGCGCTATTGCACCTGGGGCGGCATTCGACACTCTCGCCACTACTCGTGCGGACGATAGATCGCCTCGTCCACGAAGGCTCTCGGGCAGAGGATATCATTGTCTGGATGAGCCCGAGCGCGCAGCGGCAGAGTTACGTCATGCAGTATTTTGACCAGGCAACTGACCCAGCCTGGCATTCCTTTTGCTCGCACGACGCTGATGGCATCCATCTTGACCTGCAGGGCTTTAATGCTGCTGCGTGCCAGCGCGCGGGCATTGCGCCACGCAATATCCACATCTCGCCTGTCGATACAGTAACAAACCCCAACTACTTCTCGCACGCAGCGGGTGACACTGGTGGGCGGTTTGCGGTGCTGGCAATGATGCGAGAAAAGTAACGGCAATCTGCAGATAGACGAACGTCAAGCTCCTCCGTGGTATGACTGCGTCAGCTACTCCCATATACCTTGCAATATATAATTACATCAGCTATTCTGTGATAAGAAAAGGTTTGTCCATCAATCGACCGCGGGTGGATGCAAGAGAAGGAGTATGATTATGGGATGGTTCAAAAATTCGTTTGGCATTGGAGCTGGTGTAACGCTGGGGGATATGGCAGCTCAGACCGGTGTTGCTATGGCAGTTGATATTATTGATGGATCGACCAAGAAGCTGCAGGATGACTATCGCATAGAGCATTTTGATCCGATTGTCCGCGACGATATTTCGCACATTATTGCGCGAAGCGCACTGAGTGAGATGTCATATCCCTTTCCTACTGAGCTCGATTCCAATGCGAAGGCCGCGCAGCAGCCAGGGGAGAAGAGTAGCTTCGTGCGGCGGCACAAGATCGCCGTCGGTATAACTGGTGCGCTTGTGCTGGTGGCAATATGCAACCCCAAGCAAAGCGCCATCGTATTGCTTATTGGGCTGTGGCTGCTGATTGTTGCCGTCGGCATCGCTATATTCAAAAAAGCAAGCCACACCGCCACAGGCATGATGGTTGGTGCGCTCAGTGCACCAAGGGAGCAGCTTATCAAGGATGGCCAGCAGTATTGGCGTATTCGCGAATATGTGCGCCAAGCCCTGGCTGCATCTGAGCTCAGCCCACAAGATGCTGTGCTAAAGCTTAGTCGCACCCAACTTGGGCAGCAATTCCCAGACACAGTGGAAGAGATCGAGGCAAACGCCTTTTACTATAAGCAAAAATTGCAGCAATAAGTAAATGAAAGGAGCAACCTATGCGCATTATCAAACGTCCAGCAGCCACCATTCCCAAAGAATCTGCCCACGGCGGCAGTGGAGCGCGCAAAGTCTATGTGTCGGCTGAGCACGCCACGAGCCCATATTGCGAGGCGATCACCCATGGTTGGCTGCCTGCAGGCGCGACCTTTGACTGGCATGATCACCCTGGTATCGAGGAAACAATGATCGTCCTCAAGGGCAGTGGTGAGGTGTCTGACGCAGATGGTACATATACCTACAATCCAGGCGACGTCTTTATCTTTCCACCCAATACGCAGCACAAGATCCACAACCCAGGGCCAGACGAACATGAGATGATATTTGTGCGTATCACGGGGAAGTAGTTACTGTACCACATAAGTTAGTGATATCCCGCGATTTCTTAACTGCTTCAATGCTGTATATAAATCCAGTGGTGTTGATGTATGAGAGACGGCTGTTAGTTCTTCTGGGTTGCATTTGTGTCGGTCGGAGTTGT
>CAUTXC010000027.1:0-13046 GCA_963542675.1 uncultured Candidatus Saccharibacteria bacterium | reverse complement strand
AGAAATATATTCGAACGATATTTTTTGGTAAAAAATAAGAGATGTTTTATACATAAGGTACATTATCTATGCCGAGATGTATGTCTTGCATGTATGTACGACCCAATGCCTATTGCCTCGCCCAAAGCGGTTACCGACAGCGCAGTAATGAGTTCTGCAGTATGGTGTTGATTTTGTTTAGTATGCTGAGAGGGTATGGTTGACTGTTCGGCAGGAGCGGGCGGTATGCTGTGTGGTTGTTTCCACTGTCGATAATTATTAATAAGTTCTGGAATGTGTGCTGCCTGCCGGATGCCAATGGCGGTCATCGTTGCTGCGTACATAACATCTATACCAAGTAACGCGGCTGTTGTTGTCGAATAAGATTCCGCCTTGAGCTGATGACTGTGGCTCTGTGCAGCGCGGGCACCCATATACCCTTGGTATAAATGCCCTGCCGACATAATACCAAAAACTGCGACTGCACCAATCATATGCTTCGTCTTTTGCGAATCTGGTGCAGTCATATAGTCCTTATAGATATCCTTGAGGAAGAATTTTCCAGCAAAGGGTGCCTTGTCGATGGCAGCGAAGAGAGGATTTTTTGGTTGTTTGGCCGTCTGGTCGGGTTTGTAATTTTGCTCCATAGGCTATTATTTAGCATACTATTGGGCGTTATTTTGTCAAATTCAGCAATCATCTAGGTAGCCCATTGCCACCCCTCCCTACATCCGCTATAATACAGAGGTACGGAGAGGTGCAAGAGTGGTTGAATTGGCACGCCTGGAACGCGTGTGTGGCGGCAACGTCACCCAGGGTTCGAATCCCTGTCTCTCCGCCATATCAGCGCCAGGCGGCACGCTGCCATAGAAGTGCGCTGCTGATTCGTCTTTTGGCATGATGCGTGGCTATGCTGCATATTTTGTGCAGATTGGGCTTGCAGAAATGTTTTTTGACAGTTTATACTAAAGGATAATTATGGTACGATCTTCTACACCAGTTATAGAACTCCGAGGCCTCACCAAGCAGTATGGCCTGGGTGATGCTGCCCAAAACGCCTTGGATAATGTCGACTTGCGAGTCGAAAAAGGCGAATTCATCGTCATCATGGGCCCTAGTGGTTGCGGCAAGACGACATTACTCAATATCATGGGCTTGCTCGACCGCGCCGACAGCGGCGAGTATTTTCTTGATGGGACATCGGTCGCGACGCTGAGCAAGCGTCAACACGCCCGGATTCGCTCGCGGCAGATTGGCATTGTCTTTCAGAGTTTTAACCTGATTAATCGTCTAACGGTGCTTGAGAACGTCGCCCTTCCCCTGAGTTATCGTGGGGGGATGCGCCGCGTCAAGCGCCTGGAGCAAGCCAGTGCGGTGCTGAAAAATTTCCACCTCCAAGAGCGCGAATATTACATGCCGTGGCAGCTTAGTGGTGGGCAGGTGCAGCGCGTAGCAATTGCTCGCGCCCTGGTAAATCACCCGTCGATTATCCTGGCGGATGAGCCAACAGGTAACCTCGATAGCCGTTCGAGCCATATCATCATGGAAGAACTGGCTCAGCTACACCGCCGGGGTAATACCATCATTATGGTGACACACAACCCGAACCTCACGAGCTATGCTAGCCGCGTGATTAAGATGCTTGATGGGCAGATTGCCAGTGATGAGCAGATGCGCACCACTGCCGCTACACCAACACCAGTGGCCCGCAAGCCACGAGTTCGGCGGGCAGCACCTGCTGGCAAGGCTGCGCCGACGATTGCGCAGGGCACAGCATCGGCCGCTCAGCCAGCTGCGCCAGTCAAGGCAATCGCTCGCGGTCGTCCAGCGAAGGCCCCTGCACCAGCAACGACAGCACCAACAGTAGTCGACTATGAAGATCCGCATACTCAAGATGGTCCGACTATTGAGCCTATGCCAGTTGCCCCACCAGAGGTGCCGCCAGCCTTGCCCGCCGCCCAGCACGCTCCGTCGGTAGCGCAGCCTGCTCTGGCACACTCTGCTGCGCCGGCTCAAGCAGCATCGGCTACTGCAGCTCAGCCAGCAGCGCCTGCGTCAACACAGTCTGTAGCCGCACCACCCAAGCCGGTTACACCACAGCCCGCTAGTCAGCCAGCGCAGCCTGCAGCACCAGCAGCCCATATTGCGGTACAGCCATCATCTGCAGCATCTGCTCAGCCAACCAAGGTTGCACCAGCCCAGCAGCCCGCTGCACCATCGTCTGCTCACCAATCTAGCACAAAGGAGTCCCAGGCATGATAATCATCGACCATTTCGAAAATGCAAGTAGCAGCTTCCGTCGCAATCGCGGCCGTAATTTGCTGGCAACGCTGGGTGTGGCAATTGGTGTGGGTAGTATTGTGGCGATCTTGGCACTGAGCGGTGGCCTGCATAACATTATTTCTCAACAGGTGTCTGAGCTTAATAATAACCTCATTGTCGTGCGCCCTGGTGTGCAAGACAAGAGCTTCTCGTCGTTGGCGAGCTCGGTCGCGCAGTATAATTACAATACCAGTACCATCACTGAGTCCGACGTTGAGGCGGTACGCAAGATGCCACATATCCGCGCTGTAGCACCAATGATGACCTCTGAAAACAAGCTCAAGGGCGATGGCCGAGAGGCTAACGCGACCGTCGTGGCGACCTCGCCAGAGCTTGCTATTACCAGCCAGCTCGAGCTGCGTGAGGGCGACTTCCTCGAAGGCGGCACGCACGATGCCAAGCCAGCGGTGCTTGGGCCAAAGCTGTCGGTGCAGCTGTTTGGTACAGAGCAGTCGATTGGCCAGACGTTCAAAATCCGCGGCAAAGAATTCATCGTGGTAGGTGTGATGCGCGGTGTAGAAAAGCCACTGAATTATAACAATGTTGATTTCGACAACGCAGCTATCATCACCACAGAGGCAGGTAAGAAAATCCACAATGGCCATACACAGATTCAGCAGATCAACATCCAGGCTGATGCATCGCAGCAGGTCGGGCAGATTGCTCAGCAAGTTAAAGACAAGATCAAGCAAAATCACCAAGGCGAAGAAGACTTTACTGTGGCAACAGGCGATGCGATCAGCCAGCCAACCAACCGGCTCTTTACCGCGCTGACTCAGGTACTGACGCTGATTGCAGCGATCTCGCTGGTAGTTGGCGGCATCGGCATCATGAACATCATGCTGGTGAGCGTGGTAGAGCGCACGCGCGAGGTGGGTATCCGCAAGGCGGTTGGTGCGACTGACGGTAACATCATCACGCAGTTTGTTATTGAGGCGCTGGCGATTAGCTTGCTTGGTGGCATCCTGGGCTACATCCTCGGCTACATAGTGGCACTGAGCTTTAGCCTGTGGCTGTCCTTTGCGCCATCGCTAGAGTGGCAGACGGCGGTGATGGCAATTGGCCTGGCATTGGCGGTTGGCCTCACCTTTGGCCTCTACCCAGCCATCCGGGCCGCGCGCAAGAACACGATCGAATCGCTACGGCAGTATCACTAATCGACATAGTTATGCTGATACAGAACCCGCCTGAAATGTGGCGGGTTTTTTGTATGAGTTGTGGTATTCCTGGCTCACCCCACCCTGCTCATTTACAGAGTACGATGATAGAATTTTTGCACATATTATTCCAGATTAATCGTCACATGTAATATTTGAGATGATGAGCGATTTCGTTGGTGAATTTATTGTAGCAGCTTGTTGTTTATGTAACATTTTGCGACAGCGAGTTACCATACAAGATCATGACAAGGGCTTAAGAATTAGAATAGAAAAACAAGACACTACGATTCTCAAAAACTAAAACACGCTAGGTTAGAGCTTTAAGATTTGTCGCCCTTCCCCTGCTTCACGCCATTCAACACGCCAAGGTAGCAGCTAGCAAATTCTGCTAGTATCATGCCATGTAATGCCTGCTCTACCTTTGTCTCGCCAGCAAGCAAGATAGACTTCGCGTGGGGTCTGCGGCCACTGAGGCGGCGATCGAGCGCTGCCATGCGCTGCTGGGTAGCGGCGTCATTCTCCCCCACTAGGTCGAATAGCGCAAATGGCTTATCTACCGGATGGCTCAGCCAGCCGTGAGCACCAGCGTGCTCTGCCTCAGTAAGGGTGGTAGAAAAGGCTACATTGTGCGCTCGTTCCTGCCAACACCATTGCCACCACTGAGTCACTGGCGTGAGCGTCCCACTGCCACAAAACACCGCTGTCTTGCCTGCTGCTTGGCGTGCAAGCTGCTTGGCGAGGTTGCGAGCGGTTGGCACGGTAGCGCCCCACTGCTGCAGCACGTTGCTCACATGGGCTGCGCTATAGACTATAGTATCCACCACGTTGCCATCCAGCAGGTGGTAAGCCGCCAGCAGCCCACCAAGCGTCGTGAGTATGCACTGCCGCTTCACCTGTTCTCCCCTATTAGCAATTGGCATGATAGTAGTTGCAGGGTATACTGCAGCGTACTCAGCCGCGGCAGCATCATGAGTGAGCAGAATAGCTAGAGCGGCATGCTGCTGTGTATAGCGCAGAATGTTCTTCACCTGGTAAGGTGAGATGCCAGCCTCGATAATAATCACCAGGCTATGTGCGTCCACAAATGCGGGCATTGCCGCTGCCTCGCAGCACAGCACAGGCACAGTCATGTGAGGCTGCACGAGCTGCTGAGCAACGCAAGCTAACACCACATCACTATCCGTTGCTATAATCACAACATTATGAATATCATGCTGGACTGATATATGTGAGAGCTGGCTGGCTACCTCTGTTGGTAGCGTCGTTTGTTTCCATAATGTTGCAATGTGATGCAGAGTGGTCCCCGCACCGCGTTGACGCAATATGGTCTGGTCATCAAGCATAATCGTCTCCTTCTGCTTGCAAGAGTATACCCTCCCATGATACATTAATTAGCAGAGAATCATAAGCATATTTGGAGACAGGTGGGAACCATGAATATCAGCACTACATCACAATCAATTACCGACGATCAAGAGCTTGCCAAGGTGCTCGCTGGGATCGGCCCACAGGTGGGCACAGCAGCGTCGCAGCGGTCGCAGGCGATGATGTCGGGGCAAGGTGCTGGCCGTTCATCACTCTCGGGTATGTCGGGCAATATGGGCTCGTCTGTGCCAGTCATGTCCTCGCAGCAGCAACCATCGCAGCCTGCCCCCAGTGGTGAGGCGCTCAATGGCGTGAAGCAGTCGGCCATCAAAGAGCTGCGCCCACTGGTGGATAAGCTCAACGTTAGCCCAGATGAGAAATTCGACACCTATCTGCTTTTGATCCGCTCGACGGACGACAAGAGCTTGATCGACCCAGCCTACCAAATCGCCAAGTCGATCCGCGACGAAACCCGCCGCGCTCAAGCGCTGCTCGACATCATCAAAGAGATTGACTATCTGTCGCAGCGGTAACGACTCGTACAATAAGAATAGGCATTATCACCACTGATGTGGTGATATGTTTTATTGACAATTTATCTAGATTATGTATAATACAGTTCTATGAGAACTGCAGAGCTACTTGATACAAAAACCAGCACTGTGCCAACCCAAGAGACAGAGCAAGCACAGCCAAGACGAGCGACGCCAGACACCTTGCGTGGGCAGTTTGTGAAAGTGGCGAGTGATATTATAGGGACGCCAGACTATATTGAATACCTAAAAATGGTGAGAAACCCGAATGTACGCCAAGCAATTAGCGAACGAGAGCTAAAAGTGAGGAAAACGCAGGCAATTGGCAATGCAGCACTCCGTTTGGCTGAGGCGTATCCGGAGGAGAAGTATAAGCAGCGAGATATAGCCAAACTCATGAGTGTATATCCGGGCTGGGTGATGGCAGAGCAGCGGAAGAAGGATGAGGAAAAGGGCTTTCTTGACAATAAAGTATATAATCACCATGGTCGGCGCATAAGACAGCAAAACACCGAGCGGTTTACTGAATTTAACCATGCACTGCGCGAAGTGATTGATGACTGGGGTGCAACGACGTCTCTCCAGGAGTTGATTCACAGTATGTATATGATCCACCCATATCGGACAGATCTAGATAAGCCAGAGAACCTTGAAAAGAAAAAGGAATTCTATAAATCTATAACGGCAACAGTGCGTGGTATTCGCAACGAAATAGCCTTTGAACATGTCTTGATTCGAGCTGGTGTTGATTTTGAACCAGCGACTGCTGAGGAAGATGCGCGTGGTGTTGATTATTACATCAATGGTAAGCCAGTTGACGTGAAGGCATCTATCTTCGCGGCGCAGGAGGCGTTGCAAAAGATAGCAGAGCGTGGTCGCAGTAGTGATACAATTATCTTCTACCCAGGCATCTCGGATAGTGACTTTGATGGCCGGTTGACGCTTCCACAGAGAAATCCAGATAGGGTCGCTGAGCTGCAACCAAAGATTATACGTCGTATGCGATCAGCTGGCATTATTTAGGATCGAGACTATGCGATTAACAGATGAACCACATGAGGACAAACAAAGTGCTATGACGCACGACCATGGCAAAGCTAGTCCAGAGCAGTACGTTCGACTGGCGGGGCGCTCGATATCGACTGGCGAAGTAGTAAAATTGCCAATTTCCCGACCTCTCCAGATGGGGCAACGTGCTGTGGCACTTGCTGAACTTGGCAATGACCAAACAATGCAGGTGACAATAACATCTCACATTGCTGATGATGAACAACCAGGGTTGTCTCGAGCAGCAGGCTATACCCTAGATGGGGACTTCGTCGAGATTACAATCGATAATAACAATGGCACTGTTGTGACAAACATCAAGCACGATGCTATCGGTGACGACAGCTTGATTCCGCCAGAAGACTAACCTTAACTGTCTCGCGGTGAGAAAACCATTCTTGTATAGACGTAGCAGATTGAAATAGAAGTGGCTGATTATTGACCAGTGTAGTAGATTAGCTATAATAACAGATATAACTATGGTAAAAACACGTCACTATAAGCCACATCGCCGTACACCCAAACATCATGGCATTGATACAATGCCATCGCCTATATCGCCGAGCCAGTGGTCGACGTCTTCTTCGAACATCAAAAAGCAGCTTGTTACTGTTGATGCAGCGCTGAAGAGCCAAAAGCCACATCTCACCTACCTCGTCGAGCAGCAGGGTCGCAATTGGAGTGAGGAAAAACGCCGCCAGCGGCGCTCGGCTGCTCTGGGAGAGAGTGCTGTGACGCTTGTGCAGCACTATGCGAGCAAAGAACAGTGGTCGCATGTCGATATGGCGCGGCTGCTTGCGGCGTATCCTGGCTGGGTGGAGGCGACTGAACAAGATGGTACAACGCTAACTCGGCAAGAAAAGAAGCAGCGAATCAAGAAACTCACGTACTTTAACCATGCCCTACGCGACGTGATAGACAACGCCACACATTCCTGCGAGACGTGGAAATCGATACCGTCTGTATCAGATATAGTTAACGGCTTAGAAGTAGTGTGCCCAGGCAATAAGCATGCTCAAAACAAGCAAGATCGAAAAGATATGCTGTATGCGACAGTAGTGGGTATTCGCAACGAAGTGCTCTTCATGCGGGTGCTAGACGAAGCCGGCATTGCCTATGAGCCAGGCACAGCCAACCAGGATGTGCGTGGGATAGACATAATGGTGAACGGTAAGCTGATTGACCTTAAGTCGTCTGAACACTATGTGCATGAGGCCCAGGAAGATGCTGCTGAGCATGATGATGACGGACGGATCTTTTTCTTCCCTGGTGTGGAGGGGTATGAATATCGCAATAAACTAATGCTGCCGAAGGAAGAAATTATCCGGGTTGTGCCACAAGTGGTAGCTCGCATGTATAGCCATGGTATTCTGGATTGAACTGATACAACAGAGGTAGGCCTCACGATAGACAGGCGACTATAACAGAAATAAAGGAGGTGCAAGTGCCATATGCCGCACGAAATACCACAGCAGCCGTCAGACAAAGAGTATGAGAGACATGCAGTGCTCAAAAAGGCAATTTCTGAATCGATTTTTGACGGAAAGCCATGGCTATATAGTGGTCCTGAGGGCGAGCCGTGGCTACTCTTTATCCAGTGGATATCGCTGCAGCGCACAGAGGATGGCTGGGCAGCAACTGGTCTGACCACTGATGGGTGCTATGTAAGAGTGGGTAGTAGTGATAATGTAGACGATGTGACGTTCGAAGTAGAACCCAAGCAAGCTGATGGAGAGGCAGACACCCCGCAGAGCAGTTAGCCGCGTACACACTAGCTCGCTGATGTCCGCTTGCTGCGGCGCGAAGCTGGCTATTTCTTGCGCTTGGCTTTGTCTTTGGCTTTGGCTTTGGGCCGAGGTTTGCTAGTGTCTTTTGTGCGCTTGCTTTTGCCTCGTGCTGGCTTTTTCTTCGATGCTTGCCGTTCGTGGATAGCGTTTCGTACTTCTGTTATTTCGTCCCAGGGGTGGTTGCCGTCGGCGCGTTCGATGGTTTTTTCGTGGCCTTTGCCCAGGAAGACGACGGTGTCGCGAGCAGTGCGGGCACGGCGAATAGCAAAGCGGATGGCTTCAGCGCGGTCGTGGATGAGGAAGAGATCGGTGTCTTGGGTTTTGCCAGCAACTTCTGCGCCTTTGGCGATTTGGGTGAGGATGTGTTGCCCATCGACATCGCGGTCGTCTTCTTCGGTGAGGATGAGCTCGTCGGCAATTCGCCCTGCGATCTTGCCTTGGATGGCTCGCTTGGACTCATCGCGCCGGCCAGCCGAGCCAAACAGGACGATCAGCTTGCCTTTCGTACTCGCTCGCACACTACCGAGGAGCCGCTCGAAGGCGTCGGGTGTGTGGGCAAAATCGACAATAGCGGAGAATGGCTGCCCAGCATCCACGACTGTCATGCGGCCATCTACCCCAGTGAGTGCAGCCAGGCCGTGTTCGATCTGTACCCGGCTCAGGCCCACCTCGTGCCCCACTGCTACCGCGGCTAGGCTGTTGGCAATGTTGAACTCACCCGGCATGTTGATGGTGATGTGATGCATCTGCCCCATGAGCCATACATCGTAGCGGCTGCCCGAGGCGGTTTGGGTGATGTTCGTAGCGCGAATGTCGCCGCCTGCAATGCCATAGCACAGGCTACGGGGCACGGCTTGCTCGAAGACTGCTGCTGATGGGTCATCCGCATTGATAATGCCAACCCGCCGCGCCAGCTTGAAGAGACGCATTTTGGCGGTGCGGTAGCGCTCGAATGTCTTGTGATAATCGAGATGCTCGTGTGTGACGTTGGTCATGACGGCGATGTCTATTGGGATGCCAAAGATGCGGTGCTGCGCCAACGCATGGCTCGTCACCTCTAGCACTACCCACTGCACATTATGCCGCCGAAACTCTGCCAAACGCTGCTGCAACAGGGGTGCAGATACGGTGGTCATGTGCTCGGTTTGCGATGTGATGTCGTCGTTCACTCCATATGCTACCGTCGTCATCAGGCCGACATTATAGCCTGCTTCGACCAGCATGCGGTGGATCATAAAGCACGTCGTGGTCTTGCCATTTGTCCCCGTTACGCCAATGACGTGCATGCCCTGGGCTGGGAAACCTTGGTTAGTCGCTGCTACAGTGGCTTCAAGCAGCCGATAACCTGGCTCCAGCGCTGCCAGCACGCTGGGTGGGAGCGTATTCTTGAGTGTTTGTTTTAGAGAAAATGCCATGGCACATATTATAACACTTTTGGTAATATTTAAAACCATGAGCTGATCCTATCATAGGAGTATTGACCTCTGATTGTCTCAGCAAAAGGAATGAAAGAAAAGAGCTTGAGAGAAGGTTAGCTCTTGAGGCTCAAACTCATGCAATTTGATTTTTTATTATCACACTACTCTCTCGTCTTTACTGCTCTGCTATTCTGCTATAATAACCCTATGAAGATTCTTGGGATAGAGAGCAGCTGCGACGAGACGGCGGCTGCGGTGGTGGCCGATGGGCGGCGCTTGCTGAGCAGTGTGGTGCACTCGCAGATAGACATTCACGCCCAGTATGGCGGTGTGGTACCAGAGGTAGCGGCGCGGAGCCATATTGAGATGATTACCCCGGTGATTGACCGCGCCTTGGCCGAGGCGGCATGCAGCTGGGATGAGATTGATGGCATTGCGGTGACGTATGCGCCTGGACTAGTGGGGTCACTGCTGGTCGGGACGCTGGCGGCGCGGACGTTGGCACTTGTGCACAAGAAGCCGCTCTATGCGATTCATCATGTGGAGGCGCACGTCTATGCCAACTTCGTGGTGGAGGATGGCCGGCCAAAACCCGAGCCTGCCCTCGCGCTTCCTGCTGCACAGCCGAGCTTCCCTATGCTGGCGCTCATTGTCTCTGGTGGGCATAGTCAGCTGGTGCTGTTTCGGGCGCATGGTGACTATACACTACTTGGTCAAACACAGGATGATGCTGTGGGTGAAGCCTTCGACAAGGTAGCGAAAATCATTGGTCTACCCTACCCTGGTGGCCCGGCTATTGCTGCCGCCGCCACGCAGGGCGACCCGCAGCGCTACACATTGCCCAAAGCGCGGATGCAGTGCCAGTACGATTTCTCTTTTTCGGGCCTCAAGACGGCCGTGCTGCGCCGAATGCAAGCCGAGGTAGGCAAAGATACCTCTTTTCCTTCGCACGAGCTTCCAGCGCTTGTCACGCCGCAGCAGCGCTATGATATGGCGGCGAGCTTCCAACGTGTAGCGGTAGAGACATTGGTCGATAAGACGGTGCTGGCTTATGAACACTATGCGCCACGCTCCGTCGTAATTGCTGGTGGTGTGGCGGCCAACCAAGAACTTCGCCGCCAGCTGCGCATTGCCCTGCCCTGCTCCATTAGCTACGCACCAATGGCCTTTTGCACAGACAACGCAGTGATGATCGCCGCTCTCGGCTACTACTACGCCCAGGCTGACCGCACAACTGATCCATACCAGCTCGAAGTCCAGCCAAGCTTGTCGATGCGCGAAGCGGTGTGGGCTGATAATTAGCCTTCTTTTGCGCGAATCTGCTTGGCTAGTGCTGCAGCAGCTACAACAGTTTCGTCGAGTGTGTGATAAATCGGGAGCTCTGGTTGCTCGAGGTGTGCTTGTGTTTCGATATCAAATGGTCGGTCGAAGCTTTTGTCAATGCCAAGCACGATGGGCGAGCCGCGTCCGAGTTCCTTACCAAGCTCTAGTGGTGTAATGATGCCTGGCCCCTTGACAAAGTAAAACATTACCACGCGTGCGAGCTGTAGATTTCGGTGCTCCCACGTGATCTGCTCTTTCGCAATGTCACCAACGCGTGGTATTCCTTCTGGGCGTCGTGGGTTGGCAATAATGAGCTCTTTGTCGCATGATCCTGTTTGCTCAATATTTTCTAATAATTTTTCTGCTTGGTTTTGCCAATCTTCTGCACCAGAAATAGGGCCTGCGACGAAGATGTCTGGTCTTAATTCTCGCATAGATAAGGCTGATGTTGGGCGTTTGACGAGCATGGCAAAATAGTATCATGGACTATTGTAAAGGTCAAATATCACAGACACGAAAATAAGCTGAAGATCTGCAAGTCGCAGATTTTTTATCTCACCATAAGGTGAATGCTATCTACCACGGTGCCTAATAGTGTAGATATTGTTACGAAGGCAGTGCTCTACCGCGCTATAATCTTTCGCGCTGCACGCACACAGCGAACCACCTGATGTATGAATGGCCGAGCGATATATTCATAGCAACCAGCACGTTCCTCTAGCTGGCCACCAAAGCCTTTCTTGAAGTGATACACCCCCTCTTGCTCGGGGAAGCCATTGAAGTTTCCGCTTGTGCCGTAGAAGTTATAGCGCTGAGCGCCAAGGCTGATGGCACGGCGCATTGCTGCGTATTGCAGGGCGTATGAGCCAGAAAATTTGGCATGTTGATCATCCGATCCACTGAGAAAATACACCACCTCGTTATCACTCGTGTGCATGAATATGGCGGCGGCCAGCGGCAGGACGTCGCCGCTAGCTGCCTGGCGCAACGTTTCGTAATCTGCCAGGCGTTTGGATACCGCAGTAAGCTGATTGTCGAGCTCCTTTACCTGTCCTTGCTTGTCTGGCTCGGTCGCTAGCGCATCGCGCTTGGCTTGCAGTGCATCCTGCTGGCCGCTGAGACGGGCTTGGTAGCCAACAAGGTCGAGCTCGGCAATCAGGAACCACGCCTGCGTGCGGTGGAAGGCGCGGAACAATTGCTGATAAAATTCCTCGTTGCGTCCTGAGAAACCACGCCGCGTGCCAGTATCGATTAGCAGCTTCGCAAACGGGGCGAGATCGTCCACTGCAGTAATCTCGCGTACCGCCACACCATACTTGGTGGCTGCCTTGACGCAGCTGCGTGTCTTGGCATCGAAGCTTTTGAGTAGTGCTGCGTCGTCGTGATAGGGTGAGAGATCTTTGGCAAAGAACCAGCGCACGTAGCGCGCGTTGTGGTCGGTCTGCTGCGGGGGAATAGCTCGGAAGCCTGCCTTCTCTAATTGTTGCAGCGCCTTGGCCGTGCCTACTACTTCGAGAAGCTGAGTGGGGTCACTCCCCTGCCGTAGGATGAGTGGCGGCTGAATCCGAAGTAAAATACCTTTGTGTGCTTTGACATATTTCTTAAGTTCTGTCAATAATGTATTGAGCACTGCTGGGTTGTGATAATCCACGAGCGGTCCTTGCAAACATTCAAACTCGCTATAGCCCAAGGTGCGCCATTCGTACAATACAGCAGTAGCCACCAAGCGATCATCCTCAGCAAACAACCCCAGATAATGTGGCTGCCAGCCCAGCTGTGCCACTCGCTTGGCATTAGCGGCTGATTGGACGAAGCTCCCTAGTGGATGTTGCGCAACAAATTGCTCGAGAGTGGATGGATCGATGGGCTTTAGCTGCATAATGATAGCGATAGTATAGCATTTTTGAGTGGTGAGAGGAAGAGAGCGATGGTAATGAGCGACATACAATTGGTTATAACGAAGGAGTTTAAAGAGATAATACCTTACATCAGACTTATCATTTTGTTGTGGTGTTCATGAATGTGTTTTTGCAATAATCATCAGTGAAAATCCGCCGCAAAGTTGCTATACTAATGTTATGAAACATTTTTTACAGACTGAGGCATGGGAGG
>CAUTXC010000026.1:0-13068 GCA_963542675.1 uncultured Candidatus Saccharibacteria bacterium | reverse complement strand
TTCTTGCCGACGTCGTGCACCGTGCCACCGACTGGGGAATGGTGACCAGTTTCGCAATCGGGCTGTTCATCATGCTAATAGTGCTGGTGGTCGGTGTCCTGTGGCTACGACAAAGAAGGCGTTGACATTGTCGAGCAATACTCAATCTAATTTCTAATTACTTAACTCTCAACGCTTGGAACGGTTCGTGTAGGTTAAGGGGCATGGTGTGTCTTGATGATGTTTTTATTCTATAAGCGTGAAAGGACTTCTGCAGGCTTATAGATCCTTAGGTCGATACGTTGCCATTCTTTCAATGAATCTGCAGAGGTGGATGATACATACTAACAATACGAAACGCCCATGCTAGCCCAAGTGCGCCAACGATAATCAATACACTCATAGCTATCTCTACCTGCTTGTAATGACGCACGTGAAAGCGAGGAATGGTAGCAAGCGTCGCGACAAGGAAGCTCAGTGCTATAGTTATTGAGGCGGGAATGAATCCATGTCCAGCCTGGAAGGCAAATGCGCCCATTAAGAACGCTGCTGAGCCATAGATGATGCGCGAAATAGGCCTCCTGCCACGGCCAAGCCATAGCATGCCAGCCGCAAAGCAAGCTGCATCTATACTGAAAATTACGGTAGCTGCCCAAACTGGATCTATTCGTGTGTAGTGAGTCGTAGGGTAATTGACTATATATGATATCACCTCTGATATCAGCGCAACAATAACAAAAATGAGCCATAGCCGTACCATCTGCTTAGTGCGACGCACTGGCATATTTTGTGGTTGCTGGACGTGGGTGGATGACATGCTCATGATCGTTCCTCTTGTACTATAATAATCTTCTTAGTCCGAAGGTGGCTATATTCTCGGGCATCGTATTACTGTTCTCTTTATTCGTCGCTGACACCACCATACTACTCTTTACCTACATTCCACTCATTTCAGCAAACTCATAGACAAATGCCCCGCTGCTTGGTGAAAAACAAAATACATCGTTGGTGCGATGGCTCGACGAATAGCGTGCCACGCAGCGGTTGTCACTACTGATGGCTGCTCGAGCTTGATCACTAAATTTCTTTGGTGGAATAGTGTGATTACCAAGGATAGCAGTGTCTCGAAATACTGACTCAGGGTGAGGGAGGTTGTCTCCGTAATGGTACCATCCTGAGCAACCGTGTGGGCAATCAGTAAAGGGCTGCATACTCAGTAGACGATCGCGCGTCGCTTTGTCGGTGATGGTGCCAATAACCATACCATTATTGCCATCCCAGCCGTCTATCGCATACCCCGACTGATAACTCACATCCATGTGGCGAATTGCATCGTGATCAAAGCGCCCATAGAAGATTGTCGTTGTGAAGCTACCAATCGTCCCCTCATATAGCCACCAGCCAATCGCCGCAACGACGAACACACCAAGAATAAGGATTGGTATAGAGATTTTGTCGAGAAGGAGTTTACGCATACTGTTATTGTAAACTACTATTGCAAAATATGTCAATTTATACCAAAAATACCTCTGCATGCAGAGGTATTTTGATGTGCGCCGAGTAGATTAGTCAGCGACTTCCACGCCCATGCTGCGAGCAGTACCCGCCACCGTCTTGATAGCTCCTTCGAGACTGATGGCATTGAGTTGCTCCATTTTTGCCTGAGCGATTTCCTCAAGCTGCGCTCGGGTGATCGTCCCAACCTTGTCGCTGTGTGGCTTGCTACTGCCCTTCTTGATGCCGATCGCAGCACGGATCATATCATCAACGGGCTGGCCGAGGCTGCGCCATGCAAAGGTGCGGTCCTCAAACACTTGGATATGGACGATAACATCCTTACCCATATCTGCCTTGGTGGCGTCATTGAATGGGTTGATGAAGTCCATCATATTCAAGCCCCACTGACCAAGTGTGCTACCAACGGGTGGCCCAGCGGTGGCACGGCCAGCTGGAATACGAAGCTTCAGGTTGCCGATAACTTTTTTTGCCATTATATTTCCTTTTACTCAATTACTACTGGTATTGAGTGCGTAACGTTGCTATTATAGTGGATCGCTCATACAAATGCAAACCTCGTGCGAGGCTTATACCTTCTTGACCTGCAGAGCATCAAGCTCAACTGGCGTGTCGCGGCCAAACATACTCACCATTACCTTGAGCTTGCCCTTGGTGGTGTCGATCTCACTCACGGTGCCATCAAAGTCTTTGAATGGCCCATCAATGATACTGACCACTTCCCCTTCGCTAAAGTCAATCTGATGCTTGGGGTCTTCCACGCCCATGCGTTTCTTGATCTTCTTAATCTCAGCCTCGCTTACAGGGGTTGGCTCGGTGCCACTCCCCACAAAGCCCGTGACACCAGGCGTATTGCGTACAATGTACCATGTCTCGTCGGTGAGCTTCATCTCGACCAAGACATAGCCTTGGAAGATCTTAACTTCAACGACTTTGCGCTTGCCATTTTTGATCTGGATCTGCTTCTCCTTAGGGACGATTGCATCGAAGATTTTGTCGGCCATATCAACGGCCTGAATGCGCTGGCGGATGCTATCGGCTACCTTCTCTTCGTAGCCACTGTAGGTGTGGATAGCGTACCATTGCCGTGTGCTGTCGTAGCGTTTTTTTGTCATTGTCTACCTCCCCAGGATAATTTGAAATAGATATTTAAATGCAGCATCGAGTAGCAAAAGCGTTGCACTAAACACCGCAATAAAGCCAAGTAGTGCACCAGACATTTTCCATGTCGTTGCGCGATCGGGCCAGCGCACCATACGGAGCTCATACCAGGCTCCAGCAAAGTAATTGCGAATCGCTGAGAATGGGCCACGGCGCTGACGCTTTGGCTTAGTTGCTTTTGGTTTTTTGACCTCGGTTTTGGCTGATGCCACAGAGGTTGTCTTTTCTTTTGACGTTTTGGTTTTGGTGGGCGTGGTGTCTTGCGCGGTGATGCGCGTCACGCGGTTGGTTGATGATTTTTTGCTTGGTTTCGCCACAGCATACTCCCCAAATTTAATAGCCTGTCTTTGCAGGCTGTCAAGCCCTAGTGTAGCGCGCTATAGCGAGGGTTGTCAAGGGCAAACGTGGTTGTGTGCCGAACTTCTGCTACTGCTCATGACAGATTTGGTAGGTACATGCTTGTTTATTCTCTGAAAGGAGTATTACTGCGGGTTTGTATGTTTGTCGTGCGTCGTCTGCTGTGCAGCTGGCAGTGCAAAGAAGAAGGTCGAGCCATGATTAAGTTGACTGGTAAACTCGATGCGCGTACCGAGCTTGCGCGCGAGCTTGGCAGCAATGTAGAGGCCAAGGCCAGTGCCGCCAGTTTCGCGAGTGCGGTAGTCTTCGCTGCGCCAGAAGCGTTCGAGGATGTGTGCTTGGTCACTCTTGCTGATGCCAATGCCAGTGTCGCGCACGGCGATGATAATGCGATTACCCTTCTTGCGCGCACTGAGGTGGACCTCTCCTTCTTTGGTGTATTTGAGGGCATTAGAGAGGAGATTTTGGATAAGTTCACGTACATATAATGAGCTTGCGACGACATGGCCCAGCCGCGGTGATGTCTCGAGCGTGAGAGTAAGCTGCTTTTTGGCAGCCTGGGAACGATACTGATGGTAGAGGTCATCCATGAGCGCACGGACATTAAGTAGCTCTGGCATGTCGGCGGCGCCACGCTCAGCCTGTGCAAGGGTGCTGAGGTCATTAACCATCTTTGCTAAGAAGACGATTTGCTCGTGAGCTGCATCAAGGTGATCTTTGAGTGTGCGCTGCGGCATATCGCGCCGGTGGAGCATAAGCTGGATATTGCTCAGTGCCCCCTCGGCTGCCGTCAAGGGAGTGCGAAGTTCATGGCTCACCACGCTAATAAACTCATCGCGCTCTTCTTCAAGCGATTTCTCTTTCGTAATGTCGCGCAGGATAAGGACGTAGCCATCACTTGAATCACTCATTGTATTGATCGCACGTATTGGAGAAAATATGATACTAAGACGAAGCATCTCGCCCGATACTTCCATCCACACATCATCGCGTGTTTGCGTAACGGTTGCAGCGTGAAGCAACCGGGTCAGATAGACTGGTTGCTTGGCACTATCGCGCAGTGGAAGGATGGTATCGATTAGCTTGCTATGTGGGCTTGTATTGGTATCAAGCAAATCGAGTGTTGCAGCGTTGTAGAGTTGGATAATGCCCTGCTGGTCGGTTGCAATAATAGCGGTCGCGAGATTGTTAATAATCGTCAGAAGCCGATCGTGCTGCAAGGTCATTGCCTCGCGACTGGTATGCAGTGCCGAGCGGTAGAGATTGTGGCGATATGCAAGGGCAACAATGACCACACCAAGCATAAAGGCCATCAACGTTGTTGTGGTAATATCAACAATACTTTGTGGCGTCAGCCAAAATGCATCAAGTGCTGCTGTAATAAAAAGCACGAGTGCACTGAGCAGCCACCCAGAAAAGCCAGCATAAGCAAACGCCGCTAGCATAAACAACGACCACGCACAGGTGAACGGCACTGCTACGCCAGAGATACTGAGCAGATAGCTCGCAGCGAGACCATGATACAAGACGAGCTGCCACGCTCGCTGCGTATTCGTCTGCGACGGACGGAAACAGGTGTAGAGACCAAGAGCAAGCCAAGTGCTGGCTGCTGCATAGAAAGACCATTCACCTGCCCCAGGAATACGCTGCATTGCATCAAGACCGAGGAGCTTGCTATACGCGAAAAGTAGGAGCGGAAAGACAACGCTGCTGACTCGCACAACAGTACTAGTTTGGCTATTGGTAGCGTATGGCGACACGCTTCTAGTATACCTGGAGTATGACGGTAGGCACAAGCGTTTTGTGTGACATTTGCTTATGCTATATCATTGGTGTTTCGTGCTTAAGCCGCTGCCGGTGTGATCGGTAGTGGGGATCATACTGCTCTACCAGCCCCCAAAAGGCTGACGAGTGATTCATGTGGTGAGTGTGGCAAAGCTCGTGGATCAAAACATAATCGATCAGCTCATCAGGGAGTTTCATGAGCGCGATATTAAGGCTAATTGTGCCTGTGCTGCTGCAGCTCCCCCATCGAGTGCTCGCATGGCTGAAGCGAATACGCTGGTAGGTTGAGTTGGTGCGCGCAGCAAGCTCGTGGAGACGCTGTGGCAAGTAGGCTTTGGCTTCGCGGCGCAAGATAGTTGCAACTTCTTGTCGGATAGCGCACTGAACGGCTGGCTCGTCTATAGTATGTTCTGGTGGGAGAGAGACGAGCAGCTTTTGCCTTGCGATGCGCACAGTGGGCCGATTGACCATTTGTGTGCGGATGATAGCGATCGAGTGATGTTTACCAATTGTCTCTCCGTCTTGATAAACATATGTAGTGCGCTGGCGCAGGAGCTGGCGGAGTGCTTGACGATGGGTTGCAATGCTATGGCGGATGAGAAAGAGTGGTGCATGCCGCGGGGCATTGACGCAGAGCTGGCCATTTGGCGTAAGACGCATTGTGATGGAACGCGCCTTGGCGCTGCGCTTAATATCGATATCGCCAAACTCATCGTCGTGGAGTGTAGAAGACATAGATAAAAGCCTCCCTCTTTTTAACCAAGATGTTATTTTATTGCACAATGTAGCGTGCCGAGCGAATTTGTCCTCGCCGTGGGGCGCTCGACATAGCGCGTATTGGGTGACTGGCTGGTGTCGGTGGTGGCACTTGAGCGCGCTGCTTTGTTACTGGTGGAGCTGTGGCTGGTGTTTTGCTCGGCAGAGCTTCGTCCTCAGTTTGTTGATCGATTTGCTTCAAGAAGGTAAGGGCGGCATGGGACTGTGATGAATACGGGTGCTTACCGCTGATGACAAAATAGAGCTCGCCAGCGGTGGGTTCACTAAAGCGCCGTACGTAGTAATCAAACGCCTCACGTGAGAGCCGCTGGTTCTTGACGCTTCGGCTTCGAGCTGTTGTTACATCCGTTTGGACCCAAATAATCACTGGCCGATACCCTTCACTACGTGCCCAGCGGACAAATTCACTTCGGCGAGCCCGGGTGTTGCTATCACCCTCGTATATGAAAGGCTGCTTGGTTTTAGCGATCTCTTGCAGAAATGTCTTCCCTACTACTGCTGCGGCTGCATCGTCTTGGCAGTAGCCTGAGAGCTCGTTAATATCAATAAAGGGTGAGCCAAAGGCCTTGGCAAACTGAGCGGCAAAAAATGTCTTGCCGCTACCGGGCAAGCCAACCATGAGTATTGCAAAGGGCCGAACTGGAGGCGTTGGTTGCATGTATTTTATTATAGCAGACTCCGCGTGGTGCAAGGGATTTTTAGCATAAACCAAATCAATATTCGCTTTACCATATAAAGTTCTTCCGGTTTGGCTATAGATTTGATATACTAATAGATAGTAACAGAGGGGCATAGTACAACGGCTAGTATAACGGTCTCCAAAACCGTAGATTGAGGTTCGATTCCTCATGCCCCTGCCACAATAGTATTCAACCTCCCCGACGGAGGTATTTTTTGCCTAAAGGAGTGATATACTGGAGTTATGTCAGCCCATGATGCTATCACCCACCGCGTTAAGCGTGTCGTGCGGCAGGTTTCGCCAGCAGCTTTTGCGGAGCGTTCGGCTGCGCGCAAGATAGTGCAGCAGTTTGCCGAGCAAGCTGGCTTAATTTATTTCGGAACGATCAACCCGCGAGATGATGACTACCACCCAATCCGCGGCTACACTATGTCGACGACCCATCGCGATAGGCACTATAGCGTGGGTAATATTCGCGGTTATAATGTCACACTTGTGTCGCGGCGAGATATGGTGCGCATTGCCAATAGTCCCAAGCCTTCGCCTCAACAGTGGCTGATAGCCGCGGTAGATATGTACACACGCCGTGATGTACCATATATGTTTATTGGCCGGCAGGGTAAGATTGCCAGCTACCCAAGTTACAAATTGCAACCACTCCGGCTTGGGATGTTTGGGCCGCAACCAGAAGAATTTATGCAGAAATATACGGTGTATGGTGAGCTCGGGCGAGCAGTCGAGATAGAACGCTACCTCACACCTGATGTAGCATCGGTGATCGTATCGCATTTTGATGATCTCAGTATTGAGATCTCGAGCGGTGTCCTCTATATCTATGCTGCTATGGCAACGCCGACGATGGAGCTGCTTGACCGGATGGTGTCTGATGGTCTCTGGCTAGCAGCGACATTCGACGTGTTTGCCGAGCAGCTTGCCGCTGCGCAAGCTGAGCGCCATACCACTATTCACCAGGGTTATCGCCATAGATAGTCTTGAGCACTGAAACCTGAATGATAGTTTTTTATGCCCCCTTCTCTCTTCTTGCTTTCCTTAAGAATGCAGTAAGCGGTGATGCTACTTAAAGCCTGTCGCTTACGCTGATGATTAAGAATTTGCTAGGTTTAGCGGTAATCCTTTAGGAACGTCACTCAAATAAAATAGTGAGTAAAAACTGACGCAGAAAAGCAGAGACTTAGGTAGTAAAACGGAAACAATCGATCATAGAACCGCACCGGTCGCTATACTAATTCTTGCAATTGATTGCTGGCACAAAAAACAGCATTCGTGACTGAATGCTGTTTTGATTATTATTGCGATAAGACTAGCCTTTGCGCGGCTTGACCTCGTTGCGGCCGAGCGATTTCTTTGTCTCAGTGTAGGTAGCATGCCGACGAGCGATCGGGTCATACTTACGCAGAACAAGCTTATCTGGAGTGTTCATCGTGTTCTTACGTGTTACGTAGGTACGGTGCTTGGTGAGGTTGCTCACGAGAGCAATAATCTTTCGCTTGGTATTGTTCTTCTTTGCCATTTCTTTACTCGTTAGATTTTATAAAACATCTTGGTTGATTATAGCATAGCCCATGGTGTAATGCTAGTGGCGATGAGGATTTGCTATTCAGTAGCAGCATAGGCTGCCCAGTTAGCCTGCTCGTCAGCACTGAGCGCTTGGGCCTCGGCAACAACCGTAGCAAGCTGCGAACTGCTCACCGTGAAGGTCTCGCCACTGTCAATGTCATCACGCTGCCCCATCAAGGCTACCAAGCGATTCTCGGCATATGCCGCCTGCGCAGGGTTAAGCTGCTGAGCTTGATGGTGGCTCTTGATGAAGCGCCGTGCCAAAAGCGACTGTGAGTCACCATCTTGGGCAGTCAGCATAATTGGCTTTTGCTCTGGTGTGGTAGCCTGCTCCTTCTTCTCAGAACGAACTGGAGTGTGCTGCGCTTGCGATTGACTAGAGGTAGTTGCTGGGCGGCTAGCTTGCTTCTTGTCTGTATTGCCGCGATTATCACGTTGCTGCTGCGGCTGTGGAGCAGTTTGCGCAGGGCGGTGCGGAGCTTCTTGTGGTTGCTGAGCTGGGATCATTGCCACAACATATGCGAGTGGCACTGTAATGAGCAGCAGGACAATTGCCGCGAGACCAGTTGCATATTGACGAAGTGCGCTCGATGGAGCAGGTGCGTGGTGACGAGTGAGTGTAACAAGCGCCCATAGTTTGCTTGTGAGCGCGAGGCTACCAGCGATAGGAAGATAGAGTGGCAGGAGCCATAGGTCGCGTGGGTGATGCTTAAGGTGTGGAATATTGCGCACGGCCTGCCATATAAGCCAGCCAAGCACGAGCCCAAGGATCGTTACACTGCTCCAGAGCGTTGCGGTAGTCGCGGCTCCAGTCAGGGTGCTGTATAGGTTGTTGATGAGCGTGCTACTAAGCACGATCAGCGCCCCAAGATAGAGCAAGCTCGCAAAGCAAAAGCCAATGTGCGTAAGCCAGACAAGTAGCCCTGCTTGCCAGATACGTGTGTGCTGATGCCAGAGTTGCCAATAGGCGGCGCGACTCAACTGGGTATAGCTGCTTGCAATCCGGTAGAGCTCTGCCGGGTGGTTGATCTGCGTGAGAGCACTGTGCTGGTAGGCTGCATGGTGTTGTGAAGGCAGAGACAGTGCGATACTTGATGGATGATGCGCGGCACATGGCTGCGCTACTGCACTGCTCTGGGTAACGTGCTTAAGCAGCTCAAGCCGAATGGCAAAGGTGTCGCTTGTTATAGCATAAGCCTGGCCGCGGCGGCTCTGCATGGGCAAAATAACACGTTGCTGCATATCAATGAGCCAACTGCTGATTCGCTGAGAAAGCGTCGCCCCACCAGTGTACTGTTGGCGGCCACTAACGAGCCCAATAGTTGGCTCGGCAAAGGGTAAAAGGAGGTTAATTGTCGATGGTGTCCAGCGTGCACGCGGGGTTGTGACAACCACAAGGCTTACACGCCGCACTTTTTCGATCAGCGAGGCAAGCTGCGCGTCGTAGCTCATCACCTCAGGCTGCTCGACCACCGTTGTTGCGTATTCTTTGGCGATCGCTCTGAGAGACTGGTGAGCGTGTAACGCATCGTTGATCGAGACAAGCAGCTGGGTTGGCTTGCTATGCTCTTTGATGCTCGCGAGGCAGCTCTCGAAGACCTCAGGGTCTTCATCCTCAGCAACAACCAAGACTGCGTATTTTTTGCGGAGTGTTGCAGTGTAGGTTTTGTTCTTGCGAGCACTTACCACACGAAGCCACCAACTCAGGGCGATCATGAGGAATATCACTCCCCCGATCCACCACCGATACCTGTCGATTACTTCCATACACTGCATAAAACCAGCCATTGCCATAGACTCCTCTTTATTTAATGGTTATCCTTATTCTAACACGAAACTTTATCGTACAAACACTCTATCGACAAGAGATCGCTCAAACGATAGACAATATGTATTGTAGCCACGAATACCCCCATTTGTCAATGGATTCTAGGAGAATTATATATAGACGTATCATAACCTCCCCAATTGTGACATTGAGTATGGCACAAAAAGCTAAGTTATAGATGCTATATGAGGTAGGCTGACCACTGGTAGAACCTCGCACGCTCTATAGACGAAGCAGCGAAGAGTAAGGGTGAGTGTGCTGGCAAAACGAGCATATCAAGAACCAAAGCAGTGAGGCTTGCTGGTACGTACCTCGTATGGTAGAATACCAAGTAATGCCGCGATAGCTCAGTTGGTAGAGCGCATCCATGGTAAGGATGAGGTCTCGGGTTCAAGCCCCGATCGTGGCTCCATGGCTGAATTTGTTGATCACCCCATTGCTGGGGTGATCTTTGTTGTTGACTGGTAGTGAGGATAGTGAGGATGTTTTTCGCTCGCTGAAATATATGGCGAGAAGCCCCCCTTCCTTGCCGAGTACCATCAGAAACGAGTTTAGACCGGCCGACGGTGACGTGGTAGCCGATAGACACGACCCGTTGGGGTTGGTGCTTGGTGACGGCTTAGCTGCGGAGGCGTAACTTCGGCTAAGCCATAAGCTGCCGCTGTGGTTATTGGATAGTCGTCTCTATAAGACTCAATTGATGATCGTGGAGTGCAGTATAGGCCAAGTGGATAGTCGCACCGGGTGATTGACCGAGGGCTACCACCGAGAGAATTCGATTTATCGTAGGAGCGAGTAGTAAATATGCTAATAAAGTCGATTTGTTTTTCTCTTATGGTCGACGACATTAGTGAGTTACCTGGCTTATACTGAGCATATAGCAGTGAGCTGGGCGCATTATGAAGTATCTCCAACTCCATAGCTAGACAGCCAAGTGCATTGCGGATGGCGAGGATTTTATCACGGCCATGAGTGATTTCCTTGGCGTAGAGAGGGCTTTTTGCGGACCCACTCATCTCTACCTCGCGACCCCATTGCACGGTAAATGGTGTGAGGTCGCGGGCAAGTTGCTCGACATGGTTGGCGATTTTGTCGCACCGTCTAGTATCCACCTCGCTATCCTTTCGCACAACAAGGGATGGAAAAAGTGGTATAAGAGGATGTCTGCGGAGCTCTTCCTCTGATATTGGCCACTCGGTTGGCTGGTAATCTTCTCGTACGTGACGAGCCTGTGGCGGCCTATCGAGCGTAGCGGCAATAAGAATATGATCGAAATATTTTTTTGTCATAGAGTGCAGTATATCGCAAAACCCCTTTTATTAACAGAGGTACGCTGCATGATCGTAAGAGATCGTGTGATTTGTGTTTTTCGCACTTTGACATTGGCGAAAAATTTGCTATACTAATTCACAGTTAGTTCATTTTATTTGCCGGAGTCGTCTAGTGGCAATGACAGGAGACTGTAAATCTCCCGCTTTTTAGCTTCGTAGGTTCGAGTCCTACCTCCGGTACCATTTCTGCCGCTTTAGCTCAGCTGGTCAGAGCAACTGTTTTGTAAACAGTAGGTCTACGGTTCGAATCCGTAAAGCGGCTCCATACGTATATCGCGAAGACTTTCTTAAGGAGGAGGTCTTTTTTGTTTTTTTGCAATTACGTAATAGCTGTAATTGGTGAGGGCCTATTCCCCACTTTTGTATTGGCTGTCGTAAGAATAATATTGGAAGCGTGGTAATTGTTATATTTGTGATGAATATAGTGATATATCAATAGCAAAAGGGCTTACGTAGTGAGAAACCCCGCCCTGATAATGTAAATAAGGCAAAGGCAGCATACATACTGCTGCCTTATTATTGTACTTTAGCCCTTATTATACCCTTTACCGCTTGGCGCTACATTGTAATGCGGCGTGGTGTGCTGCGCTGAATGCGATTGGCGGGCATTGGAGCTCGTGCTGGCGGATGAACAGCAGCGGACTGTCGACTGTAAGCATGTGGCTGTGGAGGTGCTTGAGTATACGCTGGTGCTGCTGGAGCGGGCAATGCAGCTGGTGGATGGTACGCCGCTGAAGGTTGGTGCTCTATCTGCTGAGACGGCACAGTAATGCGTTGCTGAGGTTGCTGGCGAGGCTCTGGTTGTGCTCGGTGCTGCTGGTGCTGTGGCGATTGCGCAGAGGTAGGCCGGGGTTGCAGCTTGGCGCGGATGCGCTGAGCTTTTTTGTGGTCGCCAGCTCGTTCGTAGCCTTCGGCCAGGAGCTGGTATGTTTGAGTACCAGGCTCTAGCTTGGCAGCTCGCTCAAGTGACTCTAGCATTTTCTTACTATGGCCGAGCTTTTCCTGCACCTTGGCATAGGCAATATGTCTGGCAGCGAGCTTGTCCTCCATTGCCAGTGCTTGTTCAAAGGCGAGAGCAGCTTTGTCGTAGCGCTTGGTTTCGTAATAGATGAGGCCAACGTTATGCAAGCTCGAGGCGCTTGGCTCGAGGCTTTGAGCGATCTCAAAACACTCAATCGCATCATCGAAGGCCTTCTGCTTGGCGTATAAAATACCAAGACGATTATATGCGGTTGCATTACGCTCATCTACCCGCAAAATCGTGAGCAGTGCCTTCTCGGCGCGGAGATAACGACGATCGCGGAGTGACTCCTGAGCTACCTCCCACAGGCGGTCAAGCTTACCCGAGAGGCGCATTGGTAATTGTGAGGTGGTCTCGGCAACTGATTGCTGCTGCCACAAGGCAAAGGCACCAGCGCAGGCTACCAATAATAATCCATACATAGTTATAGTATACCACATGCCAGCAGCTGAATCCGCACGCTGGCATTGGCAGTAATGCGCTCGTGTGCGCGTGCGATATGTTCTGCCTGGGTAAGCAGCTGCTGCGATGGTTGCGTCCGAAGTGTATGCCATATAATGTGCAACACACACTCAAGTAAGAGCAATGCACGAGCTCGATCGTGGCTATAGCGCTGCCCAATCACGATGCGTTGGCGGGTAGCACCAGTGATATACTGACGCGCATCGGTCATTGCCAGAGCAATGGTGCGAAACTCCTCGCTATTGGCAACCAAGCGTGCGATTGTCGCAGGTTGCTGCTGCGCAATAAACTGCAGCTGGGCACGGCGCGTCGGGTCAATAATGCCAAGCTGGCCAAGTTGAGCAGCTGTTTGGGTTTGCTGAGGTGGGATGATACGGACGGTTTGGACGCGTGAGCGAATTGTTGCCAGCAAGCGTTGAGGTCGATGGCTGGTGAGGATGAGATGAAGCGCGTGGGGTGGCTCTTCGAGGAGCTTAAGGAAGGCATTTTGGGCGGCAGGTGTCATCCGGTCGGCATCGTCAATAATGACAAATTGCCGAGCCATTGCCTTGCCCTGGGTAAGTGTGTGAAGCGAGCGGATGTCATCAACGCGAAT
>CAUTXC010000025.1:0-14483 GCA_963542675.1 uncultured Candidatus Saccharibacteria bacterium | reverse complement strand
TTATGTATGCTTCCCAAGCATGAGACGAGGGTTCGACTCCCTCTACCCGCACCATGAGGAGGAACACCACACGCTGCATGGGGTGTTTTTATTTTTTATTATGTATGATCGTAAGCTTGTCATTGTCCAGAATCCTTATAGCACCCGCCATAGCGAGGTGCAGGCTGGTGTGTTTGACCGGCTCGATGTAGCGGGTATTGCCTACGACACCATAACGACGCGCTTTTCACGGGCGGAAGACAACATCAGGGATCTTGCCGATCGCCTCCCAGATGGCACCCACATCATCAGTGCAGCGGGCGATGGCACCAGTACGCAGGTGGTAAATGCGGGGCTGAGAGCGGAGCTCGATGACGCGGTGTATAGCTTTATTGGCTATGGCAATTGTAACGATCTCGCAAGAGGCCAACGCGATCCTTTACCACTGTTGCAGACCAACCGCCACACTATTATTCATCAGCCGCTCGCTATTGAGGTGAATGGTGAGCCATGGCGATACGCCCCTGGGTATATGACGCTTGGCTTAACTGCTCTGATCGCTAGCGGCTTCGCTGGCGCAGCATCGCGCGAACGCATGCGCCGCACACCACCCCACACCAAACTTGTACGCAGTATGGGGCAAGTTGCCACCACCTATCTGCGTGCACATGACACTTACTTGCCACCCTTTACAACCAATTTTTCCGCCGAAGAGCAGGCTGGCCTAACTGATGTGATGATTATTAATAACCAGCGCATGGGGCGCGTTATCCGCTCATCGATCGACTACCCGCAGACCGACTTTTTTGGCTACCATCAAGCCAACTTCTCGTCTATCTGCAAAAATATTCCCTTTGCCTGCAGCGCCATAGCGGGCCACACACCAGCCGAAAAAATCACTGATATCACACTCACCTTCCGTGAGCCAGCTACTATCCTCGCCCAGACTGAGGGAGAGCATGCCGTGCTGCCAGCGGTATCGATAATTCGCGCGTATAAAGACCCGGCACAGGCGATTCGGGTTGTGCGCCATGCAGTATAAATGATGGTGTTTATGACTAACCATGCAGTATCTTAGCGATCTCAAATACCCTCCGCAAAACTACAAAAGTATGACAATCGACGGCGGTGGGTTCGCGGAGTTTGGTGAATTATTTCGCCAACTCCGCTCGCACTGGGTTAAAGTTGAGTTTCTCCAAGAATATGACGAGACAGGGTCAAAAGCCTATGAATCATTCATACGGGGCGACTATGACGACGCTAAGCGACGCGTGACAAAGGATGTGAAATCCCAATGGGTATATGAACATTCCAAGCAATACAATGTCAGTATGACGCGTATTCGCGTTGTCAAGTATCCAATCTCTCGTTACCTTCTCCGCTTTGAATACCATGCGTACGTTGCCGACGAGGAGATGGGTGAACAGATTTTTGTCGTACCGTGGTCTGAAATTTCAGACGTTATCTCTAAAACTGGCATTTCTGACTACCTTGTATTCGACGGGGAAAAAATGGTTGCTTTGCTCTATGACGAGCATTCATCGACAGTACAAGAGGCTCGTCTTGTCAAATCTCAGAAAGAGGTTGCACGTTACATTGCTATGACTCAGTTTCTTCTCGAACACAGTGTACCGCTTAAGCAAAGTGAGTTAGCA
This sequence comes from uncultured Candidatus Saccharibacteria bacterium, assembly GCA_963542675.1. Classification (GTDB taxonomy): domain Bacteria; phylum Patescibacteriota; class Saccharimonadia; order Saccharimonadales; family Saccharimonadaceae; genus Saccharimonas. Next base: position 12,849 of record CAUTXC010000025.1, on the reverse strand, counting down.
CGCATCGCTACAACGCGACGTGAGTAACCATCTAGAGAGATTCCCCTTCTGGTACTGGTACATAAGTTCTGGATTGGCATGCGGCTACGCGTAAGAGGGATGTAGAATCACTGACTGTGCCGTTGGTTGAGTGTGTCTCATCTACTGCAACCCCTGCCGAATCTGCGCTGCGCGCGTCTCCCCCACCACTGCCGCTAGCTCTGCCTGGCTGGCGCGCATAATGCCCCGCACACTGCCAAACTGCCGCAGCAGTTTTTGCTTGGTTTTGGGGCCAACGCCAGGGATGCCATCGAGCGCACTCTTGACGCCGGCTTTGCGCTGCAACGCCGTGTGGTAGCTGACGGCAAAGCGGTGCGACTCATCGCGGATCCGCTGAAAGAGCTTAGTAATGTCACTGGCTGCAAGCGGTGGAGTGGCTACTTGGCTAGTACTGCTAACTGGCTGTTCATGCACGGCAGAGGCAGCGTAGGCCGCCTCTGGCTCGTGCACCGCAGCACTACCCCGCAAATTCTTGGAGTGCGCACCAGCGTTGCGCTGCCCTGGGTGGAGATTAATCACATAGACATCGCCATCCTCATGCACGGTGACGCCGCTCGGGCGCTCGGCCTGCAGGCGCTGAATATACGCCAGCCCCACCTGCGAGCCAGTTTTGTGTACCAAGATCTCTTCCTCGCGCTTGGCAATGCTGATGATCGGCACATGTACCCCACGCGCGTCACGGGCTGCAATCGCTGCCGCCAGCTGGCCTTTGCCACCGTCAATCAGCAGCAGGCTCGGTGTGCCCCAGCTTTTAATATGGCGCTCACTCAGGCGGCGAAAGATAACGTCGTGCATATTACCAGTATCGTCGTTTTTTTCGCTGACTTTAAACTTGCGGTACTCGGCCCGGTCACTGACGCCATTGCGAAACACCACCATGCTCGCTACCACCTGGCGGCCGCTCATGTGGCTGATATCGTAGCCTTCAATGCGGGTTGGCTCACCCGCGAGCCCCAGCAGCGTGGTCAAGTCCGCCAAGGCCCGATCCTTGCTAATAGCCAAAAATTCCTTATCGCCAAACATCACCCGGCGCTGCAACTCCTGCATGGCGCGCAGCTTGTTGCGCAGCTGGGCGGCTCGTTCAAATTCGTGTAGTCCTGCGGCCGTCTTCATATCGCGCTCAAGCTCAGCAGCGATAGCTTTGCGGTTGCCTTTGATGTAGCTAACGAGCGTGCGCAGGTTGGCTTTGTATACTAGCGGCCCGTCGCTGATTTTGGGGCTCAGGCCTAAATCTTCGTCCAGCTTTGATTGCCCAGGCCGGCGCTCACGCGTTAGGTACGGGAAGATTGGTCGTAGGTAGCGCAGGGCTTTTTTGAGCGCAAAGCCGTTGTAGAAGGGGCCGTAATAGTCGGCGCCATCATCCGCTGGGTTGCGCGTAAAGCTCACTACTGGCCATTGGCTCTTCATGTTGATCCGCACAAAGGTCTGCGATTTATCATCGCGCAGCAGCACATTGTAGCGCGGCATGTAGCGCTTGATCATCTCGCTTTCGAGAAAGAGGGCGTCCACCTCGCTTTCGGTCTCGATCCAATCTGTATCGTGGATCTCCGCCACCAGCGCCATGGTCTTATTATCCCGCCCGCGCGAATCCTGAAAATACTGCCGCACTCGGTTGCGCAGCACTGCCGCCTTGCCGACATAAATCACCTCCCCACTGGCCGACTTATGAAAGTAGACACCTGGGCTACGAGGTAATGTTTTTAGCTTAGTACGGAGGGCGGCGTTCATACTTTCTATTATAGCGCGAAACTACTGTTTGCCGGTAAACAGCCGAAACAAATTATCGTGCTTACCTTGAGCAAGCTTAACAGCCCAGTCTCTCGTTTCAAGATCTGCCAAAAGATGTGCTTTAAGCGCAGTCAAACCAAGTTTTTGTCGCGCCTGTTTGACCTTCTCTGCTTGCTCAACAAAGGCAAAGTATTGCTCGCGATATTCCGTTGGGATATCGCTGATCTTATCATTTGGCATGACAACGTTCGTAAGCCCTGTTAGTTTCTCTTCGTCCTTTTTGCGCACACCAGTAATCGATCGATTCATATACGCACCGAGCTGAGCAACAGGGCCAAGGATATTACAAACCGTTTCGCCGTCTTGCTCAATACGCCAAGGGTCAAGGCTTTCAAGTGGAATCTTCGTTTCGCTGCCAGCAAGACGCCAGTAAAGTTCCTTTTCACCTCCCTCGTCCTCTTTAAGATAGCGATCACCAGTGAAATGGCTCAAACCTTTGAGTGTATTCATCAGTGGAGTGCCATATGGCCTAAGGCCAAATGCCGAAGGGACAAGCAATCCACCCAGCGCATCTTCCATCTCATCTCGATATGCTGCTACTGTACCTGTCGTATGCACTAATGTGTCGAGATCTCGCACCGTGCCATTACTCTCACGTCGCCGCGGCAGGTAGATATTACCAATCCGCACCACATGATCATCCCAATCGATCTTCTCGGCATGAGTCACTGCGTGCAAACCGAGCCCGCCAACCACAGTATAGGGAGCATCTCCCACGTCTTCCATCCGATTGTGAAAATCTGCTGCAACTAATGTGAAATATGAATTGTCTAGGGTTGTTTCTGGGGATCGTCTCATACACTTGGTTATACCATACTTTTGTGGAAGCGAGAAGTGTTTTGCATACTATTTGTACACTCTGTTGTATTAGTTTTTATCTTGTTCGAATAATATTCATAGTGCGTTCTATACGGATACGAAATACAGCCGAGCCATTACCTGGTAGTACTTACACACCCTCATAATTACTCTAAAGCTAGGCAAACCTTCTGCTGCAGCACCGGCACAACCTCTGCCTCAAACCATGGGTTATGCGCTCGCCAGCGAGCAGTCAGCGGCGAGGGGTGTACCAGCGGAAAATACTCTGGCAAATAGTGCGCAAACTGCGCTACCGTTTCTGTTAGGTTCTTCTCTGCCCGGTGGGCAAGATAGTATTTCTGCGCATAGGCTCCAACCAGAATCATTAGGCGCACTACCGGCATCTGGGCACGAAGCTTTGGGTGCCATTTCTCAGCAAACTCCTTGCGTGGTGGTAAGTCACCGTGCACGCCCTTGCCAGGGTAGTAAAAATCCATGGGGATGAGCGCAAAGAGATCGGGGTTGTAGAATTGCTCATCGCTCACACCAAGCCACTGCCGCAAAAGGCGCCCACTGGCATCATTCCACGGCATGCGGGTCTCCTGAGCAATGCGGCCCGGCGCCTGACCAACAATGATGATGCGCGAGCTGGCCGAAGCGCTATACACTGGCGGCCAACCCCGTGCCGCAAAATCAGCATTCATCGGGTCGGCATAAATGTGCTCATAGAGGAGCGGCTGTGACTGCGCATTTGTCATATCTTTAGTATAGCGAAGTTGTGGAGCTGGCTCAATTGCTCACGAGCAGCAGGTTGTGCTGCCGTATTAAACACACCTGTTATACACGCAACTATATTTAAAATTTAGTCAATGCTTTTCAAAAGTTGTATCTGCGCCATGCGTTCGTCACGCACTGCCGCTTCGTCATCTGGGTGCATGGTGTTGATAAGGGTGATAGCAAAGTCGCTTGCCCACAGCCCGTGATATTTCACATGCGGACTCGCCGTGAGCTGTGCCATAGTGCGCAGGAAACGCTCCGCTACTCGGTCGGTTGTAGAGCGCGCTTGGCGGCCAATCTGAAAGCTCGCGTTGCGCGCCGCGTGGTAGTTCGCCTCGCCAGCAAGCCACTGCTCCATACCAGCATACGCGTCAGCAATGTCGCTGTTATACGGGAAGTCATAGCCAATGAGCTTGTGTAGTCGATGACCATACGCGTGGCAAAAGCGCACAACCTGCTGGTGCGTCTTGGCATCATACACCGCAATAAATTGCTGGCGCAAAGCCTCGTCGTCGGCAATAGGCCCAAGTGGGCGTTGATAGGCGTAAATATCCACTAGTCCCCCACCGTTAGCTCGATTATCTTCTGGAAGGTTTTGCCGTTACGAATTGTGAGCTGCTTGTAAAACCGGGCTTTGAGGAGCTTTTTATGGTAGTTTGATGTGAGATAATCGGCTTGATCGTGATTGCAATAGAAAAACGCGGTGCGCCCAAAATAGAGCTGCTCGCGGCTATTTGCCCAGGTGGCTGCCTCTGCCTCAATCGCTGTCTTGTCCGCCTCTGGCAAGTAGAACAGCGCATCCCGCCGGTAGGCCGTATCGTCCTGCCACCAGCTGGGTAACTGAGCCACCTCTTGCCGGAGCGTGGCAGCGCTGATGATGATAAATGGCACTGGGAAGTCATAGGTCGCGTCAAAATAGCGCGCCAGGGTGTGCCGGATCACCTCCTCCGGCTCGCTGCTATCAAAAAATAGATTGCCACTATTGATATACGAGACGACGCTGCGAAAGCCCAGCTCCATCAAGTCCGCCTTAAGCCGATCCATACTTACCTTATGCTTGCCGCCAACATTAATACCCCGGAGGAGCAGCGCGTAGCGCATTGATTGTGCTGTGGTGTGGTGGGGCGTGTGCATAGTGCTATTATACAAGGATACACGGCGAGCGTCATGTTGCTGGGCGACGAATCGTAAACGTGAGGTTGACGCAGCTCCCCACATCGAGCTGGTTTGTTCGCCGCACCTTAGCAGGCAGCGGAATGAAGTGGGTGTCATCACCCATTGGCAGTAGCGAGGTATCCCATGACACCTCTCCTACCACCGCATGAACCGCAATCAGGCCACGCACCGTTAGTGGTTGGAGTATCTCTGTATACCTCTGCGGCACTGCAACATAATACCAGCCACCCGCTTGCGGAAATTGCTGTACCCGCCCATCAATGGTATAGGTGTGCATCACCCATTATTCTCTTCTGCTTGCTGGACGATATCGACTGTTACGCCACTTGGATCGCGCACGCAAAAGTGAGTCTGGCCCCATGCCTCGGTGGTAAGTGGATGGGTGATTGTAACATCACAGTCCTTAATCCGCTCATATTCACTGGCAACATCAGCAACCTCAAGTGAGTAAATAATGCCATGACCACCAAATGCCGCTTGGAGATCTTGTGGCTGATTGGCAAGGTGTGGCTGCATCAGGCCGATCTCTACGCCACTATGCCTATGCAAGAGCTGCACGTACCAATCGGCTTCGAATACAACCTCAAAGCCAAAGAGCCGACAATAAAACTCCTTACATTCCGTTATTTTTGTGGTAATTGTCACAGGATATAGTGCGTGCATATGTGCCCCTTTGTGTTAATGATTATGTCATTATAGTAGCGCAGCGGCACTCTCTCGTATTGTATATTTCGGACATTATGCCTGGTATGTCTTGTGGTAGCGCTGCGGTGTATGCTGCGTAATCCACTGAAAACGATGGATATAGTGCGACTGGTCGGCATAGAGCTCTCGCCAATCTTCTGTAAAGCTCCGCTGAAACTGAACAATTGTCCGCAGTGCTTGAGGTGAAAAACCAGTTCGCTGACGAACAATCCGCCGCAGATGCCGCTCGGAGCAGCCCAACTGCTGAGCAATTTGGGTAATCGTATGCTGACCATCAAGCCGAGCAATGACCTGCATGATAAAGTCATCTGCCTGCACTAGGTTACAGTCAATCATTCGTTGGATGCAAGTTGCGAGAATATCTTGCTGCTGAGTAAAGCTGTGCTGTTGCAACGCAGCAATAATATCTGTGACAGCCCAGCCGGCCAGCCGCTTAATAGGTATCGCTGCGCCAACGACTGCATCGACGTCACCGTGATACACACCAGGATGCAGGCGTATTCCCACATAATGAAATCGTTGACCCAGTGCTATCCGCCAAGCGGTTTGGCATGGCGTCATGATAGAGGCGCTGCAGTCATCTAAATCAAAGACAATATCAATACATGCATCGGGCAAAATTGTGTAGTAGAAGTTGTGCGCCAGTGGCTGCGTTGTCTTTAGCTCCCATAGACAGTACACATAGCGAGCGTGCGCTACCTGTGGTGGTATTTCGTCATACCACACACGACGAGCAGCTGCTTGCATGATGCCATTTTGCTGAGGAGTGTATGGAGGTCTCATATACTTTGTGCCAAAAATACTGTGCAGCCAAGCACCTCTATTGTACCATGGGCTTTACTCGCTACTCGGGCAGTAGCCAGTGACCACTCAGCAAGAAGGTTGCCATATCTGCAAGCAGAATAAGCCCGCACAGCACGATGACCACTGTAATACTTGAGCGAATGAGTGTGCTGTATCGGGCTCGCACCCGCTCGAACCAGGCTATGAGGGGCTGGTGTCTATCGCACATAATCGCGATGACAAAGCCAAAGAATAACCCCTGACTGACAAGCAACCACACGACGTGCGCCATGATAATGACAAGCAGTGACTGCTCGCGGCTTGCTATAGCAATCACTGCGAGAAATGATGGGTCGGTAAAGGCGCTGGCCGCATAGATAATAGATAATGCCACCAAGCACAATGCTACGCCTCAGCCATTGCAAAACCCGGCTATCCTGCGACTCCTGTAGTTCCTTACCCGATTTTATATGCCTGTGTAAGCGAGCTGCCGCCCAGCCAAACAGCCCCACACTTGCCGCACCTTCTGCACCTAGCCACACACAAGCTGGTACACGATGGAGTGCCTGGGCAAATAACTCGGCACTGCCGCCAAGCAGGAGCGATGCCGCTACACCAGCAGTGATCGTCCCCACTAAGACGATGAGCGCAAACGTAGCAATTTTTTGCTTGGGCAGCTTGCTTGCCACTAGCAGCACAATCAGCACTGCGCCAAACACATCAAACCCAGCTACGCCAAGGCCAAATGCAAGTGCAATAACATTCATAGTGTCTAGTATAGCAGTAGATTCTTGAAGATGGCATACGTATCTCTCATCACACTATAGATTATTATGAGCACCTCACCGCCAACACGGCATGCCTTATCTCTATTTACCAGTAAGAAAGATACGCGGCTCACTTCAAGCTATTGTACGCCACGCAAAGCATCTGCTCTTATTTGCTATATCCAACGAATCCAGCAGCATTCCCCGTCAGGCGATCAACGATGATACCGTTGCTATTAATAATCATGGTTGGCCCATCTGTACCCGCCAAAACAACGGCTGTTTGTGCCTGCCTAGCATGAATAACACTATCCGCTGCGTGAAATTGCTTTTGCAGATAGCCATACTCAGGATCACTCAGTGGAATATAGGCAACGTCACTCCCCTTGAGCCGCTCAACAATATCTGGGTAGTGTATGTCATAGCAAACATATGCCGTAACTTTCGTAGCATTATGCGTAGCAATTACGCGTGAATAACGCGCTGTGCCAATTGATTCATCTGGCGCAAGATGCGCTTTGTAATTTGTTAGTATACTGCGACCAGACTGATCTACCAGTACGACTTTCTTGTATATTCTTGTATCGTCTTTTTCTGTTGTGTGGTAGACAATGTTGACCGATTCTTTTTGTGCAAAGGCTGCAATTGTTGCGTGCAGCGCAGGTGGGATAGAATTTTCTGGCCAGACGATTGTCGCATGAGGATATTGGTACTGTGCAATTGCGCGCTTTGTCAGGTGTATGAGGTCATCCACATCAGCCTTAGTAGCGGGTATATCAACGCCGCCACGTGTCATCTTTTGGAGTGCAATCACTGGAGGGAGTGGCTTGGCTGGCATATGCACAACAATACTATTTGCTATCGCCACGAGTACAACAAGCCCGCAGCTCATACGTATCCATACGCTCATACGAGCATGCACTATTAGCCACGCTATACTCACGCCGCAAAGTAATACAATCGCTTCGAGCACTGCTTCGCCGCCATAGGCACTCCACATAGTGATACCGTCATTACGCCACACGCTATAGCCAAGATGGGGAATCCACCAATCCTCTACCACTGGTGCATGAGTTCGTATATACGTCAATGTGCACCATGCAATAACAAAGAGCACTACAGTACCGTATGTCCGAATATACCGACGCAGAGCTATAATCCAAAACAGGTTGGCCTGCAAAAGCGCCCATCCAACACTTGCACCAAATGCCACGCCGGGCGACATAAAGTAGTAATACCAATAGGTCGTTGGTAAGAGCCATGCCAGCATGAAACAAGCACCAACGCCATAAAGATGGATGCCCGACAGTCGTCGCACTGCTATAAATAGCAATGCTAATGCAAAAAATACTGGTAGCTGCAGAAGCCAATGTGGGGCAAAAGCCGTTCCTGCCACAACAATGCCAGATATCGCCGCAAAAATATATGGCCGAGCCGCTCGCCGTATTGTCATAAAGCGCATAGATTTCATGTGCTTGCACGCCATAGGCACTACAAGCCAGCGCCGCACCCGTCGGCAGTACCACTCGTAACGCTCGTCAAAGACGTGATGGAGGGCGTGCTCTTCGATTGGAATAATGAGCCAGTTTAGCACGCCGAAGCACACCACTGGGCACAGCAGCGCCAGCCATGAGCCGCTCACCAACGCGCAACCAAGTACCGCCAAGATATATGCAAGATAAAGTGGATTGCGCGAGAAATTGAACGGCCCCGTGGTGAGCAGCTCGCTTGGCTCATCAAGCGGGTTAGTTGAGGTTGCAGCTCGGCGCAAAACGCGCATCGTTGCATGCATTATAAACACAGCCACAACAATACAAGCAGCACCTACCAGCCACCATTCGCTGGCAATCACTACTGTCCCTGGCCACGTCCACGCTACTGCTAAAGCAGCAAAGCCGAAGCCGAAGAGACAAAAATCAGGAATATGGTTATATATCATATGCTTCTTCATGCGTATGATTATACCACTTTATTACTGATATGACATAAACATGGTATATGTTCTTATTATGTACGCATTGCCCCTGGCTCATTTATCGGAGATGTGCTGCCTGCAGGGCATCATATACACTCGGTACAACCTTCACCAATCCGCGTAAGGCGATATCCTGTGGTGCAGTGCGTGAAAAAACTGGACATTCTTGGGCCGTAGCAAAACCAATTTCCATTGCTGCGCTTAGTCCAATATAGCCATCTGGGGCATGAAGCATCACAAAATTTGCTTGACAAATTGCTGATAAATGACAGGCTTCGATTGCTTGTGGTGACATACCTTGCTCGGCAGCGTTTCGCACAAATGCTGGGTCGTCATCAAACTGTATCCGTCGTGGCGATAAAACTTGGCAGCCAGTTACAACAAGCTCATCATATACCCGGAAAAGTCCGTCTCTGTCACGCGTGTATGAGCCGCAAAGCACCACTCGAGGTGGTTCAAAATTCCGTCGCATCATATTCATATATCACTTCTGTTAGTTCACCGTGCCCATCAATACATGCTGCCATTTCGCGCATGAAGCTCTTATATTTCTTTGGCTCATCGTTCATTGCTTCGCGCGTGCGCCAGGCATTTTTGCCGCCTTCAAATTCTTTGACCATCGTGCCCGAGACGGCATCGCAAAACATCAGATGAAATAGTTTGTCCTCAACAATCTCATTGGTTTGACTGTGACGAACCCGCTCGTGATAGACACCGCGGTGCACAAAAGCACCGCGCAGTCCTGTCTCTTCAGCAAGTTCACGCGCTGCTGCATCAACAATGGACTCCGCCCAGCGTACTTTGCCAGTTGGCGCACCCCAAAAACCATAGTATGGATGCTTAAGCCGCTGCTGCAGAAGGTATTGCTTCTCATTATGGTGCTGCCGCTCAACGACTAACAACACCGCTACCTTTGGCTGACGCTCAATCACACCAGCATCAGTGTCTAGCTTATTGGCGTATTCTTTACCTTTGATCGAAAGCATATAGCCATCAGCTGTTTTCGTCACGTAGCCCAACGCCACGAGTCGTTTGATATGAAATTTGACATGGTCGCTATCAAGCCCAGTAGCTCGCTGCAACGCAGCGAAATGAGCAGTCGGCAAGAATAGCAATTCTCGCAATATTTTTATCTGTGCATCGTGCACGGTTTCTTCGAGACTCATCATTATTACTCCCTTCCTCCCTACTGTAAAACGGTCAGTCTACAAAATCTAGGGAAGTCAAGTTCCCGATAGGCGAGCCATCGATAGACTCTTTGATTTCAAAATCTATACGATAACAGGATAGTACACAAAACTTACTATTAGCATTTTATCGAACTGAATAATATTCTGCCAGTGTAATGTGTCAAGTATGAAATTTGGCAATATTATGATATCGGTGGTATATTGATTACAGTAGCGAAAACCGCGCAAGAAATATCATAATATGCAATCGAAATCCAACCACTATCAAACACTAAAACTACTAACTATCAACATAGCATTTATATCTCTCTGGCTTGTAACCTTGCTCAACCCGGAGAGACTGAAGGCATTGTGGTTTATAGTCGTGCTGTCGCTAGCGCTCATCTTTATTATAAAAAATAAAAATACATCCAAGCATGATATTTTTGCAGGGGTTGCCCTGGGCTGTTTAGTCATGCCGTCCCATGCTGTCATGGGGACATGTTCTATTGTTGCGTACATCGGAGGCGCCAGCGTCTTTAAGAAAAGCAAAAACAAGATCCTCTTGTTCAAAGCTGCCAACATAAAAGAGATATTGAAAACGGTCGGCATTGCGGCAATCGCAGGAGTGGCGCTGGCAGTTATCAACATCCTCTTGGCAAAATCCGCCATGGAATTTAATATTTCGATCGAACCCGAGTGGTTCCTGCGTGCAATCAAAGCCGGCGTGTCAGAGGAGATCATTTTTCGTTTCTTCTTTTTTGCGCTGAGCGTTTATTGCATCAAGGATGGGGCGTTATCAAGGTTCGATAATTTTTTGTGCTATGCCATCATGGTATTACCACACGTCTTGATACATTTTGACGCAACGAATTTCACATTGAGCAGCGTCGTGGTGTTGACACTGTTGTTTGGATTGCCGTTTGCCATTATGCAACGAAAACGTGATTTGAGCTCTGCAATCGGAGCTCATACGCTGGTCGATGCAGTACGATTTTGCACGTTTGGAACATAGTCTTATTTTACGCAATGTCTATGCGAAAAACATCTCCATTATAAAAACTATTCATATCTTTTTGCATGAGTCAAGTAGGTAACACCTGAAGCTGAGCACTTTACTCCTTCCTCATACTGCTCACCGTAGATACACTGTAATAAGCATATTTCTATACATACTAATATATCTCGATACTATATCTATTCTCTATGTATATCTTTATAACTCATCTCTCTTTCTCTCATATTTCTCTATCTATTTCTATCTCTATCTTCTTATCTTTATCTTTATCTATATTCATACTATTCTCAATCTTTATATCTTTATATATCCATATATCCATATATCCATATCGATTTCCCTCCTATTATATATAAATATATAAAAGAAGAGAAAAAAGAACCCACGCTAACAGGGAAAAAACAGGGTAAAACAGGCGAATTTCGAAATTCGCCTGTTTTGATATAAAACTGTGCCTTGATATACTACCTTGTAAGGAGCTTATTATATGCCAAAGTACGTTCATATTGCTGGTTTTGCTATATTACTTTGTGTGCTGATGTATGTGCTGCTGCGCGTGCTAGCGCCAGCGTCACACTCTACCCCGCAAGGCAGCGCGAACCATTCACCTTCTCATCATGCGTCATCGCATATGCTCTATGGCCTGACAATCGACGACAGCTGGGAGGGCACGAGACAGCTTGCTGATATTGTGGAGGCTCTTCAGCGTTTGCCTACTCGGCCAACGGTGCGGATCGTTATGTCTAAGGATAGATCACCGCAGCGTTACCGTAGGCTATTCAAGGCGATTCATCGCGTGGCCGATATCATGGCCCAGCCCGTTGATTCTTCTGATATGCACAGCTACAGCACTGAGCGCTACCAGCAGCGCTTTACTGAGTCTTACCAGTATTTATCTCACTACGTAGCGATATGGGAGGTTGGCAATGAAATGAATAGCCAAGATTGGATCCAAGAAGACCCGCACCTTACTGCCGCGAAGGTGGCCAGTGCCTACCGATACATTAAGGATAAGCATGCCGCGGCGGCGCTTGTGCCCTACTACTTCCCGCCAAACGGGAGCACGCCGAGCATGAAAGAGTGGCTACAAACATACCTACCTGATGATCTGAGGCAGGGTGTCGATTATGTCCTCGTCAGCTACTACGACGATGACAACGATGGCTACCAGCCCAACTGGCGACAGGTCTTTACTGAGCTTGAGATACTATTTCCAGAAGCCAAGCTTGGCATTGGCGAGTGCGGCACACCCAGCGAGCATGCCCCGATGGCGCGTAAGCTACAGCTGTTTCGGCATTATTATGCCATGCCGCAGTACACTCCACGCTACGTCGGTGGATACTTCTGGTGGTATTGGGCGCACGATGGCGTACCATACAAGGATAACCCGCTCTGGGAAGAGACCGCGAGGTATATGAAGAAGCAGTCGTGAGCTAAGGATGCTTTGACCTCGCCCCATTCCGCTAACATGTAGCATACTACAACCAATACATCATAGAACTTATCACGATTAAGCTTTCTTGCGGGCTGATTTTTTATCTTGCTTGCCCCCTTGGAGTAATTTATTTTTCAGCGTCAGCACCACATCTGCTTCTTTAGCGAGCTGTTTGCTGTGGGTGACGACGATGACACATTTGTCGTTTTCGTGGGCGGCTTGGCGCAGGATGTCGATGATGTCAGCGGCGGTAGTTTCGTCCAAGTTGCCGGTCGGCTCATCTGCCAAGATGATCGGCGCATGCGAGACAAGCGCTCGCCCGATTGCCACACGCTGTTGCTGACCGCCAGAAAGCTTCATGACGTTGCGGTGAATGTGATCGTCGTCCAGGCCCATGGCATGCAACGTTTCGTTGGTGG
>CAUTXC010000024.1:0-15338 GCA_963542675.1 uncultured Candidatus Saccharibacteria bacterium | reverse complement strand
CGTACACCACGCTCAAAAAAGAAGACAGGGAAGTACTGTAGCTTATAGTATATTTAGACCAAGTATCGGCAGGGAAGTGGCCTCCCCTCCCGCCCCGAACACTACATATACTCAGCTATAACAGAGGTAATTTGCCACGTGGACAAATATCGTATACACATGATGACTGCGAATATTTACGGGTTATTTTACGCTCATAGGCTTATTTATCTGCCGTTTGCATGCAAGATAATTCTGCCACCACAGCCACAATTTGCTCATATATACCTCTTGCATCTATTCCTTTGCAGAGCATCTCAAGTACACAGCAAAAGGGTAGGGCAAGGCAGGGGAGTCTGCCGCCCTTTCGCCAAAAATTCCTGACAACCGCCCTACCCCTGTTTCTACCTCATTCTGCCAGTCTCTACCACTGATAAGCTCATATTCGAGAGCTGTGTTCTCGTGACATACCTCACCTCAGCTGTAGCTCTCTGCTTACCTCCGACTTCTTCATGCTTATATATCCCTCAAGGTTAGCCAGAGAGTCATACTTAGTCATACCTGTCCTTGCAGATATACCACTGCCTATAACAGCCAAACAGCAGCACGCAGCCTAGATTTGGCTAACTATAGGCCATCCAAATATGCTGGGTGCTGGGACATTCACGAGCCTGCAGCACCGGTTAACATACCACACAATAAAGCAAGCGATCATGCACAGCAAAGTAGCAGCCAGAAGCAAAGCATAAGCATAAACATCAGCGTTAATAGACAAGGGAATGATAAGCTGCAACGTGCTGTAATCTATGCGTGCATAATAATTCACACCCGCGCAGCAGTGGGGTAGATGTAAAAGATGTACACTAGATCATCTTTAGGAGCGTAATATAACTTCGCACAATAATCCTTTTACGATGCATATATAGCTCTGACCCCAGATATGGCCCGAATTGAGCTGGGTTTGTCGGTTATGGGCTTTATGAGCATAAGACACATATATCCGGTATATAGATCTTCGATTATTGATCGATCTTGCTTCTCGTTCAGCAGGTTCACTTAAGATATCTACGCCATCCAATGGGGAGAGTAAGGATAGAGCCGTGGACTTATACGTCCTACAAAGGTAAAAGTACACGCTTGTTCTACTATTGGAGGGAACACACTGCGCATATGTTCATACGTACGCAAAGCTACGTATGTTTGTTCGCGTGTGAATGTGTTTGCGCGCAGTGTTTGTGACTGTGTGCGCATTGGCTTGATATCGAACAAATAAGCTAGCTGCAAATACCTGAGCACATACATACTCCGGTCCCTTGTTGCCTGGTATCATGCTGGTGTCGGTACGAGCCCCTCAGTCTATTAGCCACAGTTGCTATGTTTGACATTTTGTTTGCTTGGTATTTTTGTTATGTTTTCTACCCTGCTTGGGTTGACCGAGATTAAAAAACTATACGATATCATGATTTGACTTTTTCGCAAAAAACATCTCCCCTACTATTTTTGCATTTCGTTGATATTGTAGTATAAATATGTTATTTGCATTTTTCATGTTTTGTTATATAAAGTGTTGTAAATTTGTTCTTGTTTTGCAGAATAGCTCCCCTGCCCTTTGCTGAGATACGCTGCAGGTATTGACCACGACCAATTACATATCTTCAGTGATTCTGCACTGTTTCTTTTGTCACGTCGCTCTATTCTCTGGAATATTAATGGAATGGTCTCTAGTATCTTTCTTACACAGCCGTTCCTGGTGCGGCGCTTGTGATGGATTTAGCTTCACCACACCACCGTATTCAGTGGAGTGGCTACTTGTTAGAGATATCAAAAATTCTTAACATTAAAAATATAAATGCTCTATTGTCAATACCCCATTACCGATACGCCGCTCGGCCACTGACGCGGACATCGAGATATTTGGGAGTGATGTGGTGCTGCGCCAGGTAGCGGATGGCCCGGGCGGCGTCCTCGCTCTGCAAGCCAGCCGAGCGATCGACCGAGAACTTAACAGGATACTCCACCCCTGTAAACCAGACGTAAATTTGACGCGTCGTGCCAGCAGGCAGCGTAATCTTTTGGACGGTGAGCTGGTGGCGACGGACGGCACCAACGACTTTACCAATAAAGCCAAGGAATTGGTTGCTCGCGACGACTTGGTTATTACGCGTACCAATACCACTGTCGTCCACTACTTCAATGCTTGGCCGCGGCCCATAGGCACGGCGGAAGGCATGACCCTCGGTATCAACAAAGAGTTGCTGGCGATTAACCGTCCAGACCACCGCTGCTTGGCGCATAGCGAGGGTGATAGTGCTACGCCCCAAGCCAGCTTGCTGCGTAGCTGGGAGCACTGCGGCCACCTCGGGGCAATCATGCGTCTGGAGATAGGCTGCCAGCCGACTAGTATTGAGCGCAAAGCGAAAACGCTCCAGCGGATGGGCAGTGAGATAGTCATTTATCTTGGCTTGGTAGAGCTGATGGTTGCTGGTGAGATTGCCTGCAACGATCGGCGTAGCAATGACGTTGTCAAGCGCAAACCACACTGCAGCCAGCAGCCCCACTACTACTCCAAGCGACAATGCCACGCGGCGGCGCGTCCGGCGCAAATCATGCGCATGCATACGCGGCGACCGCAGCTGTGCCTTAGACTCGCCCGCACTCGGGACACGGCTCACCAAGCTACCAGTCAGTGTACGGTTACGCCGGTAGGTGTAGGCGGTGCGTTGGAGCTGCTCTTCCCTCTTGTTTTTGGCAGCTCGGCGGCGCGCTGGTGGTGGTGTTTGTTTTGTGCGAAAGCCCATGATGCTACAGGCCATTATACCGTAGATGGTTGGTTGTTGGCAAAGGCTACTAACCTTTAAAACAGTCAACCGAATTAACTGGCCGCTGAACTCTCAAGTGGTGAAGAACCCCGTCATCTTGACAGAGCTCTTTATGTGTATGCCCTATCCTACTTCTGGCGCTGTGCAGCTTGCACCACCATTTGCGCTACATCGCGGGCGGCGTGGGGGCGCGCATAGGTGTGGAGGCGCTGAGCGAGCTGCTGGCGCTGCGCAGGGTCGCGCATGAGGGTAAGAATGGCCTGGCCAAGGGCATCGCTCTGCTCTAAGGCGTCGTCTTGCAAGACCAGAGCAGCCTTAGCCTCGTCATAGATGGCAGCATTTTTGCGCTGGTCGCCCAGGTGATGGGCCGGCACCAAGATAGCCGCCTGAGCGAGGCCAGCGAGCTCTTGTGTGAAGGTGGCACTAGCGCGTGATACTACGACATCGGCTGCGCCAAGCAATTGCGCCATATGCTCGAAAACGAAGGGTACGCAGTGAAAATCGGGGTGCTGCGGCGCTTTGGCCTGGGCGGCATCGTAATTGCCCTTGCCCGCCACCAGATAAACCTGTATGCCAGCAGCCAGCAGGTCATCGGTAGCGCGCAGCACCGCGTGATTGATAATAGCTGAGCCAAGACCACCACCGGTGGCGACAACTAATGGCTTGTGTGGATCAAGCGAGAAGGTCTGCCGTGCCTGCTGTCGCTGAGCCGGAGTAAGTGGGTGAAAATCAGCGCCAATCGGCACCCCCACATAGCGGCTACGCGATGGTGGATAGTGGTAATGCTTGAGTGGCCAGCCCGTAGCAATCGCTGCTGCCCAGCGTGCCATCACACGGTTGGTTAGGCCAGGACGAGCATCGGAGTCGTGAATCACTACTGGTACGCGCAGGCAGCGCGCTGCAATGCCAACGGGCAAGCACACAAAGCCCCCCTTGGCAAAGATCACGTCTGGCCGCCAGCGCAGCACCAGCCAGAGGCTCTGACATACGCCAGCCAGGATCTTAAAGATATCTAGTATATTAGCCAGGACAATACTCGGCATAAGCAACTGGCGCAGCACACTGAGGTGCTTGTAGCGCCGGAACTTACCCGCAGCGATTGTCCGCACCTGCACTGGCACCGCAGCATGCTGCATGAGCCCGCGCGATTGGCTAGCAAAAGCCTTGTCGCAGACGAAGGTCACCTGCACATCGGGCTGGAGGGCTGCGATTTCATTAATGACGGCGACGACCGGCGTAACGTGCCCGCCCGATCCACCGCCGACTGCCAGTAGCTTCATGAGAGGTCTCCTTTTCGTTGATTGGTTGGTAAGCTGCCTGGCGTGATAATTGGAAGGCCAGACCAAGCGCACCAGCAATAAATACCATACTGGTGCCACCAAAGCTCAGCAATGGCAGCGTAATACCCGTCAGCGGGAAGACTCCAATCATCGACGCTACATTTAGCATAACATGTGCGCCCAGCCAGCCAAAGACTCCAGCTACCACTAGGCGCATTGTCATATCGAGCAAGCGCTCGGCAATCCTCAGCAGGCGCAGTAGCAGCGCTGCAAACAATGCCAGCACGACCACCGCCCCCACAAAGCCAAACGTTTCACCAATGATAGCAAAGACTGAGTCATTAATCGCCTCAGGGAGATAGCCCGTCGCTTGGATACTGTTGCCAATACCCAGGCCAAATAGCCCACCTGTGCCCAGTGCAATCTTCGCATTCTTGATGTGGTAGCCATCATCATTGCTACTAGTGGCATGGTCATCTCCCTGGAAGAAGGTCGCCACCCGCTCCATGCGGTGCGGCGCAATGACGATGAGCAGCAGCACCAGCGCCACGCAGCCCGCCGCTAGGTAAGCCAGCCAGCGCCAGCTCATGCCGCTCATCACCACCATACATGCCACCATAGCAGTGAGGGCCAGGCCTGTGCCCATATCCTTTTGCAAAAATATCACGAAAAAGAGCGCTGCACACATCATAATCACCATGGGGATGATCGTCTGGTGGAGGTCGTTTATCACCCCCTGACGCATTCGTTTGCCAAGGAAGAGTGCCATATAGATAAGCATGCCAAACTTCAGCATCTCGGCTGGCTGGAAGCTCCCCAGCGGCCCCAGCGAGAACCAGCGGCACGCCCCCAGGCTGCACTGAGCAATCGCCGAGACATGCAGCATATTACCAAGGACAAACAGCAGTGCACACAGCACGAAGCCGCTGGCTAGCAGCGTACCCGCCTTCTGGCGCAGCCATGCAAAGGGTACGAGCGACAACCCCACGAAGGCGCTAATTGATAGCAGCAAGCTCACCGTCTGCTTGATGGCGAAATAACCATCGGTGTAGTAGTTGGTGTTGTGCGCCGCATTGAGCACATTGGCACGCTGCGGGCCAATGGCATACATTACCACCAAACCCAGCAGCATGAGCAGCCCCACCCAGAGGATAATCTGATAATCCGGCCGGTGCAAACGCGGCACAGCGACAGATGGAGCGGAGGTAGCATTACGTTGCTCGCGGCGCACTGGCTGAGCTGACCGAGCCGAGGCCGATCGGTGTGCAGCACGGGTGCGACGGCGAGCAGGCGACACCTTAGATATGCCCCCCACCCAGCGCCATCATCAGGCCAATAAAGCCTGTCACGCAAGAGATCACCCAGAAACGCATCGTTACCTTCACCTCTGGCCAACCAACTGCTTGGAAGTGCTGGTGAATTGGTGCCGAGATAAACACCTTACGGTGAAAGAACTTCTTACTCAGGATCTGGATCAGGCTCGAGCCCGCCTCCACCACAAACAGCACACCAATGACCGGCAGCAAAAACAGCGTATTCGTCAGCATCGCCACGACGCCTAGGCTCGTCCCAAAGGCAAAGCTCCCCACGTCACCCATAAAGAACCGTGCTGGATAGATATTAAACCACAGGTAGCTCAGCAGCACTCCCACTACAGTGAAGCAAAAGCCCGCCAGTTGCAAATGCCCCTGTAGTAAGGCAATCACCCCGAAGATGCAATAGCTCACCGCCAGCAGTCCACCAGCCAGACCATCCAGGCCATCGCTAATATTCACCGCATTGCCAGTTGCCACCACCGCAAAGATAAAGAGCGGGACAATCCATGGGCCGAGCTGCCAGTCGCCAACGTACGGCACGTGCACTGTTGTATAACCCAGCTTAACGTAAAAGAACCAGGCCAGTACCGCCGCCATCACCGCGATCATTGAGAACTTCAGCCAGGCGCGCAAGCCTGCCGAGCCCGAGCCATCACTATTGATATTGATCACATCGTCCAGCAGCCCCACTGCCCCACCACCAAGCAATGCCGCCAGTGGGAGCCAGGTCTGGGCTCGGTCGAGATTAAACCCCAGCGTCACCACAGCAATGGCCACAATGCCAACCATCCCTGCCATAGTGGGAATATCGCGCGTGAATTTATCGGCATGCAGCTTAGTAAAGACCGTCAATTCCTCGCCCGTTGTGCTCGCGGCCCGCTGTTTTTTCCAGAACTTATAACGATACGCAAAGTAGGTATAGAGCGGCGTGAGGGCCATCGCCAGCAAAAAGGCCGCGACGCTGAGAAGAAATGTCGCGTTGAGCTCGCGAACGAGTGTGGTGAGGTTCATTATGGTGTGTGTCCTTTCGGCTCGAGCTTCATATAGTCGAGCAACCAATTAGATATATCCGTGAAAATCGGGTGAGCGTCTTGACCCCCCTGCATATTCAGCCCTTTGCCCGAAACCTCCACCATAATAACATACGCTGGTGTTTTGCCAACCTCCCCACCAAAACCGAGGTAGGTGCCGATGGTTTGATTCGAAATATACTTACCATCCTTGATGGTTTGCGATGTACCCGTCTTGCCGCCAATGTAGAATCCCGCGCGGTCGCCGCCCGCATAAAAGGCCTGGCGCGCTTGGTGTACCATTTCGCGCACAGTGGTAGATGACTGTGGCTTGATGACATGAGCATACGAAGCTTTGCGCGCCGCCTTGGCAAAGGTGCCGTTGTCGTCAATCGTCCCCGCAATGACGGTGGGGCTATGGTACGTCCCACCATTAATGATCGCACTAAAGCCAGCCGAGACCTGCAGCATCGTCGCATCCATCCCCTGGCCAAAGGACATGTTAGAGTAGCGCACGGCATTGCCCTGCTGCTGGGTGGGCGAGATGATATTACCCTTGGCCTCGCCAGCCAGCTCCACCCCCGTCAGCTGCCCAAGGCGAAAGCGCTTGTGGAAGTAGTCATACATTGTGTCGCGCGCCTGGCGAGTGATGTAGCTGCCATTGCCCAAGCGCTGTGCAACGGTGACCATACCAGTGTTGAGCGACCAATTGAGGGCGTGCTGCATAGTAATATTGCCCGTCTGGCCTTTGCTAGCATTACCAATGGTGATGTCGTCTACCTTGATGCTATCGGTATTATTGTACGTCGTTTGCGGCGTGATAACCCCTTTGTCGATGCCTGTTGCTACTGTGAATGTCTTGATATCAGAGCCCGGTTCGTATGGCGTGGTGATGGTGTTGTTATTGAGCGCGGCGACGCTTTTAATCGTCTTCAGGTTAGACGGGTCATAGGTAGGGAGGTTGGCCATGGCTAAGACTTGGCCATTCTGTGGGTTCATCACGACGGCACTGACATCAGTAGCGCCACTGCGCTTGGCCCCATCGACAAGCGCTTGCTCGACCCTCGTCTGGATGTTGCGATCGATTGTCAGCACCATGTTAGTTCCATTCTTGGCGGGCTGGTTGATATTCGTCCGGCCAATCGTCAGCGGCACCGAGCGGATATCCGTCACTGTCTTAAGCACGCCATCCGTGCCGCGCAGTTTCGCATCATTGGCCTGTTCGAAGCCGTACTTCCCCTTACCCTCGGCATCGACAAAGCCCAGCACTTGGCTGGCCAACTGCCCTTCTGGGTAAACGCGCTGACTCATTGCATCGAAGCCCACCCCAGCGAGGTTCTCCTTTTTGATCAGCTCAGCCTGCTTGCGGCTCACTTTGGTGGCAAGCACTTGGTAGCGGCTTGGCTTACGCGTGATGTATTGGCGAAAATTCTCACGCACATTACCACCAGCCACCTGGTTGAGGACCGTCACGACCTTGTCTACATCTGTCACGGCCATCGGGTCGGCCCACACAGTATAGACCGTCTCATTCATGACAAGTTTGGCGGGAGTAGTACCATCCATGGTGTATATCTCACCGCGCTGGGCGCGCAGACGAAATTGCTTAACTTGCTCGCTATCGGCCTGCGATACATAGTAATCATGCTGCAGCAACTGCACATACCCCAAGCGCAACACAAACACCACAAGTAGCCCGCCGAGCACAGCGGCGAGCGCCTGAGCGCGTGGCGTGGCAAGATGGCGCTGTAGCATGGGCTACTCGCTAGCGTACGCTGTATTGGCTGGTGTTGTCATCGTTTTGGCCACACTACTACCCTGCACTTCCTTAAGGGCGGTCAGACGGGCGTTATCGACCTCCAGGTCCTTCTTTTGCTCGCTGAGAGAGGAGATCTTGTCGTCAATCTTGCTTGCCTCGTAGCCATAGCTGACCGTGTGTGTCGCCTGCGCTAGATATATCAAGCCAAGGATGGTGATAAGGAGGGCAATCAGCACTGTGTGGGTGATTGGCCCAAGTTTGATAGCCGAAGCAAAAGCAACGGTGTTACGGTTGCGCTTCCAGGTGCTCTGGCGTCGACTATTAAATTGCATTGTCCGTGTGTAGGTTGTCATTGTGGTGGTGTTTGTGTTTAACGTTGGTATGGGGTCGTTTCTAGGGTGGGGCGGATAACGCGCCGCCCCAGCGCGAGGTCTTGAGCCAAGGGCTATTTGCCGTGGCGGACCAATACGGTTGTCGTGATTGATTGATTTTGTACGGGGATACGAACTGGCATGTCCCTACTCCTTTTTTGTTTTTTATATTTTTGCGGCGGCTCGCAGCTTAGCGCTGCGGGCACGCGGATTGTAAGCATCGTCATGGCTGCCCGCGATTGGTTTCTTGGTAAGGATGCGTAGCTCGGCCTCGTAGCCTGCCTGGCGCTGCTCCGCGAAGAAGCGCTTAACGAGCCGATCCTCGAGGCTATGGAAGCTGATCACTCCCACACGTCCACCAGTGCGCAGCAAGGCTGGCACCAGCTGGAGCGTCTGCTCTACCTGTGTCAATTCATCATTGACGGCGATGCGGACTGCCTGAAAGGTACGCGTGGCTGGATGGGTTTTGCCCCGCTTGCCACGGGTAGCGTGCTCGATGACGCGTGCGAGTTCTCCAGTACTCGACAGTGGCCGTGCCGCGCAAATAGCAGCAGCATAGCGCCGTGCTATCGCTGGCGATTCTTCGCCGTAGCGGGTGATCAGTCGGGCGAGCTCTGCCTCTGCCATGTGGTTGACAATCTGCTCGGCAGTCATCGCCTGGCGTTGATCCATCCGCATATCAAGCGGGCCAGTGTGTGTAAAGGAAAACCCTCGATCAGCTCGATCGAGCTGTGGTGACGACACCCCCAAATCCAGTAGCAATAAATCAAATTGCTCACCCTCGCGAACCAACTGCTGCGCTGCATGCAAAAAATCACAATGCATCAGCCGTGCGCCCTGCCCTGCCAAGCTACCAAGCTGCGACAAAGCATACTGGTCGCGATCGACCAAACACGCCGTGGTATACGTCTGGGTCTGCTCGAGAATCGCCGTGGCATGGCCGCCATACCCCGCCGTCAGGTCGAGATAGCGCTCACCTGGGCGTGGCTGGAGCTGGGCCAACACTGCCTCCAGCAATACCGGAACATGAAGTGGTGGATGTGCTTTGATACTCATACGTTTCTTATGGTAGCATAATATTGCTTTCCTCCCCTACTGGTCGTGGCCTATTTAGCCAAAGAACAACAGAGAAACCGATACTAAGCTCGCTAGCTATACGCCGTCTCACGCCTTGCCTCACCACCTCCTGCGCTCGGGATCGCTATAAGGGTCAACATCTCCCAGATGTTGACCTCTTGCGCTGGGCTGATAATCCGTTATTGCAACGGATTATCACACTCCCTCGGCAGGAGGATGGCACGGCAATGCTACCGATAGGTATAGCCATGCTTTTCCATAAAGATACGCCCCGCTCAGGCTACTGCGAGATAGTCCGATGCGGGTTCGAGATCACCCATCTGGTAGCGAAACCTGTTTGTTTTCGCATAAAATGTGTTTGTTTTTGTTGACGATCTTTGCTTGTACCGGGCCGAGAGAGCCCGCCAAAGATCGTTTGAGAGACTTATGTGTATAATTGCCGTAGCAATTATGTGAGGTGGAGTTTTTTGGGAGGTGTTTGTGAGGAAGGTGCGCCCGACAGGGTTTTGCGTGGGTCGGGTGCCCACATGGCTCACTACCAGATGGTTGATCTCGAGGATATCAGTTACACGTGCTTGTTAAAGAGCGTCACAAAAACAGCCTTGCTACTCGGCCTGCTCTGGTGCCATCAAGCGCCAATACTGGCCGGCGCGCACCGCCACAACCTCGCGCGAGATCCCGGCATAATCCAGCAGATGCTGCTCTACTGTTACCCTGCCCTGCTTTTGGTCTAGGGTGGCAGCCGTCTTGCCGCGCCGGAACTTGACGTTGAGGTCGGCGACATGTTCATCCAGGATGCTGCCCGTCAGCGCTGGCTCTACCTGGCTATCCCACACATCCTGCGCATACAGGTGGAGATAGTTGCCAAAGCCGCGCGTCAGGACGACGCCGCTGGCAAACTCCGCCCGAAGCTCCGTCGGTATGGTGAGCCGACGCTTGTCATCCAGCTTGCGTTCGAAGTAATCCATGGGGTGTGGCGATCCTTACAGATGAATTATTTTGTTTTTGTGCAGTGGTGTTTGTTTTTCTCGTGGTTACCCACTTTCTTCCACTACTCCCAGTATAATACCCACTCTCACCCACACGCAACCCCTTTTACCCACGGCGTTCCCCGCCGCGCTGGCGCTTATCCACAAATCTGTGGAAAAGCTCAACCAGTATCAGGGGTCAGCAGTTTTCCCCACTCTGCACAATGTGGATAAGAATAAGCGATATTGCTGGGCATTTTGCTCTGACTTAGACGCGCCTATAGCGAACATATCTTACTATTTTATACTTACAAAAATAGAAAGTATGCCGATTTTATGGCATTATAGACAAAATAGCTTGACGCCGCTCTCATATATTGATATATATATATTAGCTTTTTAGCTCAGAGGTTTCCTCTAAAGAGCAGAAAGCAGCTCTTTGGCCTCTGAAGTAAGAAGGGACTCTGTTATGAATCCGTACACCATTGAAGTTACACTGCTTAACGGACAATCGTTTGTTCTAATAAGCAGCTTCAAGGGCTCTAGTTATTTTGTTGATTTCTTGCAAAAAGCGAGAATTTGCAATAACTACTTGCTCGCTGAGGGGGGTGTATATGTTAATCCCGATACTGTAGCATCATTTAGATGCTATGAGAACAGAGGCTAAATAGCCCACCAACACAGCCCGCCATATCGCCACCACACCTGATTGAGTACTCTAGTATGAGTATTCTCGGGCCTGGAAGCCCGATTTGGCTGTGGCAGTTGGTGGGCTGTGTTTTTGCCAAGAAAAAACCGGCTGATATGGAGCTGGTTTTCATTATTTCTCCCCTACCCCTGATGCTCGAGGAGCCAGTTGTTGGCTGCTACCCAGGTCTCGAGCGTGCCAGTGTCGAGGTAGTGACCCTTGGTGGGGACGACGGCCATGTGGCCACCAGCAGCGAGGTAGTCGTTGAAGGGATCAGTGATGTAGTATTCGCCCGCGACATTGTCGCGGTCGGCGTGGGCAGCAATGCGCTGCAGGAGGTCGTGGCTGAGGACGTATTTGCTGACATTAATCATCTCACTCGGTGCCTCACCTGGCGCTGGCTTCTCTACCACGCCGCGCAGCCGGCCATCATCAGCAACATCCAGCACGCCATAGTGGCTGAGCTGGTCAGGCGGCATATGTACACCCAGGATGGCCGAGCGGTCCTCCCCTGCTGCCTCAATGAGGCGCGCCACCTCTGATGTGCCATCGGCGTTATACACACAGTCATCGCCCATCAGCACGACCACTGGCTCACCCGGGTCGAGCTGCGGCACCACGAGGCTGACCGGGATGGCTGTACCATACTTACCATAGCTCGATTGCACCATGTAGTGTAGGTTGACCTTCGGTGGAGCGATGAGGGGCAAGAGATCTGCCTTACCATTGCGTCGCAGATAGTTGTTGAGATCGACGTTAGAGCGATAGAAGTCGCGAATCTGCGTACTCTGCTCGCTCACCACGAAGTAGATATCGCGGATGCCCGCCGCGATGCAGTCTTGCACGGCGTAGTCTACCACTGGGCGGTTACCCAACGGTAGCATGCATTTTTCGATCGTCTTGGTGACGGGCAGGCGCCGTGTCCCCCAGCCTGCTACGGGGATGATTGCTTTGGTGCATTGCATACTCGATGTCTCCTTGTATGATATTAGTTGCTTGAGCTAACGTATGACAAATGGGCCATTCTCCAGTGAGCCAATTGGCGGGGCGCGGCGTAAGCTGGCCCGTGTGGTCGATCTGCACGCAGCGGATAGGCGGGTCTGGCTCGGGCGCAAAGGCGGTAGCAACGGGCTTATCGTCGATCAGATAGATTGTTTGGCCGGGGTTTGCAGCGGCAGCACGGCGCAGCCACTGAGCTTTATCTTGCAAGGTAGTAATAATCACCTGCCCACCCTGCTGAGCCACGAGCGCACACACTGCTGGGCACAGGCGAGCTTTGCAGTGTGGGGTGATGGGATCACCATAGGTCAGTACCTGCACCGTGCCATAGTGACTCAGCGCGCGCAGCATCGATGCGACGCCTGGGTATTGGAGGTGACCATCACCCAGAGCCGTCTGCTCGAGCTGCTCTATAACAGACGCCGCATCCAGGCCGAGCGCCGCAAGCTGCGCCGCCAAGACGTAGGTCGGGGCGGTAGGATTCGTCCTTGGCCGGAGCATGTATCGAGGCTGCGCCGCCAAAAACTCCTTGGCAGTCACCTGCGCTGGGTAGAGCTGTGCTAGTGTTTCCGCTACTTCGCGCAGCCACTGCGTGGTGTTGATGATCGTCCGGTCAAGGTCGACGTAGATATGGCAATGACCCGTCATATACTCCATGATCTTTACAGTATAGCTAGTCCTTGGTGTTTATGCAAAGTATATCCGCATCAGCTGGCGCGCCACGACATCGGGGTCGTGCCGGATGAAGCTGCGCGTGCTAGCTAATGGATCGCTAGCCTGGGCACCATCCCACACGTCTTGTGCGAGGACTGGTGCGGCACGGTAGCGGTAGTGCTGGCGATGCATCTCGTCCATGTCGTACTCGACCATCAGCTCGCCATCGTGAGCGTACTTGTCCATCAGCTCAGGGCTGGGACGCGTGTTGTTGAAGACGACATAGTCGAGGAACTGACTGCCTGCTAGGCGCTCAATTTCACTCGCGAAGTCACTCACCGAGAAGCCGTCCGTCGGGCCAGGTTTGGTGACGAGGTTGCAGACAAAGACGCAGCGTGCCTTGGTGGCAGCAAGTGCCTCTTGGATCTCGCGAATGACCAAGACGGGTGCCAAGCTACCATAGAGGTTGCCAGGAGCCACGACGACCATATCTGCCGCATGAATCGCCGCGACCGCGGCGGGGTTAGCCTGAGCTTCTGGCTCGAGCCAGATCTTGGGCCGACGCGCTAGTGCCTGCTGTGAGATGAGATATTCACCCTTGATAGGCTGACCATCCTCACCCTCTGCGCAAAGCGTCACATTGCTGAGTGTAGCGGGCACAACGCACCCATCGATATTAAGCACCTGGCTGGCTAGTGCCACCGCCTCGGCAAAGCTGCCGGTCATTTTCTCAAGTGCTGTAAGGAAGAGATTGCCAAAGGCGTGCCCCTTAAAGCTCCCTTCATCAAAGCGATAATTAAAGAGGTCGCGCACCTTGGGGCTATTGCTCAGCGCCACGAGGCATTGCCGCACATCACCAGGTGGCAAGACACCGAGCTCATCGCGCAGTTGGCCCGTCGAGCCGCCATCATCTGCCATATTGACGAGTGCCGTGACCTGCGAGGCATACTGCCTCAGGCCTGTCAGGAGCGTAAAGCTCCCCGTCCCGCCGCCGATGACGACGACGCGTGCTCCACCATTGCTCTGTGCCATGTATTATTCCTCCCGATTATTATGACTACGTGAACGACTGCGTGATGCGACTGCTGGTCGGCGCGGCGGTGTAATCACCCCACTCGAACGTGCCGCTGACCCTGGTGTAGATGGTGGCATTTGGGGTGTTTGGGGTGGCGTTGGCGGCGTCGGTTTGGGTGGTACTGCTGGTGTAGAGCGAGTAGAGCGCGGCGATGATGATGTAGCTTGCGCCTGTGCGGTAGCTGGCTTAGCACTCGGCTTCTTGCGCGCTGGTACAGACGGCAATGGCTCAATGGGCTGCTGTGCCTGCTTCTTTTGCTGCTGCAATACGCGAGCAAACCACACTGCACTCGGGCGTGGTGTCCGCTTATACGTCTTGTAGTCGACCGCAAAGAGGCCAAAGCGCGGCCAAAACCCTTTATCCCACTCGAAGTTATCGAGGAAGCTCCAGTGCATATACCCCAGCAGCTCTACCCCATTGCCAAGGGCGCGCTGCATAGCAAGGATAGACTGAGTGAGCCATTGCTTGCGGAACTGGTCGCGCTCGTCGGCCACGCCGTTCTCCGTCACGAGCAGAGGCAGCTTGTAGCGGCTCCAGAGACGCTCCAGTGCAAGCTCGAGATGATCGGGCTGCATCGTCCAGCCGAGATCATTTGGCGTGGTCTCGGGATTGTGGATGCGGTAGCCATAGATGCGATTACTAAAGTAATAATTAACGGCAATGTAATCACTCTGCCGCACCACCTTGCGTAAAAAATAATCGTCCTGGAAGAACTGCACCACCCGCGCCGTCGCTCGGCTGAGCCAGGCGTCGTCGCCCGGGTAGGTGTAGGCTGAGTTCTTGGCCACTGCCACCTTGAAGCGCCGACTCTTGGCATGGAGGACTTTGGCTACTTGGTTGTGCGCGTAAGCAAGGTTGCTTAGCACGCGGTAGGTTTGCCACTTGCTGCGGACGTTGGGTGGCCAGGTGCCATTGTAATAGCTCTCGGTCACGTAGACGCAGGGCTCGTTGATGGTAACGACATAGCGCACCGTGGTACCAATCTCATCCATCAGCTTATCGACAAAGCGCACAAAATACTTCACATTATCGCGCTTCGCAAAGCCTCCACGGGCAGCAAACCACACTGGCAGCGTGAAGTGAAACAGCGTCACAACTGGCTCCAGCCCAGCATCGGCCAGCGCGGCCAAGTATGCCTTGTAGTATTTGATCGCCTCGGCATTCCACGCGCCCTCTTCTGGCTCGATGCGCGACCACTCCACACTAAAGCGCCACGAGGTTAGGCCCATCTTCTTGGCCAGAGCGAAGTCTTGCGTGTAGAGCTCGGCGTGGTTGGCAGCTTTGCCCGAGATATAATTATTTGGATCTTTGGCGACACTGGCAATGTGCGGCCAGTTGGGCAA
>CAUTXC010000023.1:0-15716 GCA_963542675.1 uncultured Candidatus Saccharibacteria bacterium | reverse complement strand
TGGCTGCGCCAACAAAGCGCTACGCTGCGTCTCTGTTCCAAGGCAATGATGAAGGCCGGATTGCTGCGTTACTTGGCGGTTGGCTGGACGGGTTATGTGCCGCACGAGCTGCACAATATGGAGCTGCACATTCCGCGGCGCTATACACCACTGCTATGGGGCTGGCCAGGTAAGTTTGTTGACCGGATGGCGGCGGTAAACACGCGAGTAATGTTGGTCGAAGGCGATGGACAGTGGTCAGCTGGGTTTGATACAGCGGAGAGCGTGACGCAGATACCGCCACAGTTTGGCGGGTATGTCTGGACGAACCGGATTGATCGGGTGCAGCCAGTGCTGGCGCGGCGGCGCTGAGTTTTATACACTTGAGTGAAATGAGGTAGGATAGGTGACAGACGCGCGCGTCTTGTTCTTGAGTAGTATACTAAACGAATCATTATTGTAATTCATTTACATTAGTTGTAATCTATGCGATAATGTTGACGAAGGAGAAGTAAAATGCGAACACAATTCGATGCACTGATTATTGGTTTTGGTAAGGCGGGCAAGACGCTGGCGGTAGCGTTAGCCGGGGCGGGCCAGCGGGTAGCGCTGGTGGAGCAATCGCCGCAGATGTATGGTGGGACGTGTATTAATATTGCGTGTATTCCTACTAAAACGCTCGTGAGTGCGGCAGCAGCTGGCCGGTCGATCGACGAAGCGTTTGAGCGCAAGACAGCGGTTGTGACCAAGCTTAATAATAAGAATTACCACATGCTTGCGGATAACCCGGGCGTGATGGTTATTGATGGCACCGCATCGTTTGTTGATGCGCACACGGTGAGTGTCCAGGCGGGTGAGCAGCGCATTGAGCTGCAGGCAGATCGATTGTTTATTAATACCGGTGCAGTGCCGGTGATGCCAGCGATTGCCGGCCTTGAGCAATCGACCCATGTCTATACCAGTACGGAGGTACTCAACCAGCAGCTCAAGCCGCAGCGGCTGGCGGTGATTGGTGCTGGGCCGATTGGCCTCGAGTTTGCCTCGACTTATGCAGCCCTTGGCGTGGCGGTCACGCTCTACCATCGCCGGGCGCAGCTGCTTCCGCACGAAGAGCCATCTGTCGCGCAGGCAGTGGCCCAGGCTCTGGAGGAGCAGGGCATAACACTGGTGCTTGCATCAGATATACAGCAGGTGCGCGATACAGACCGCGGCGTTGCTGTGATAAGTGGCGGTGATGAGCAAGTATATGATGCCGTGCTCGTGGCCGCTGGCCGCCGACCTAATACCGGTCAGCTTGGTCTTGCCGCCGCTGGTGTGGAGACTGACGAGCGCGGTGCTGTTGTCGTTAATAGCCATTTACAAACTACCCAGCCACATATCTGGGCGCTGGGCGATGTTAATGGTGGGCCGCAGTATACCTATGTGTCGCTCGACGACTTTCGTATTGTCAAGAGCCAGCTCCTTGGTGATGGTAGCTATACGCGGGCGCAGCGTGCGGTATTGCCTCATGTGATATTTATGCAGACACCACTGGCGCGTGTTGGCCTAACCGAAGCAGCAGCTCGCGCGCAGTATGGCGATGATGTGAAGGTTAAAGAGTTACCGGCTATGGCGGTGCCGCGCATGCATGTTGATAATAAAACAACGGGGCTGCTCAAAGCAGTGGTCCAGCCATCGACAGGCCACATTCTTGGCGCGACGCTCTTTTGCCAGCAGGCACCAGAGGTGATTAATACTATCAAGACAGCAATGGATGCTGGTTTGCCCTATACCACGCTGCGCGACCAGATATTCACTCATCCAACGGTGAGTGAGGCGTTGAATGATTTGTTTGCGCTGTAAGTACTGTGTTAACGAGGCGATAAATAGTGCATATTGTGTAGAGTAGCAGACTGTTTTATAATAAAAACACTATGAACAAAAGACCTCCACTCACCGACAAACCACCAGTACAACCAGAAGATAATCGTGTTGATGCGAGCGAGATTAAGCTAAGTCCTGAGGAGCGTGAGATTATTCGAAGGCTTCGGTTTGGTGAGGTGGCGATTGTAGACACAAAGACTGCAGAGCTTGTAAGTGCCGAAGATGCAATGGAGGAGTTTTTTAGATTTCACACAAAAAAACGTATGCCACGCTCAATAGTAGAGGAAAGTAATTCTGGCCATATAGCTTTTCTCACTAGACTGTCAGAGCTCGAGGATCCTAACGAAGTATGTCGAATCATTGATGCACGCCAACGCGCAGAACGTGAAGCTCATCGTGGACAAGCCTACGTTTAAGGATATATTTGAGACTAGCTACTCTGCTATTTAATATTGAATATAGTGTTGCTAGCTAGCGTTGCTACGCTGTCCGAAACTCATACACAAACGCACCTGTCCTTTGTGAGAGGCAGATGATGTCTAGGTCGGACGAGCTGTGTTTGTCTGGGAGTGCTTGACCAAGATAATGGAAGCGAATAATACACGAGCTATCTGGTGCAGCGGCCAAGTCTAGCAGAGTACGCGCGTGGCCAGACACGTGCTCTGAAGGCTCAAGAGGCAGTGTGTGCCCAAGCTGCGAATATGCCATCCACCCCGTGCAGCCAAATGTGCAATCGCGAAATGGCTGGCTGGCGAGCAGACGCTGGCGCGCGGCTGCATCTGTAATCGTGCCAATGACGATACCGCCTGGCCCATCAATATTGATAAACTCGCCGCGGCTCAGGGTGATGTCGAGCGACTGTGTGGCTTCACTCTTGACTCGTTGTGATAGTTCCTTCGTTGCGTTCGTCCAGAGTGGCTCGGGTCGTGCTGCGTGCAGGGCAGCGCTCATACCAACGCCTGCCACGATGAGAAGAATAACCACCGTAAGTGGCAGCCACATATGGCGGAGAAGGGTGAGGAGGTTGGTGGGTACGCCACGCATGTATTGCATATATGTAGTGTATGCTAGATAGTAGAGGATTGCAATGAGAGCAAAATGATGTAATAGCTAAAGATACGTTGGAGCGCTGTGCGCTATTTTGTGCCAGCGAGGTAGATTTCTTGCACCTGGGCATCATTCAGCGCGGTGGTGTGGACAGCCCCAAACTGCATCATGCCAGTGAAGAATGTGTTTGTGCTGTTGATAGGTGTGCCATCGCCATTACGCCACTCGCTAAAGCGCCCACAGCCAAACTTCCAGTACCCGCGGAAGTTTTGGGCCTGCGTGACGCTTGGGTCATGAGCAACCAGTGCGCCATCGGCATAGAGTCGCATGCCTTGTGGTGAGAGTGAGGCGGCAACGTGGTGCCATTTACCATCGGCGTAGTTCTTGCCGGCTGGTGAGAAGATTGAGCGCGTGGTATTGGGCCACACTGCAAAGGCAATGCGCCCTTGCTTGTCGAGAAAGAGGACGCGGTCTAGGCTTGGGTCCGCACCATTGTCTGGTGTACTGGCAAAGCCAGCGATGCGCCCATTATTGAGCCCATATTGATTGGTATTGAACCAGACAGAGAGGGTAAAAGGGTTGGGGTTATCGACGAGTGTAGGGTAGGCAAGGCAGGTATCTTTGAAGAGGGTGCTGCGCACACGGTCGCGGCGGCAAGCGTATGATTGTGAACCATGAGCGGCGGCCGTGCGCGTGAGCCAGGTACCCTTATTGTTATTGCCAGATAGGTCGCGCTCGGTGGTGCCAGTATCGAAGAATGTCATGCCATAGATGAAGAGTGCCTGCGTAGGAGCAGTGAGCTTGGTGGCATCAGTGCAGTTGTAGAGCACGGGGCGCGCGGTATTAGCACTGTTGCGGATTGTGCCTGAAAACGCCCCGCTTGTTAGATAAAAATTATGAAAGATAATAAAGCATATCCCTACCAGGGTAATAATCGCTGCGACAATAATAGAGGTAACAGGTAGTGGCTGTGGTGAGCTATCTGCCGCGGTAGGCCGAGATAGCTGGCGAAGGCCGTAGAGCATGAGGCCAAAGGGGATAAGACAAATGAGCATAATGCATAGGATAACCCATACCGTGTAATGAATCATTGGTGTGAAGAAATACTGCCCGTGGCTATTTTGTACCGAGACGGTAATGGTGGCATCTTGGCCGGGGTAGAGCACTGTGCCGACTGCGTCGATTGGGAAAACGCCGGTATTGACGATGTGCATAAGGGCACCTTTGTCTGAAGGGAGAACGCTGAGCACACTAAAGTTAATCCATGGATGAAACCACAGTGATACAGCGCAGAGCACTAGTGTCATGCCAATAATCCGATAATACCAGCGCCACGTTGGGCGAGTCCGGCGGGTGGCTAGATGGATGATGAGCCAGCCAATCACCACCCATGGCGCCATCAGCCATACCCAGCCAAGCCATGGGTTGATGAAAATTGCTTTGCCAATGATGGCATTGTGCTCAATAGGAAGCGGATCGGCCGCGTGGTTGAGGTCGCCCTTGGTGAGGATACGCTGGTTGGTGATAGATTGAATTCGATGAGTATACGTCCGGCCGTGGCGCTGGAAAGTAATGATGTCGCCGGGGTGGTAGTTATTAGCTGGCTGCGTGATAACGAGCGAGCCAACTGGTGCGGCAGTGGCCATGCTCGGTGTTGTGACGAAAAAGATACGCATGCCGAGCGCTATCATCACGGCAACGAAGCCTCCAAGACAGAGGCTCAGGATGGTGATGATAATTATTCGTTGCCGCGGCATGCGCATCGTCCTACTCCAGAGGAATTACGCGCCAAATGTCCACGTCAGTGGTTGTGAGACCTGCAGACCTTGGTAGGTTGGGCCAGCGCTGGCGTCGAGCGACACCTCAAAGGTGATTGGTACACTCTCTCCTGCGTTGATGGTTGCTTTGCTGAGCTTGGCGAGCAGGTCAATAGCACCGCCTGCTTGCAATTGTGCGGCAGTACCCGTAAAGAATGTGCTGCTGCCTGATTTGATGGCTACCTTAACCTTGCTGCAGAGGTCGGTTGCACTACCTGCTAAAGAAGCACCAGGGACAGGTGATTGGCTACATGTGCCAGGGTTGAGGCTAAAGGATGTTGCGGCCACGCTTCCGGTGTTTTGCAGAGTAATGTTGGTTGTTTGGGCTGGCCCACCAGCAACGAGTGGTGTGCTCGTGCCACCATACTTGTTAATAGTAGAACAGGTAGCAGAGTTGGTCGTTGCACCAGCGCCGTCTGTGCTGTTGCAGGTGTAGGTGCCCGATGTTTCCTTCATGGTGAGTGTACCGGTTGAGGCACTGTTGATGGTGTTTTGGATGCTTGCCGCAAAGCCTGCAAAGGTTGGCGTAAAGGTAAAGGCGACCAGCAGCGCACCCACAATCCCCGTTGAGATAAGGCCAATCCGCTTTTTGCCCTGGCCAGTTTGAGTTGCAATCATAAAAATCCCCCTTATGGTTATATTAGCTATCAGTGTACCAAAAGCATGAGCGTTATACAAGACGGTAGATCGCTGATTGTTGTATGTACTGTTATATTAGCCATCCCTCCTTTGGGGTAATATAAGGATTGATTGAGTATTTTCTGCGGATTGGTCTCTTCCGTGGATGCCAAAAGCCTGATGAAGGAGGCAACAGATTTTTCTCGATGTATAGCAGAGCAGCGAGAGAAAGGTTACTGCACCAGATCGTGCTTGTATGGATATGGCATGGCTGTACCTCTGTTTTTACTATAGGCTAATGCGAGAGAACTGGTTGCTATACACCGTATTACCAGTCTCGCTGCGCAGCCGTTTCCAAACCTGCTATAATAGAATATGAGTAGAAAGTAAAGAGGCGTTATCGTCCAGGATAGCGCGAGCGGAGGTCGGAGCGATATGGCAATCAGTCAGGCGAAACTAATTCAGGCAGCGCGGCGGGTCTTTGCCCAGGATGGCTACAAGGCGGCATCGATCGTGGAGATTGCTCAGGTGGCGGGTATTGCGGTCGGCGGCGTGTATTTGCTTTATCCGTCTAAGCTGGAGCTCTTCCTTGCAGTGTATCGTGCGGAGGACGAAAAGACGAAGAACCGGATTGTTGGGCGGATCGATTGGTCGCAGCCACGGGCGGCTTTTGCAGCCTATCTGCGCGCCACAACACAAGCAGCGCGGCGTAATAAAATCCTCGCCGAGTGGCAGAGTGATGTGCCTGGCGAGCAGGTGCGCCAAGCCTACCATGATGATGCGAAGCAAGCAGGAGCAGGTAATAGCCTGGTAATGCGTGGTGAGTTCTTTGCCGAGCAGGTGCAGCAGTGGCGGCGCGATGGCAGACTGCGGCCAGGAGCGACCGACCAGATAATCGGCGAGCTCTTTACGGCAGTGGCAGCAATCGACGCACTGGAGGGTATCGCACCAAAGACGATGAAGTTTATGGTTGATGCGGTGCTTGAGCAGCTGTTTGTCAGTGAATAGTCGTCGCCATACGTCGCTATAAAATAATGAACGATGCAAAACGCAGAAGCAAATCTGTCGTATTATTTGCAATTATCACCGCTTCATCGTATACTTATCACTAGTATGTTGCAATATCTTCGTTCGAGTGAGGCAGATCAGACGATTACGCCGCGTGATACGCTGCGGGTTGGCTCGTGGCTGCGCTGCGAGAAGCCCAGCAGCGAGGAGATCGACAAGCTCCTGGCGCTTGGTATGGACGAGAACATCATCAAAGATGCGCTGGACCCGCACGAGGTGCCGCGTATTGAGTTTGAGGATGAGTGGACGTATTTGATTGCCCGCTTGCCTGATACGGACGATGATTTTAATGACTTTACGACGCCGATATTATTTGGTATTCACAAAAACTACGTGGTGACACTTTCGCGTGATAGCCTGGGCCGGCTCTGGCAGCCTTTTGTTGACAAGACGCGGATGAATACGGCACGGCGGATTGAGCTCGTGGTGGCAATGATCGAGGCGGTGTCGCTGCAGTACCAGCGGCGAGTGGCGACGATCAACCGACAGATGCGAGCAGCAACGGACGACCTCCATACGCTGCGGGCGCGCGATATCGTGACGCTGACCGAGTATGAGCGCAAACTCAACGACTATCTCAATGCACTAGTGCCAATGAATTGGGCGATCGAGCGCTTGATGGCAAACCGCAGTCTCCGCCTCAAAGAGGATGATAAGGATGATGTGGAGGATATCTCGATTGATTTGGAGCAGGTGATTGCACGTTGTAAATCGCTCCTGCGCACCATCACTAATGTGCGTGATAGCTACCGCGCCGTGATGGACACGCGCCTGAATGAGACGATCCGCTTACTAACGGTGATCACGGTAGCGCTGACCATCCCAACGATGATCGCTGGGCTCTATGGCATGAATGTGCCTGTGCCAGGGGCGGATGACCCAACGATGTTTTGGAAGATTACCACCGTGAGTGTGATAGCCGCCATGGCAACCGGGTATTATTTCTTGCGCCGGCGGTAGGGGTTATTGCACCCCACCTGCCTTGAGTAATGTCTTTAGCCCGTGCTCGCCGCCACCAAAGCCGCTGGTGGTGTAGTCGTTAACGATCATGTAGGGGAGGCCAGTGACGCCGAGCTTGAGGGCGCGGCTGGTGTTTGTGGCTATGTCGTCTTTGTGTTTCTCGTTTGTCACGCAGTTGCGGAAGGTCTCGACATTCAGCCCAATCGCTTCGGCTGATGTTTCAAAATAGCTGACGGGGAGGAGTGGAATTTCTTTGGGTACGGCAACGCCTTTGACGCCAATACCTTTGTCAAAGTAGTCAGCTTTGATGCGGGGTACAATGTGATGCGTGTATTCCCAATATTTATGCTGGTCGGCCGCGCAAAATGCTGCTTCGGCACCACGCTCGGTGTTAGGCACGATATCTTTGAGAACGGCAACAATCCGGTGCTCATAGCGCAGTTTGCTCGACTTGATGTACTGCTGGAAGTCTGCGGTGTTTGTAGCAGCCTCGACCTGCGCACAAAATGAGCAGAAGTAGTCGGTGTAGTCGACAAAGACATTGGGTGCATTGTGGCTGCCCTGTGACATCGCGCTCTGCCAGGGCTCACCTTTGCCAATGTGCTTGTTGGGTGGGCGGTTGATGAGATTGTAGGCGAAGAGGCTGATGATTGTGACGACGACAATCCCAAGCATGATATGAATCAAGCTAACCCCTGTTTGTTGTGACTGCATGATGCTCCTCCTGCTGAGCTAATGTTATGTAGATGGCGGCAATCTGGCCCGATCGATAGAGCGAAAAGAGGCTTAACCCAAGGGCAATGACAAGCACAATAGTGCTGGCAACCGTCGCGGCCGAAGCGGCGGCTGCTCCCGAAAAAAACACTGCCACGATGGGGAGAATGAGCGATGTACCACAGGGTACGCAGCCTAGGCCAATTGCCGCCGCGACGGAGGCAATACCACTAAGACCAAGTTGCTGGGTGGTTTGCTGGTTGCGCTTGTTGCGCCGGGCGGTGAAGATAATAAGCGTGAGTGATACCCCTTGCAGCACTGAGACAAGCACAAGCAGCGTGCCCGTCAGCGATGTCGCGGCCTGCCGAGCAATCTCTATAAACATCGTCCCAATGATGCCAAGTTTATCGATAAGCGGTAAGCGAGACATCAGCAGTGCGCCATAGAATCCACCATTGGTTAAGAGGAAAATCAGCCAGGCAAAGCCGAGCGCGCCAACTAGCGCCCCTGCCGCATAGCGTGGCTGGCGCAGCACCTGACCAATGCCACTTAGGGCGGTGAGGGTAGCGTGGCGTAATGAAGAAAGGCGATGTTTCATCAGTGTCTTTATTATACCACTGAGCGCTGCAACCTTCTGTGGTTGTCCTATTAATGGCTACTCTGTGACGCCATAGCCAAGTAGGCCAGTATAGTTGCGCTGCTGGTTGGCAAAAACACGTATCTTGTTATTCTCATTGCCGCCAACAGTGGTGAGTATGCCATCATCATTGCGCAGGATAATGTGTGTATGGTCGCCAAAGACGGGCGAAGCGCGGTAGATTGCTACGTCGCCAGGGCGGGGCTGGTAGCCGCTATCGGCTGGTTTGAAGCGGCCTGCTGACTCGTAATACTCACGCAGCGTGAAGGTGCCTGGAATGCGCCAGCTACCAGTGTGTGGGTTCTTGAGCGGCGCACCAGCTTGCTGCATCGTCCAGCTGACGAAGTCAGCGCACCATGCCTCGTGCGCTCCTTGGCTATACTTCGTACCAGCGGGCTGAGCGGCAAACTCCGCTTGGGTAAGCTGGATGACCTTGCGGCGAGTAGGGCTGAGGGCCTGCGTGTCGACCTCAGGAAACTGAGCTAGCCCTGGCGAACGATCGAGCGTGGCCACATGCGACGTACCTTGGAGTTTGTAAAGAATTTTGCGCCAGCCAATCGCTGTGCCAACAATGCCGCCAATAACGAGAAGGAGGGCGAGGCAGATGGTGATGATGGTTGCTCGGTGGCTGAGAGGGAATAATCGTTTCATACGTATAGTATACACCGCATGGTGATGAGATGCTTGCTGGTTAGTTGCTGTTTGGATGGCAGGAGAGGTGTTTCGGGCTGTGAGCGAGGATTTATTTTGTTGAATAGCCGCATACCATAGCAGCGAAATTGCCGAGTGCCTTGCCGACATCCTTCCATTGGCGACACCGAAACAGGTCGTGTGCGGTAATGAGCAGCGCTGCACCAATGATAATAAGCAACGCAGCTAAGGTATACCCTGCGAGAGATGACTGACTGATGAATAGCTGTAGCGCATAGTAGCTAGCTGCGAGTGCAAAACCAAGGATGATGAGACTGAGGAGTTTGAAGAGGTAATGCATGATGGTTTGATTATGGTACGATAGCAAAAATATGTCAACGACAGATATAGTATTTGACACAATAATAGTATAGCTCTATAGTTATGCATATGTTTCAACCACCTCGCCCTCTCCTGTATAACACAGCACCACTAACAAGCCAGCAGCTCAAAGAACTCCTCAAGGAGTATGTTCAGCACTATCGCGAGTTGCTATGTACACCTGATACCATGAAGCAATTACTCAGGCCACATTCGTATAGCGGTGCAAAGGCAGATGAGGTTGTGGATGTTGTCGTTGACATTGTCAATATGTGGGGATATTACTTCTACCAGCCAACTGGCAAGACAGCTGCAAATCAGGAGAAAAAGCGTTTTGCGCAGCAGCTGCTGCACGATATTCGCGCAATGGCTGATCAGATTCCTGACCTTGCGAAGGTTATGCCCGAGATTGAAGAGACAGTCTGGCAAAGGCTTGATCTAGAAGTGAATCAGCAATCAGCTGAATCTCTTGTGGCTGAGGCTGGTGATATCGACCGAGAAGAATTGTTTGATAGGTTGGCGACACACTATGTACGGCTCAATGAGTATTATGATAGTGAGGGAGGAGCAACTGCTGAGCAGAAGGAGCAACTAGCCGATATTGTGCAGCATATGCGCACTGTTGTCGATGAGAGTATTGCTGCAAAACGTAAGATGTTTGCTAATCGCTATTGGTCAGTAGCAGCTGAGACTTTGTATAAAGCGCTTTTTCTCACTAGCCGTCTGTATCATATCAGTGGTGCTGATGAGGACTTTGAGCGGGTTTTGAATCTTGCCAGCCTATATCGCACAGCGATGTATAGTACGCTCGGTGGGTCTGTACCAGCCCTACCAAGCCTTGATGATGCAGATATCGTACCACTCTCGCAGGCAGAGCTTAAGCGTGACAGAAAGGCGAGTACCTATATCTATGATGTTGAGTTTGTCGTTCTCTCACTGGTGGAGGACTGTCTGAGAGAAGGCCAGCCTGACAAGGCGCGCCAGATTGAGCGCTACCTCATTAATCCGTATATGCGTGCTGTTGCGGATACGTACTATGTTCTTAATCACGAAGACCCAACCGGCAAGAGACAAAAGCGCGCTGCGGCATACGTTATCGAAAGAGAGGACATAGCCTACGTAAAACATGGTGATGAGGATATCGATGATGAGATAGTCATCAATGAGCTTGATGATGGACGTGTCGCGTTTGATGAGGAGATACGCCGTCGCTATATTGCATATGTACGGCAGTCAGCAGCTACTGGTAGAGAACCTCATGTGATACTCGCTCTTGGGGCGCTCGAGCAATGTTGTGAATACACTAATGAGGATCGTACTGCTATCTGCCAAGTTGTCTGGGAAAAATTACGGAGTACGCTTCGTCCTACAGAGCTCCCCCCAGTTATTATTAGTGCTGGACAGTTCGAATGCCTCTGTCTTTTATGGAAATACGGCGATGAAGATGAAGTGGACGATTGGCTTCAGCAGCAGTATCTGAATGATCCTAGCTACAATATAGTTAAATTCTGTCTCTTACGGTTTGCGTTTGATCCAAAGGTATTTGCAACGCTGGAAGATATTATTATGAAAGACACAACAGGTCACCTCCAGCCGAAGCTTAGTACGACACTCAGGGATCTTCGATTCTATCTTTGTCGCGCGATAGAAGATGCGTGTTTCAGTGGGAAAAGCAGATAAACGAATAGAGAACTGTACTGCAAGAATACAGAGCCTGAACTAGTCCTATAGGAACGTTCTTAGTAAAGTGATTTTGAAAGACTGCTACACTGCGTCTTTCGCTTTCCTCTTCTCTATGCTATAGTTGAGCCCAACGGATGGTTGTTGGGGTATAACTGGGAGTGATTCAAGCAGAGGCCCGTTTGGGTGTGGGGCTCGTAGCATAAGAAAGGAGTTTTATGACTCAAATCAAACCAATTATAACGGTGGATGGCCTGACCAAAGCCTATGCCGGCACACCGGTGGTGGATGGGATATCCTTCACGGTTAAGGCGGGCGAGATTTTTGGCTTGCTGGGGCCCAACGGCGCTGGCAAGACCACGACGCTGGAGATGCTGGAGGCGCTGCGGCCGATTGACGCTGGCCGGGCCACCATTGACGGCATTGATGTGGCTAAGCAGCCCAAGCAGATTAAGCAGATCATTGGCATCCAGCTGCAGTCGACCACCTTTTACGATAAGCTGACTCTGCGCGAGCAGCTGCGTATGTTTGCCAGCCTCTACGGCCAGCGCGTTGATGCTGATGCTTTGCTCGAGAAGGTGCAGCTTAGTGCCAAGGCGGGCAGCTATGTCGAGCAGCTCAGCGGTGGGCAAAAGCAGCGCTTTGCGATTGCCGCCACGCTAGTGAATCAGCCCAAGGTACTCTTTTTGGATGAGCCGACGACGGGCCTAGACCCGCAAGCGCGGCGCAACCTGTGGGAGCTGATCAAAACGATTCGCGATGAAGGCATTACCATTGTGCTGACCACCCACTATATGGATGAGGCCGAGCTGCTGTGTGATCGCCTGGCAATTATGGATGCGGGCAAAATTATCACCATCGATACGCCGCAGCATCTTATCGAGCAGCTGCTGGCCCGTGGCTTTACCAAGCAGCAAACGGTCGAGCCCGCCAACTTAGAGGATGTATTTATTGATTTAACCGGCAAGGCCATTCGGGAGTAGATGATGCGAGTCAAGTCATATTGGATTGGGGTATATGGGCAGGTGCGCGCCCTACAAAAGCGCTTTATGCGCGATGGCACGTCGCTGTTTTTTACCTTTTTGTTCCCGCTGATATTCCTGCTGGTGTTTGGTGCGGTTTTTAATAACCAAACTACCAGCTTTGATGTGGCGATTATCAACCACTCGAAGAGTGAATTTGCCAAGCAGTTCGTGGAGCAAGCCAAGGCAAATAACGACACGACGCTCAAGGTGAAGGACGTCAAGGATATGCAGGAAGCGCGCGAGAAGCTAAAGCACTCGGAGCTTAGTGGCATCATCGAGCTGCCAGCCGACTTTGGCGAAGCGAAGCCAGCTCAAGTGGGTGCTCCTGGCCAGGGCAGCGGCCAGGGTCAGCAGCCTGACACCCCTCAACCCAGGCAGGGCAGTGCCACTGGCCAAACCCAAGCGCGTCCGAGCGGCACTTTGCGCGTGCTCTACGCCAAGGGTTCGGAGCAGTCTGGTAATACGCTGACGGCTATTATGGGGCAGATTATTGATGGTATTAATAAAGGTATGGGCCAGCCCGAGCCACCGCTGAAGGTTGCGGGTCAAGCTGTGGGTGATGAGCAGCTCAAGACCTTTGACTATACCTTTACTGGCCTACTGGCCTTTAGTTTGATGAGTATGGGAATCTTTGGTCTGGCTAACCAGATGCCGACGGAGAAGCAAAAGGGCTCCTACCGGCGCCTCCGCGCGTCGCCCTTTACGGCAGGGCAGCTGATCCTGGCAGTAGGCATCCACTACACGATTGTATCGCTGCTGAGTGCCGCTATGATGCTGGTGGTCGGGATGACTGTCTTCCACTTCAACATGCGTGGTGATTGGCTACTGGCCGTGCCGTTCATTACTCTAGCGGCGCTGCTGATGGTGGGCTTTGGCCTGCTGATTGGTGGCTGGGCCAAGAACGAGAACCAGTCGGCACCGCTGGGTAACCTGGTGGCCTTCCCGATGATGTTCCTTTCCGGCACCTTCTTCCCGTCCTTTATGTTCCCGGAGTGGCTGCGCACGCTGAGCCAGTTCGTCCCGATGACACCTGTGACTGATGGTCTGCGCCTGATTATGGCCGAGAATGCCAGCCTGGCAGAGGTGCTGCCATACGCTGGCGCTGTTGGCCTATGGATACTGGTGGTGTACATAGCGGCGATCAAGTTGTTCCGATGGGAATAACGAGATAACGAACAAGAGGAGGGGAGATGCGCCGAAGCACGCAGGTGATAATAACAGGGGTGGTTATTGTTGTAATCATCAGCCTGGTTGGTGCGGCGTGGTATCTTCAGCAGCATCGCCCCCAGCCTGCAAGGCAGACAGACGCTGCGAGGTTTCAGGCAGAGTATCCACGGGTTGCGGCAGATAACCGTTTTGTCTACGCACGTGATGTTGCTGTGCTCGATGTACTAGAACATGGCACGGGCGTGGTGTTTCTTGGCTACCCGCAGTGCCCGTGGTGCCAGCGGCTGAGCGAGTATGTTGACCAAGCCGCTCGTGCTGAGGGTATTGCTGCGATTCACTATCTCAACATTCGTCAGGCGCGCGCTAGCAAGAACGAGACATACCAAAAGCTGGTGGCGCGTCTTGCGCCTTACCTCAGTAAGGATGATAACGGCCAACCGCGAATTTTTGTGCCTGATGTGACGATCGTAAAGCACGGGTCAATCGTGTGGCGCTACAAGGAAGAACCAACTGGCGATAGCGCTATCACCCCCGATCGGTATTGGACCGCAGAGCGGGCCCAGCGGGCAGTTACGCAGCTGCGGCATGCGATGCGGACAATGAGGCACTAGACAAGAGCAATGGGTATAGATAATAAAGAAGAAGTACTGCCACTATGACAGAGGAGATAACATGACGTATCAATTTATTCAAGATGCCTACCAAGCACGGCGTGGTGGGTCGTCGCGGGTGCTTGATGTGTGCTGCGAAGGCTGCGCCAAGCACGTGACGTTTTACCAAAAGGATGGCCCAGGTTCGCTGCGGCGAATGTACATAGACCGTTTTATCGATATGACTCCAGCTGGTGATGAGCTATGCTGCCTGCACTGTCAGCGCGTCCTTGGTATTCTTATCACGTATGCCAAAGAAAACCGCCCGGCTTATCGGCTTTTTGTCGATGCGGTGACGAAGCGGATTGTGCCGCGTCGGCAGGTAGGGTAGTAACCCTACCTGTGCTGGTGCTATACTGAATACTATGATACATACCACGCTTTATTTTGTCCGTCATGGTCAGACAGATGCTAATATCGCAGCGGCGCAGAGCAATGAGGCTCATGATAGTAACATGCCACTTAATCGTGTTGGGGCGAGGCAAGCTGCTGCAGTTGCGCGTGAGCTGGAGAAACTTACTCCAGCGGCGATCATCACCTCACCACTGCTGCGCGCTCGTCAAACAGCGGGGCAGATTGCAATGTATCACCCGACAGTCCCGCTGATAGAAATGGCAGACTTAGCGGAGCGATCGATTGGCACGGTAGCCAATCGCAGTTGGCATCGGCTGTTTGATGTCGATGAGAATATTCAACCAGAAGGCGGCGAGTCGGTGCGGGATTTTTTGACGCGGCTCTACCGAGCCTATTGCTCAATTGCTACGGACTATGCCGGTCAGACGGTCATCGTTGTGGCGCATGGCGGTGGGCACCATGCCTTGTATGCCTATGCCCATGATCTACCGTGGCGCGGTAATATGCGCCGTGAGCTGCTTGATAATGGCGCGGCACGGCGGTATACAATTTGGCCGCATCCTGCACCCAACGTGTAGTAAACTATGATAGTCAAAGTGCTTGATCACTGGGTGCGTTCTAACCACTGTTTTAGTACGACTGCCTGGTTATGTTCTGTATCCTTTGCGCCGTATAGTAGCGTCACGACAGGGTGATTGGACCAAGCATTTTTTGCTGCAGCGGCAGCTGGATTGGTATCGAGCTCTTTTTTATAACGCGCTGAAAACTCTGTGAATTTTTCTGGATCATGGTGAAACCAGTGGCGTAATTCATCAGTTGGTGCAATGTCCTTTGCCCACTCATCAAGTGCTGCGTGTTCTTTGCTGATGCCTCGTGGCCAGAGTCGATCGACCAAGACACGGTAGCCATCGCGTGGTGTTGCTGATTCGTAGATTCGCGTAATTTTGTAGGTGGTCATACTACCTCTCGTGCTATTGTAGCATAGAAGGTAGTCTCAAGAAGGTGAGGCGGTGATCGTATGGCACGTAAAACGGTATGGGTGATTACTCATCGTCCTTGTTTGTGGTCAAGGTGCGCTGGGGCAAGAAGAGGGCAACAAGGAAGCCTGTAGCCATAAGCGCGGCGC
>CAUTXC010000022.1:0-15792 GCA_963542675.1 uncultured Candidatus Saccharibacteria bacterium | reverse complement strand
ATCAAAGAAGGCAACAAAGAGCGCATCCAGATGTTTGAAGGTGTGGTGATCCGCACCGACAACAAGGGTCAGCACACCAGCCGCATTACCGTGCGTAAGATTACCAGCGGCGTGGGGGTAGAGAAGTCGTTCTTGCTGCACAGTCCACTCGTTGAGAAGGTCGAGGTGATGCGCCGCGCTAAGGTGCGCCGCAACTTCCTGAGCTACCTGCGTGGCCGCAGTGGTAAGTCGGCTCGCCTGACTGCCGTGCAGTTCGACCGCGAGGCGGTTAACAACGTGCACGATGCTCATGCCGAGGCTGAGGCTGCCCGCCTCAAAGAAGAAAAGGCCAAAGAAGCTGCCGAGAAAAAGGCCGCCGAAGACGCCAAGCAAGCTGAGCTAGACGCTAAGGCTGCTGAGGTTGCCGCTCGCCACGAAGCTGCGTAGAATAGCCATCGCGTGAGAAATTTTTGATCCGCCTCTAACCAGGGGCGGATTTGTATTAGGAGAGCTACGCTATTAGTTTGTTTGCTATACCATGATACGCGATAGGCCTGTGGTGGCTGGCTTGCAGCAGATGTTATACTAGAAGTATGAGTATCTTTACCATTGTTTCGATTGTTATACCAGCTGTTTTGGCCAGTAGTGTACCACCAATTTTGCAGCATTATGGCTATACGCACGAGCGGGGCTACCGCTGGCTGTTGTATTTGGCATGCGGATTGTTCTTTGTCTCGTGGTATGTGCCGTCGCCGTTGATCGATGGGCAAGACACGGCATTTAATACCCACTTCATCGGTGGTGGGATATTTACTGGCTGCCTGTGGCTCTATCTCAAACACGCGCTGGGGTGGCACCGCTCCTGGCTGGTGGAGGCATTCTCGCTATTCGCGTTGGTGTCGGCGCTTGGCTGCATGAATGAGCTGTTTGAGCTGCTGGTGGCGAAGACTGGCGTGGCCCGCTTGCCGCTGGATGATACCAACTGGGATATCGCGGCCAACACTGCTGGAGCGCTGCTTGTTTGGCTGGTGTCGCTGGGCGAGCTTGGGTGGCA
The DNA here is from genome assembly GCA_963542675.1 of uncultured Candidatus Saccharibacteria bacterium. GTDB lineage: Bacteria > Patescibacteriota > Saccharimonadia > Saccharimonadales > Saccharimonadaceae > Saccharimonas. Next base: position 14,759 of record CAUTXC010000022.1, on the reverse strand, counting down.
GCGGATAGCTCGCCGCGATACGTAGACAGTTAAATAACTTGGCGCAAGAATAAAGCCACCGCTTGAGGGTGGCTTTTATGCTTTCGTGTACCGATGCTATTATTTTGTCTTGCGAGATTCTGCTTGCTCGGCTAGGATGGCGCGAATTGCCTCGAGATTCTCATCAATCGCAGCCACATGCCGCCTGATCTGCTTGGTGCGTCGACCCTGCCGGATAACCCAACAGATGCCACAGACGAGCAAGATAAAATACACGACGTTAAGTGCGACTGCTAGTATGAGGAGTGGTGCTGACCCAGTGATTTCCATAATAGATACCGATAATCCTTTCGTATTAATGCTGTATAGTTCGGTGTTGTATCTTGTGCGTAGGTGAGTGCTATGGTGCACACTGCCAGGTTGGCTGAGCTTGCTGGCGGTTCACAACGGCGCGCATGCCATGGTGGCGAGCTGTGCAATATGCCTGCATATTGAGGCTGCCCTTGGGCGTGAAGGTGAAGCCCGAGAAGAGCGATATCGAGTAGGCCAGATTGTAGCACGACCATCCGTATGGATTGCTCTTATCAAGCGTATATGCACCCGTATGGTGTTGGTGTGTGCACACCTCGTGTGGCTCTATGGTATGCACTGGCACTGCTGCAACTGGCTTAGTAGGGACGCCAGCGCATCCAGCAATGGCACAGGCAAACATTCCGGTAGCAAAAAGCGTGTGCCAAAGCATTCTTGTTATGCTCCTCCTTGTGATGAAGTAATAGTTGCTAAGCCGAAGGCTTGCCCTGATTGTAATTGATTAGCTACGCTCTCGCAACAGAAAATAGACAAATCAGCAAGAGAAGCGAACAAAAACAGAGATAGGAGTTGTATATTATACATCATATAGTGTAGCATTGGACTAGCCTATAGCTCGGTGGTATACATGGTGCCATAAAATATGAGACAATCATAGTATGATACTTGGGATTGACGAAGTTGGGCGTGGGCCATGGGCGGGGCCATTAGTGGTTGGCGCAGTGGTGCTGGGTGGTGCGGCGATCGATGGGCTAGACGACAGCAAGAAATTGACGAAAAAGCGCCGCGAAGCCCTTGCTCAAGTCATTCAAGAGCAGGCGGCGGCGTACGCGCTTGGCTGGGTGAGTGCAGCGGAGTTGGACGACGTAGGGATGAGCGAGGCCCTCCGCCTGGCAACGCGGCGCGCGGTGGAGGCGGTGCAGCAGCAATGCCGCGAGCAAGCTATTGCGCTCACCGAGATTGTGATTGACGGTAAGGTGAATTTCTTGGCTGGGACGGCATTAGAGCGGTACGTCACGATGCTGCCTAAGGCAGATGCATTGGTGCCGAGTGTCTCGGCGGCATCGATCATCGCCAAGGTAGCGCGCGACCAATATATGGCTGCGCAAGATGTGCTTTACCCTGGCTATGGCTTTGCGACACATGCTGGCTATGGTACGGCACAGCATCGAGCGGCGATTGCCACCCATGGAGTGACACCGCTACATCGGCTCAGCTTCAAACCGCTCCAGCACTACCATAATGATAGCCCCCACCCAGTAGACCAAGCACACACCACGCAGCAGTCTGATACACCAACCACACGTGGCCATGCTGGCGAATCAGCTGCGGCAGCCGCCTTGCAGCAGCGCGGCCATCAGATTGTGGCGCGCAACTGGCGGACAAAATATTGTGAGATCGATATTATTTCGCAGCATGGTGATACGCTGTATTTTGCTGAAGTGAAGCATCGCACGGATGACTATGCAGGTGATGGCCTCGCAGCGATTACCCGTAAGAAGCGCAACCAAATGCACTATGCCGCGCGGTTCTATGCACACCACGAGCACATCACCACTATGAATCTCCAGCTCATTGCGATTGCTACTAGTGGCAGCCCACCGCGGGTAGTGCGGATTGAAGTTGTTGAGTAGTGATGGTTTTGTGACTTAAGCTACATAGATCTATGGCTTTTTCTGTGCGATCGCACCTTCTTACTGCTTCACTCGGTAGAGCACAAGAGCTCTCTGTTTTCTAGCAGATTAGCTTGCACCGGTAAAAACCAATAGTACTGGGAAATGCAAGAGCACGGTTCGCGTCTCGCTACACCTTCGTGAGTGCTGCCACAACCGCTGGGCCATCGCGCTCGATGAGCTCAACGCGGGCGGTGATGTCTGTAATGCCCATATCAATCACGCGGGTGAGGGCTGGCTCATTGCGCAGTGGTGCAAAGAAACGCTGATACTCACTCAGCTGCTGGCGCGAAGCGAGGATGTTGCCGGCATAGCGTGGGAAGTAGTCGAAGCTCTTGTCGCTGCCGAAGTGCTCTTCGACCCATGGCCAATTATCTTGCAGCCATTGCCACGTAGCGTCGCGTGCGTCGCGGTTGCGCAGCAAGTAAACAAACCAAAAGACGGTATCTTGGGTGCGAACTGTCTCGGTATCCATCATGAGAGCAAGGAGCTTGCGAATACTTGCGGCGTCACGCGTACTCGTCACGGCACTGGCGATGTCTTGACGCAGGTCACTACTGGCAGTTGCCCGATAGTGTGCCAGAAGCTCATCAATTAGTTGCTGAGGCTGCTGGCTGTGGCGGACAACGCTACTGGCAATCAGGCTGCGTAGCTCGCTATCGAGAGCCAATAGGCCGCCCGCTGCATAGCGCTGCTGCGCCTCAGCAATCACCGCGGGTTGCTCGCTGTAGAGCATGTGCGCGATAATCGTCGATCGCAGCTTGGTGTCGTTCTCAGGCTCACCAGGGCGTGCACTCCAGCCAAGGCGATCATAACTCTGCTGGGCAAGCTGGCCCACGAACTGCCGCAGTGCCTGCTCGGCAGCACTACGTGGCTCGACAAAAAGCTTGAGGTGGGCAACCACTGACGACATTACGCTCCAGACATGCTCGTCTGTCTCATTGCGGTAAGCGTCGAGGAGGGTGAGTAAGCTGGCGCTCGATACGCGACCACTCCGAGCCAGTAACAGCTGTTGGGTGAGTAAGAGTGAGCGATCGACGACAGATAGCTCACCGTGCCGCACTTGGCCAAGCAAACGCTCTAACAGTGTGTCATCATACTGTGTAATGAAGTGCGAGACGTTGCCATGATTAAGAAGGACTGGCTCGTCCAGACTGTGCTCTACTACTGTGCGCTGCGTGGTGAGTAGTGCCGGAATAGCTGGTGATGAGCTATGGAGGGGGATCTGCCAAGTAGTATCATCGGCCGCGTGTGGGCCAATAAAGAAGCGCTGCTGCTCGAGTACTAACTGCGAACTGCTGAGCGAAGCTGTGACAACTGGGTAGCCAGGAGTGCGGATCCAGTGGTTCATAAGTGCAGCAACATCGCGCCCGCTGGCTTGGCTCAACGCGTGCCATAGGTCATCACCCTCGGCATTGCCATAGGCATGGGTAGCAAAGTATGCTTGCAAACCAGTGCGAAAGGCGTCTTCGCCCAGCCAATGCATGAGCATATAGAGGAGACGACCACCCTTAGCATAGACAATCGCCCCGTCAAAGAGCGTGCTAATTTCATCCGGATGATGAACAGCTGTTTGGACGGGCTGCACGCCATCAATCGCATCACGGCCAAAGGCCAGCGCACCCTCGTGGTTGCAAAAATCTGTCCACATATGCCACTCGGGGTGGATGGCATCGACCGCCAGATATTCCATCATGTTGGCAAAGCTCTCGTTGAGCCAGAGGTTATCCCACCACTTCATCGTGACGAGGTTACCAAACCACTGGTGACTGAGCTCGTGACTAATGACGGTGGCAATATATTGCTTATCGGCGATGGTCGTCGTGGTTGGATCGGCTAGCAGGGCAGATTCACGGTAGGTGATGAGCCCCCAGTTCTCCATTGCACCGCTGCTAAAGTCTGGTACTGCAACGTGATCGGATTTCGGTAAAGGGTAGGGCGTGTCGAAGTATTCATTAAAGAACTCAATTGAGCGGATGGCATGCTCAAGAGCGAAATCAAGGCTCGCAGGAGCCTGCGCTGGCGTAGCCCAGACGGATACCTCTACGCCGTCTTTCGTCTGACCAGTGATGTGCTGCAACTCGCCCATCACGAGAGCCACGAGGTAGGTACTCATGCGCGGCGTTTGGGTAAAGGTAGTGGTGAGCCGACCATCTGCTTCCTGCTGCGACTGGACGGGCATATTGCCAAGCACCGTGATGCCCGGCTCAGTTGTAACGGTTATGTCGAAGGTCGCTTTGGCGGCAGGCTCATCAATACAAGGGAATACCTCGCGCGCATGATGACTCTCAAACTGCGTCATAAGCAATTCTTTCTTCACACCGTCGTGCTGATAATAACAGGGGTAGAGACCATGGAGTGAGTCAGTAATTGCTGCTTCATACGCGAGAGTAATGGTATGAGTGCCAGCACTCAGCGTTGGCAGGTGTAGCGAGATCTCGTCCTTATTATGCTCCACAGAGGCTGGCTGGCCGTCGATCGTTGCGCTGGTGATCGTGAGGTCTTTGGCGTGGAGCTTAATTGGCGTATCAGCCTGCGTCGTCTCGCCAGTGATCGTCACGTGCCCTGCAAAGTGCCGCTGCTGGCGATTGATATCCAGTACCAGCTGATAGTGAGTTGGTATAAAAAAGTCGATGAGATGAGTAACCTGTTGCATAAAACTAGTATACCGGAATGTGCATGAGCCTACCAAAAATTGACTCTATGCTATGATATGATTATGGAATATCGCCGTCGCCGCGCCATAACGATGTTTTTGCTCGCTGGTATTGTCATTGTTGCGCTCGCGATATATGCAGCGTGGCAGTTAGCGCAATCGAGCCACTCGCCACAGGGTAATGGCGAGGCGCTAGTAGCACTGGAGGCATTACCCGTTAAGGGCCGTGCACCTAAGACTGGGTATGCACGGAGCCAATTTGGCGCGGGCTGGGCAACGACGAGTGGCTGCGATACGCGCAATATCATTCTCGCACGCGACCTCAAGCAGGCGGTGGTGAATGGTAATTGCAAGGTAGCGAGTGGCCAGCTCGACGACCCATACACAGGCAAGCGTATCACCTTCCAGCGAGGGAGTGGCACGAGTACTGCAGTGCAGATTGACCATGTTGTCGCTCTGAGTAATGCTTGGCAAACTGGTGCACAGCAGCTCAGTAGCGAGCAGCGGCAACAGCTTGCTAATGATCCACTTGAGCTTCTGGCGGTCGATGGCTCGGCCAACCAGCAAAAGGGTGATGGCGATGCTGCGACGTGGCTGCCCAGCCATAAGCCGTTTCGCTGCCAGTATGTTGCCCGGCAAATTGCCGTCAAACGTAAATATCACCTCTGGGTTACCACAGGCGAAAAAGCCGCCATGCAGCGCGTCCTCGCTATGTGTCCTGGGCAGGGAGTGCCTGGCTAATGCAGCCAAAGCTTATTGTATTCGACCTCAATCACACCTTGATTTGCGACAACTCTTGGCGCAATCTCAATCTCGCCATGGGCATCACACCAGAAGAAGATGCTGCCTTGATGGCGCGTGCTGCTCAAGGCGAGATAACTGATGCCGAAGGCCAAGCCTGGTTGTTGCAGCGGTATCGGCAACGGGGCGACTGTCGCCGCGTGGTGGTGCGGCGCATCCTCAGCCAATATACCTACATGCCGCACGCCCAGATGGTCGTTGCAGCGCTTCAAGCGCGAGGTTACCGCGTGGCTGTCAATTCTGGTGCGATGGATATCTTGGTAAGCATGGTAGCAGAGCAACTTGGCGTCGCACTTTGGCGCGCGAGCAATCATTTCATCTTTGATGATCAAGACATGCTGTGCCAGATTGATGCACCAGATAACGATGCGGCGGCCAAGGTAGAACAACTCCGTCAGCTAGCTGCCGAGCAGCAGGTCTCGCTGGGTGACTGCTTGGTCGTGGGCGATGGAGCGAACGACGTACCGCTCTTTACGGTGACAGGCAATGGAGTAACCTTTGCTGGCTCACCCGCTGCTAGGTATGCACGATGGGTTATAGCTGAACTCCGTGATATGTTGACGATTGTTGAATAAGAACCCCCGCCATTCCATTTGACATCCTTCGCGCTATTCGCTACACTGGTGGGTAGATATCCGGCCGGCAGGTCGGAGTTTTTCATAGAAAGGAGTAATGTAATATGGAAGACCTGAATATCAAGCAGCTCGCACTGGCCTTGCGCACAATCGCAGACGAAAAGAACTTGCCCGAGGAAACTGTCCTCGGTGTGATCGAGCAAGCAATTGCTGCCGCTTGGCGCCGCGATAATGGCGAGCGCGACCAAAACGTCCGGGCAGAACTTAACCTCAACGACGGCACCGCCAAGGTGTTCGTCATTCGTGAGATCGTTGAGGAAGTTAACTTCCCATCGACAGAGATCAGCCTAGAAGAAGCACGGGTGACAAACCCCAATGCCGAGCTGGGCGGTACCGTTGAGGAAGTGCATAATGTGACGAGCTTTGGCCGCGTGGCAGCCCAGACTGCCAAGCAGGTGGTGTTGCAGCGCTTGCGCGAAGCTGAGCGCGAGGTGGTGCTTGCAGAGTTCGAAGACAAGATTGGTACGGTTGTGACAGGTATCGTCCAGCGAGTTGAGCCGCGCGTTGTGCGGGTTGAGCTGGGCAAGGCAACCGGCATCTTGCCGCAAAGCGAACAGATCCAAGGTGAGCGCTATGTGCCAGGCAGTCGCATTAAAGTATTTATCAAGGACATTGAACGCGACAATCGTGGTCCACAGCTTATCCTGAGCCGTGGCAACGAAGCCTTCATTGAGTATCTCTTCCGCCAGGAGGTGCCAGAGCTCGAGACAGGGGCAGTTGAGATTAAGGGGATCGCACGCGAAGCAGGTCGCCGCACTAAGCTGGCTGTTCTGAGTACTGTGCCAGGGATCGACCCGGTTGGTACTTTTGTTGGTGGGCATGGCACACGGGTCAATGCCGTTGTTAATGAAATTGGCGATCAAGAAAAGATCGACATCATTATGTACGACGAAAACACCGATACGTACATTCGCAACGCTCTCAGCCCTGCCGAGGTAGTGCGGGTCGAGATTGACCGCGAGCACAAGCACGCCAAGGTGTATGTGACGGAAGACCAGCAGTCGATCGCGATTGGTCGTAGTGGGCAGAATGTTCGCTTGGCGAGCCGCCTTACGGGCTTTGAGCTTGATATTGAGACAGCAGCAAGCCAGCCAGCTGAGCGCAAGCCACGCAAGAATATCGAGGATGATCTCTTTAGCGCCATCGAAAACCAAGCGTAAGGCTGTAATACGCTAAGCATACTAACCCTGCTCATGATAGAGCAGGGTTTTGCGTATTATTGGCACTCCACCTTGACGAGTGCTAATAAGCAGCGTATACTGAGTAGGGTGGCTTTTTGGCCACAGATTTTGGAGGACGGCATGGAAGATGATTTTGCAGATTTTATTAGTCATTTGAGTGATGATGCTCGCCTGAGCGTCCAGTATGCTGATGCAATTGCCCGAGGGTATGGTAATCCTTATATTGGTACCGAACACTTATTGCTTGGTATTCTGAGCCAAAGTGCCAGCCTCGGTACCAAGGTGCTCGCCGATGCTGGTATTACGCTGCGCCGGGCGGAGGATTCACTTCACCTGCAGCCGCTCAAGAATATTACGGTACGGACTGGTGGGGCAACTGGCCTGTCTGAGACGGCTCTATTGACACTTCGGATGGGATGGGAAATCGCGAAGGAATATGAGCATGATGAGCTCGGTACAGAGCATATTCTTTATAGCTTGCTCAAGCAAAATAACGCCCGCGCAACTGTATTGCTACGCGAAATGGGGGCAGATACCGAGGCGATCGTCCGCAACCTCGAAGCCCACTTTGATGATATGCGTGAAGAAGAGAGTCGCGGTGGCACAAGTACTCGCACTGATACGAAGTACCAGCCAGCGCCGCGGGGTGGTAATGCGCTGAGTAAATATAGCATTGACCTAACCGCCAAGGCAGCCGATGGTGAGCTTGATACTGTGGTAGGGCGAGCACGCGAGACCGAACGCCTTGTAACAATTCTCAGCCGTCGCACTAAGAATAACCCTGTTTTGCTAGGTGAGCCAGGGGTAGGTAAGACAGCCATCGTCGAAGGCCTCGCGCAGCGGATTGTCCGCGAGGATGTGCCAGATAATTTGCTCGACAAGCGAGTGGTTATGCTCGATATGACGGCGATTGTCGCTGGCACTAAGTACCGTGGGCAGTTCGAGGAGCGGCTAACGGCACTGATTCGCGAGATTACTAAGCAGGGCAACATCATTGCCTTTATCGATGAATTGCACATGCTTGTAGGAGCTGGCTCAGCAGAGGGCGGGGCAATGGATGCAGCTAATATCCTCAAGCCGGCGCTAGCCCGAGGTGAGTTACACCTCATCGGTGCGACGACGTTGGAGGAATATCGCAAGCATATCGAGAAAGACAGCGCGCTCGAGCGTCGCTTTCAGACAGTACTCGTTAAGGAGCCAAGTGTGAAGGATACGGTGGCAATCCTTAAGGGGCTACGCAGCTACTATGAGAAACATCACGGGGTGAAGATTAGTGATGATGTGATCGAGTCAGCGGTGTATATGAGTGACCGCTATGTGGCCGATCGTTTTATGCCCGACAAGGCGATTGATGTGATTGATGAAGCAGCAGCTCTGGTGCGCGTGAAGAAGGGACATAAGCCAAGCAAGCAGCGCGAGTATGTCCGTGAGCTCAAAGCACTGAATGAGAAAATGGAAGATGCCGTAGCGGCAGAAGACTATGAGCGCGCCGCTCTCTATAAGCAGCGTATTAGCCAATTGACCGACCAGCTTGAGCAAGCACGTCGCGAGCAAAGCCGCAAAACTCCACTGGTACTCACCGAGGATAATATTGCTCATGCCATTGCTGTGATGACACACATCCCGGTTGAGAAAGTCCGCACAAGTGAGGCGAAGCTCCTGCGTAATCTTGAGAAACACCTTGGCAAATATCTGATTGGCCAGGAAGAAGCGGTCGGTAAAGTTGCTCGGGCTATTCGGCGGAGTCGTAGTGGGGTGGCGAGCAGCCAGCGGCCGATCGGTAGCTTTGTCTTTATGGGGCCAACTGGTGTCGGCAAGACCGAGCTGGCGCGCGTGCTCGCTCGTGAGGTATTCGGTTCAGACGATGCGCTGATTAAGATCGATATGAGTGAGTTTGGCGAGAAGCATACCGCGAGCCGACTTGTCGGTGCGCCTGCTGGCTATGTAGGCTACGACGATGGCGGCAAATTGACAGATAAGGTGCGGCGTCAACCCTATAGTGTGGTGTTGTTTGATGAAATCGAAAAGGCTCACCCCGATATCTTCCAGATGTTGCTGCAGCTCCTTGAAGATGGTACATTGACCGACTCGACTGGCCGTGTTGTGAGCTTCCGCAACACGATCATCATCCTTACGAGCAATCTCGGTGCAGATAAGATGCAGCACAATCGCAGCCTTGGCTTTCAGGCCAAACTGGCCGACGAGGACGATACAGCGCAGCAGCAGCGACGCAATGAGTCATATACTCGTGAGGCACTGGAACGATTCATGCGGCCGGAGCTAATCAATCGGTTTGATGCAATCATTACCTTTCGCCCACTTACTAAGCCAGAGGTTGGGAAGATATTCGACTTGCAGATTGCCGAGCTTAATCGGCGTTTGGCTCGTCAGAGCCTTGCCGTTAAGGTGTTGCCAGCGGCAAAGCGACGGTTGATCGCTCAGGGCTACAGCCGCACCTTTGGGGCGCGGCCGCTGCGGCGTACGATTGAGGACGAGCTGGAACATCGCCTTGCAGAGGGAATTTTGGCCCGTCACTACACCAAAGGGTCGGTCTTGACAGTTGGAGTACGAAAAGGGGAGCTGACGATTGACGCACGTAGCGAAAAGGCCTAAGCGCCTCCTCTCAACACTGGTCGGCCTAGTGATGATCGGTGGCATGGCCTGGGCTGGGCTAACCTATGGCCCGGAGCTCTACGATGCTGCAGTGGCGAGCCGGTACCAGCCCGATAGTGCGATGCAAGCGGTGATTGATCAGCTTGAGCTGACCGATAAAGGTCGGCAGCTGCTCTATGCGAGTCAGCCACAATTGCAGGACAAGACTGAGTTTAACAAAAGCTGCAAATCGACAGAGCGCACAGCAGCTATCCTTGGTTGTTACCACCTGCGCCGGATTTATGTCTACAATGTACAGAACCAAGAACTGACTAACGCCGAACCCGTCACGACAGCGCACGAGTTATTACATGCCGCATATGAGCGGCTTAGCCCAAGCGAGCGGCACCGGATCGACCAGCTTATTGAAGCAGAGTACGCCAAGATCAAGACCAATCCGGTCATTGCCTCAATGGTGAAGTATTATGATCAGGCCGAGCCAGGCGAGCGTAATAATGAGCTTCATTCTATTATTGGCACGCAGATTGGTACAATCAACAGCGAGCTAGAGCAGCACTATAGTCGGTATTTTCGTAACCGTGCGGCGATCGTCGCACGCAGTGATGCCTACCAAGCTGTCTTTGACAAAGTCGATCAAGAAGCCAAAGCGCTCAGCAAGGCAATCAACCAAGAAGCTACCCAGCTCCCCACTGATCAAGCACAGTACAAAGAGATGGCTGAGCAGCTGTCGGCTGATATTAAGGTGTTTAATGCGAGAGCCCAAAATGGTGGCTTCCGCGATGATGCATCATTCCAGGCAGCACGTAAGAAGCTCTTAGCGCGTCAGCGAGCGCTTGAGGCACAACGGCTCGCGATTAATCAGCGCGTTGAGATATATAATGCGAAGATCACTCGGCTCAATGCCTTGTCGGTACGCGCTAATGAGCTGAACCAAAGCATTAATGGCATTGAGCAACCTAAGGAGCAAGTGTAATGGCACGAGCTCGCACGATGTTTGTTTGTCAGCAGTGTGGTGCGCGATCACCAAAATGGACCGGTAAATGTGAACAATGCGGCCAGTGGAATAGCCTCGTTGAGCAAGCGCCAGCTCCAGTAGGTAAATCAGCCGTGGCACGCAGCGCTGGCCAGGGTACGTTGCTACAGCCGCGGCCAATTACCGCCGCTGCAAGCCAGGATGAACCAGCGGCACGACTTGCAACGGGCATTGCCGATCTTGATGTAGTGCTAGGTGGTGGTATTTTGCCTGGTGGCGTGCTTCTTCTAGCGGGGCAGCCAGGCATGGGCAAGAGCACTCTCTTACTCCAGGTGGCGCATGCGGTTGCTCGGCAGCATGCGGTGCTCTATATCAGTGGTGAGGAGTCGGCTGGGCAGGTGACGCTGCGGGCGACGCGACTGGGTGCCGACCAGCACGAGGCATTGTCGTTTGCAGCGAGCACGAGTGCTAATGATATTGCAGCTACCATCCGTACCGGCCAATACCAGCTGGTAATTGTCGATTCGATTCAGACGCTGAGTCTGGCTGAGATCACTAGTGCACCAGGCACCGTAAGCCAGATTACTAACGCCAGCAACGTTATCATTCAAGCGGCCAAGCAATCAGGGACGGCGGTAGTGCTGGTGGGCCATGTGACGAAGGAAGGGTCGATCGCGGGGCCCAAGGTACTTGAGCATCTCGTGGATGTGGTGCTGCAGTTTGAGGGCGATCGCTACGGCGGCTTTAAAGTGGTGCGGGCCATCAAGAACCGCTATGGTAGCACGAATGAAGCGGCAATTTTTGCTATGGGTGAGCGTGGCCTGACAGTGGTAGAGAACCCCTCAGCTGCGCTGCTTGCCGAACGCCAAAATGCTGATGGCTCAGTAGTGCTGGCTACCCTCGAGGGTAACCGCCCCATCCTTGTCGAGATCCAAGCACTTGTCAATCCAACCCATTTCGGGTATCCTAAGAGGACAGCCAGCGGATTTGACCTCAACCGACTCAACCTTTTGATCGCTGTCCTCGAGCGGCGCACCAAATTGCAATTATCCGATAAAGATATCTACATCAACGTTGTCGGTGGACTCAAACTGGCTGATCGGGCGGCCGACTTAGCCGTCGTCATGGCAATTGCTAGTGCTGCTGCTGGCCGACGCCTTGATGATGGTGTAGTAGTATTTGGCGAAGTGGGTCTTGGCGGTGAAGTGCGCAGTGCCCAAGCGGCCGAGCGGCGCATTGCTGAGGCGCAAAAACTCGGTTTCACCAAAGCAATCGCTCCGCATTCTGGTCTTAAGACGCCCTTTGTTCATGATGTGCGCGATATCCGCAACGCGCTCATTACCTATCTAAAAACATAACAAAAAGGAACAACATGCAATTATCTACTCTTGTGTTGCTTATCATCACACTTATTATCCTTGGCGAAGTTAGTTATCTTCTGGCTCGATTGCCGCGTAACACACTCAAAACGAAAGGGCGAGCGCTGTTAGTCGATACGTCGGTGCTAATGGACGGTCGCATTACGGCCGTTGCCAAAACAGGATTTATTGGTGACACGCTGGTGATCCCCCGTAGTGTGGTGGGTGAGCTGCAATTTCTGGCAGATCACGCAGACAGCGACAAGCGAGCTCGCGCTCGTTATGGCCTTGACGTTGTGACGGAGCTGCAGGCAATGGACGAAGTTGAGGTAGAACTCTTGCAGGATGGCAGCAAAGCGCGCGAGGGAGTTGATGAGCGATTGCTGAGCCTAGCTAAGCAGCATGGCGCATGGCTGCTTACGATCGATTATAACCTCAATAAAGTCGCCGCTGTGGAAGGGATTGGCGTGCTCAACATGAATGAGTTGGCGCAAAGTATCCGGATGGCACATTTACCTGGTGAGCATCTGACGCTGGCGCTCCTTCAGAAGGGGCAGGATGCTCATCAGGCGGTTGGGCACTTGTCAGATGGCACGATGGTGGTCGTGGAGCAAGCCAGCAGCCAGCTGGGCCGCACCTGTGAAGTGGAGATTATTCGCAACCTTCAGACTGCTGCAGGTAAGATGATCTTTGCCAAGCTCGTCAAAAAGCCAGTAGTTCAGCCAGCCAAAACGCGCTCAACTGAAGCATTATCAGGAAAAGCAGTAGCGCAAGAAGAGTCGGCTACTCAACCATCTACTCAGCCTAAATCAGCAAAGACGTCGCGCTCTCGCCAGTCGCCACGAGCTCGCACTGTTCAAACATCGGTAGAGAAGGCAGATAAGAAAAAAGAGCAGCCAGCCTCAAGCCAGCCCCAGCGAACGGCGCGTGTGGCTCATGAGAAAACAAAGCCATCAGAGCAACCACAACCAAAGCAGCTAGCCAAGCGTACCTCTCGCGCGCGAGCCGCTACAACTCCGAAGTCTCCGCAGGCTGCTTCATCCTCTCAATCCAGGCATACCAAGCAATCAACAACGAGCCGCACCTCACAGGCAGCCACGCAAGCTCCCTCCAAGAAACGAACCGCTCGCTCATCATCACGTCGCCGTGTTGACCACGAAGCAGCGTTGCTTGATTTGGTAAAAAAGCAGACGGATTAGCGTCGTTGCGAAGCTAGCGGACTGTAAAGAGATATTGTTTCATTTTTGATACGTGATTCTCAGGGTGCTATACTGATGGTAGTAATACCATGAAAGGGGAAGCAATTATGCATACCTATCGAGACTTTCTCACCACCACTCTCACCGCCGCTACGAAGATCGCAGTCGCGAACTTTGGCAACCTCTCTCATTCGGTCAAGGCGGGAGATCGCAATCAAGTCCTGACAGAGACCGACCTGGAGATCGGTCATTTCCTGACGGACGCAATCCGCACAGCATACCCTGATCATAATATTATCGACGAAGAGCTGGGCTGTGTCGATAACAGGTCGCGCTACACCTGGGTGGTTGACCCGATCGATGGGACGAGTAACTTCGCGGCGGGGCTGCCACAGTATGGCATTATGCTTGGGCTGCTCGATCACGACACACCAGTGGCTGGTGGAATAGCCCTGCCTGCCTTTGGTGAGCTCTACGTTGCGACCAAGGGTGCGGGTACCTGGTGTAACGATCAGAAAATCCATGTCTCACGAGAAGCCGACCTTACTAATAGTCTCGTCGCGTATGGTATTGATGGTCACCCTGAGGATCCAGCCCGGACAAAGCGCGAAGCTGAGCTACTTGGTACCATCATCCTCTCGATCCGTAATCTTCGCTCGTCTAATAGTGTCGTCGACCAAGCAATGGTTGCGAAGGGTGCCTATGGTGCCTGCGCCAACCAAACGAGCAAGATCTGGGACAACGTCGCGCAGCAGATCATTATTGAGGAAGCAGGCGGCGTCTATACCGATATTGCTGGTAACCCCATGGATTACCACGACGCCCTGAATCGCTCTCACGAGAACTTCACCTGGCTGGCGGGAGCGCCGGAGCTGCATCGGCAGTTGGTGAGGGTGGTGGAGCCTTTATTGGTTGCCGTATAGCCCTCACTTTCTTATGTGGTTGTGAATCCTAATTTGGCTGTATCTCAAATAGGCTAGAGGTATTATCTGGACCACAATATTAGACACGTCATACTCTCATCTTAGACCTCAAGCCGCTGTATTCTCATTACAAAATAAGTCTTATGTCATAAGTGACTACATGCTACTCGAACAAAGGCAGTGCAATTCTGAGCATAGCAACAAATCCTCCATTATGAAAAATCCTGCAGCTGTAGATGCAGGGTATTATAACTATTCTCTGTTAAAGATGCACTAGCTCGTTCGCTGACCGTGAGCAGTGTTTTTGTCGCTATAGTACACGCTGTCTGTCAGTGTGGCAGTCACAGTGAAGTTTTTGCCAGCAGAGGAGGGGATAGAGACGTTGGTATCGCCATCGCTGTTGACTTGGCGTGTGCGAACGAGCTGGTCACCTACCTTAACCTCTCACTGTTGGGGTGG
>CAUTXC010000021.1:0-17032 GCA_963542675.1 uncultured Candidatus Saccharibacteria bacterium | reverse complement strand
CCGTTTCAGCAAGAGTCGAACTTTTGGTGGCTCAGTGGGATTCAGCGACCAGGTTGGAAGTTGATCATCGATGGACGACGGAGCCGTACAACACTCGTGCGGCCTCATCTCGATGCGGTGCAGCAGACCTTCGTTGGTGAACTCAGCAGTGAGGAAGCCAAGCGGATCAGTGGTGCCGATGCAGTGATTGACGCCCACGATTTTGAGGCAGAGCTGCGCCAGCTTGCCAAGCGCCATACGGTTGTATACGAAGTGAATGACCGCACCGACTACGGTTTTATGCTCAACCCCGCCTCACGCGACCTGAGCAAAGTACTACAGCGGATCTTTCCTTCAGTGCAATCGTGTCTCCGTCAGCTGCGTGAACTGCGGGCTATCAAGCAGCCAGAAGAGATTGCTGCGCTGCGTCAGGCAATTGCGCTGACTATTGAGGCCTTTGAGGTAGCCAAGCAGCGCTTGCCAGACTGCCAGCATGAGTATGAGTGCGAGGCGGAGTTTGACTATCTATTTCGGCGCCACAATGCCCGCCATGCGTATAGTCCAATTGTCGCTGGTGGCGCTAACGCTTGTACTTTGCACTACAGCCATAATGCAGGGCCGCTTGCTGCTGAGAATATGGTGCTGATTGATGTCGGGGCGCGGGTCAATGGGTATTGTGCGGACATCACTCGCACCTATGGCATTGAGCCGACGCAGCGCCAGCAGGATGTCCATGCTGCGGTGGTGCAGGCGCAGCAACACATCATAGAGCTGCTCGAGCCAAATCTCCCTGTGGCTGATTACATCCAGCAGAGTGACGACATTATGCGCGATGCCCTGCAGCAGCTTGGTCTCCTACGCGATCGCCACGACCAAGCCACCTTCCGGCGCTACTATCCACATGCCACCAGCCATGGGCTTGGCGTCGATACACACGACAGCCTGGGTGCACCGCGGGTACTGCGCGCCGGTATGGTGCTTACCGTCGAGCCAGGAATTTACATTCCAGAGGAGGGTATTGGTGTCCGGATTGAAGATGACATTCTCATTACGCCAAGCGGCCACGATAATCTCAGCGCCAGCTTATCGACAAAATGGTAAAAAACCGCTATACTAGAGCAAATGAAACGACAATTTTTTACCTTTATTATCCGCTGGGTGCTAAATTCACTTGGGCTGTGGATTGCCGTACGTATCTTTGGTACAGGCTATATCGGTGTTCAACCCGATATGAATGTTGCCGTGTTTTTGCTGGCCGGGCTCATCTTCTCAGTCGTCAATGCAGTCTTTAAGCCGATTGCCATCATCCTATCGCTTCCCGCTATTCTCGTCACGCTCGGTCTCTTTACCGTCGTTGTCAATGGCTTTATGGTCTATATTTCACTGATACTGGCACCAGGTCTCAAGATGACATTTCTTCACTCCATCTTGACAGGCCTGATTATGAGTCTGGTAAACTATATAGTAAGCAGCGCGCTCGAGCTAAATTATGGGCGCACGCAGGAGGAACAACATGAATCTTGATAGTATTCTACAAACAATAATGATTGGCTCAGCCATCTTAATGGTCCTGGCTATTTTGCTTCAGCAGCGCGGGGCGACGCTTGGTGCAGGCTTTGGTGCCTCGGGCGAGCTCTATACCACGCGGCGCGGCCTAGACAAGAACCTCTTTGAGGCAACGATCTTTTTGGCTGTTACCTTTGTTGGGTCTATTTTGGCGGCACTCTTGTTGCCGTCTGCGGGGTAGGGCATGGCGAATCGGCAGGAGAAGCACCTCCAGCGCCGTGAAACCTCGTCGGTAGTCGTGCCTCAGGAGGATGAATCGCTGCGAGCAGCCAAAGCAGCGAAATCGGTACCATCTCGCCGCAAGAAACCACGCCGTGACCTCAAGCAGCTCGAAGATAGCGCGACGCGCCACGTTGGCAAGTTCTTAGGGAGCCGCTTCGAGAGTTTGCGTCGAGCCCGGCGGCGGGTTGTGCTGTGGCTCGTCCTCGTTGCGGTGATTTTGCTTGGTATTATTGCTCAGATCTTTATCCGCCGCGACGCGACGACAGCAACTGGTGGGACCGGCGGGACGTATATCGAGGGGGCGCTTGGCCCGATTGAGACGCTGAATCCTCTCTTTGCAACCAGCAGTGCCGAGCTTTCGGCCAGCCAACTCATGTTCTCCTCACTTTATCATTACGACGCCAAGGGTTCGCTCCACACAGATGTTGCAACGAGTCTTGCCTATAACGAAGCGAGCAAAACCTACACCGCTCAATTGCGTGATGACGTCCGCTGGCACGATGGGCATAAGCTCACTGCCAAGGATGTTGTCTTCACGATCAACCTCATCAAGAACCCGGCAGTGCGCTCGCCCTTGCGCGTCAATTGGGTCGACGTCCAGGCTAAGGCGGTCAACGATACCACTGTGCAGTTTGTGCTACCTGCAACGTATGCTGCCTTCCCCCATGCATTGACCTTCCCAATTTTACCAGAACATATGCTAGGCTCAGCAACGCCAAGCTCAATGCGCCAGGCACCATTTAATCATTCGCCAGTTGGTAGTGGGCCATTTAAGTTCCAGATTTTGCAATCGACCAACAATGCTCGCCGGCCAAAGACCGTGCATGTGGTTGCCTTTGATGGCTACTATGGTGGCCGACCCAAGCTTGATCGCTTCGAGCTCCAAGCGTATAGCACGCAGCAAGATATTGTCTCGGCTTTGCAAGCTGGTGAACTGAGTGGCGCAACCGACCTCTCCGTTGTGATGCGCAAAGATATTCCACGCAACCAATACACTACAACCACTGTACCAACCGACCGCGGGGTGTATTTGCTCATGAATAATACCAACCCCATCCTCAAAGATCGCGCGGTTCGCAAAGCCCTTCAACTAGGCACCAACACCGCTGCGATTCGCACCTCGCTGGGTGACGGTGTGCAGCGCCTTGACGGACCATTTATCCCTAGTCAGCTTGGCGGTATCGATGCACCATCTGCAGATAAGCATGACAAAGCAAAGGCCGCTGCGATGCTAGACGAAGCAGGCTGGAAGCTCGCCGATGGCAGCAAAGTCCGCAGTAAAGATGGCCAAAAGCTGGAGATTATGATCACCACGACTAAGGGCGCAGAGTACGAAGCTGTTTTAGCTAAGGTAATGGAGCAGTGGCAGCAGCTTGGCGTAGCGGTGACGCAGCAAGTGATCGACCGCTCGGCAACGTCATCCACCTTTGTCCAGGGGACATTGCAGGGGCGAAGCTACGATGTTTTGCTCTACGAGTTGGCAATTGGTGCCGACCCCGATGTCTATGCCTACTGGCATTCCTCACAGACAGGCTACCAGGGCTATAACTTCGTCAATTACACGAGCCGCACCGCAGATGCCGCATTGGCTAGCGCCCGCACGCGCCTCGAGCCCAAGCTGCGTGCTGCCAAGTACAAAGCGTTTGCCGAACAGTGGTACAGTGACGTGCCTGCGATTGGTCTCTATCGGTCGGCTAGTGTGTATGCGACAGGCCCTGGCGTCCAGGCCATCCAGCAGGGCGATACCCTTGTCTCCGGTGCAGACCGCTACGCAGACGTCCTCCGTTGGACAGTTACCACGCGGGATGTTTACAAAACCCCCTAACATGCGGTATAATCAACAGTGTCGCGAGATATGCGGACGTGGCGGAATTGGTAGACGCGTCAGCTTGAGGGGCTGGTGAGCATTGCGCTCGTGGAAGTTCAAGTCTTCTCGTCCGCACCAGATATGATGCTTCGCGACACATGAGCACCACCAAGATAGGTGGTGTTTTGCTTTTGTAAATAACAATAGGGGGGAGAGATCTTGTATTAAGATACTTGTACGAGCACTTTGCTTGGATGCTTTCACGCTTGTATTGACTGGACATTTCTCCAGATGAAGCGTAAGAGTCATAGAGTGCCTGAACCATAAAAGTGCGATAATTAATCGGCGAACTGCTTGTGTTTTGCAAAGTGGTGGTGCATAATAAAGACAAGCTGGTACGCAAAAAGGGGTACCGTTGCGTCCAAACACAAACATCGTGCTAAAACAAACATTGTGCCCCAGGGTGGGCGCGTAGCAGCTACCGGTAAATCACCTCTAGTCAAAGAGGTGATTTTTTGCTATAGTCTATAGCAGATGGGGCATTAGCTCATTTGGCTAGAGCGCTTCGCTGGCAGCGAAGAGGTGACCAGTTCGAATCTGGTATGCTCCACCATGGATCTTTAGCTCAGTTGGCTAGAGCGCACGATTCACATTCGTGAGGTCGCAGGTTCGAATCCTGCAAGATCCACCATTTTGGAATTATTCATTTTTAGTGCCAATACCGTATTGTTTTTGAGCAGTATCTTGTCTGCCAATAGAATGTAGTTTGCTAAGGGAGGACTCTTAATGAAAGTTGCAATAATCGGTACTGGTGTCGGTATACGAACGCATCTTGCGGGGCTAAGTCTCCTTCCTAAGGTGGAAGTTGTTGGCGTCGTTGGCTCGACAAAGGAACGAGCCGCACAGCATCTGCAGGCTCATGGATACGACAAAGACCTTGCTGCGTCGTTTGATGACGTAATGGCAAAGTCACCTGATATCGTTTGCCTGACAACACCAGTATGCTGTCGGGATGAGTACTGGGAGCGGCTTGCTCACGAACAGTGTTATATATTGGCAGAAAAGCCAGTCTGTGGCGACGACTTGTCGCTTCCATATTTTGATGCCGTCAAAGATCGTTGCATGGTTGATTTCCAGCTTCGTGGCCTTGAGCAATTTCAGATCGTTGCCAAGATGATCAACGAGGGTACGCTTGGTGATATTTGCTCAATTGATCTCTTTGAACGCACCGCTGCTTTGCGGGCAGATTCGCTACCATCATGGATGACAACGCCAGATCTTGGCGGTGGACAGCGTATGGCAATGGGAAGCCACCTTCTTGACCTCGCCGTGTTCTTGCTCGGCGGCAACTATTCGAGTGTCCACGAGTTTCAATGCAGCGCAGAAACAAGGCGCGGGTCGTGGCGCGGAACAATGCCAAAAGGACAGCGGCCATCTGACGAGTGCTTTGATTGTTCATTCGTAATGAATCAGGCACGTGTGGCGATACGCACGACATCGATCAGCAGGGCAACGCGCTCTCTCGAATTCCGCGTCGAAGGGACAGAAGGTGCGGCAGAATTCTGCTATCGTAACGGATCTGGTACTCTGCAACTATTCCACGAGAATGGTAGTGAAGTGTTGTACACCGACCAGGATGCATCTGCAGTGCACACACAGCCTTCTTACCCGCTCGATAACTCGGTCTTTCGGGTTGCATACAACAGGTATTTTGCGTCAGTGTGCGAATGGACTGAAGGCAAGGACTCGAGCATTCCGGCCTCATTGAGCGATGGGCTTGCAAATGCGAGATTGCTGCAAAAGAAATAATAATACCTGGTGGAGATAGAGGGATTCAAACCCTCGACCTCAGCAATGCGAATGCTGCGCTCTATCAACTGAGCTATATCCCCACGACTCCCTCTATTCAAGCACAAACGAGCGGGAGAATCAACCAGTAGCATTCCCGCCTGTTTCTGATAAAATAAGGATATGTTCAAAAAGTTTATCCAAAAGCGGCTCGAGACGTATGTGAGTCGGTATTTTCAAGCCCATCCAGAGGTCAAATTAATTGTTGTGGTGGGGAGTGTGGGCAAAACGAGTACTAAGCGAGCGGTGGCTACCTTGCTATCGCAGCGCTACCGTGTGCGCATGCTCGATAACAACCATAACACCAATCTCTCAGCACCGTGTGGCATTCTTGGTGTGACCTACCCTAGCAAGGTACACAGCATTGGTGCCTGGCTCAAAGTGTTTGCAGCAGCCCGACGACGGGTTGCTCAGCCAGCTGACGTTGATGTGATTGTCCAAGAGCTTGGCACTGATCGGCCAGGGGAGATTGCCGACTTTGGCCGCTACCTCCGGCCTGACCTCGCCTTAGTGACGGCAGTAACGCCAGAGCATATGGAGTTCTTTGGCTCAATTGAAGCAGTTGCGCAAGAGGAGCTCTCCGTGACGCAGTATGCACGCCGAGTGCTGATTAACCGTGATGATATTGAGGGGCGCTTTGCTGACCTGATTGCTACTCCACACTTTAGTACATATGGCACAACTGGCCTCGCTGAGTATCGCTTCGAACAGCAGAACTTTGATGCTGAGGTAGGCTACCGCGGGGGGATTATTGCTCCACCAAACATTGCTCAGCCATTCGCGGCGGCCATTAACGTGGTGGGTGAGCACAGCCTACGGCCAATCGTTGGTGCCGTCGCAGCGGCCTTGCTCTATGGCTGCACACCAGATGAAGTAGTAAAGGGTCTTGCACTGATCAAGCCTGTCCCTGGGCGGATGAACCCGCTGCTAGGCCTTGGTGATACAACAATTATCGACGATACATACAACTCCAGCCCAGCTGCTGCGCTGGCTGCTCTGCAGACACTCTATAGCTTTGCGCAGGCACCGCAGCGGATCGCCATCCTTGGTGATATGAATGAGCTGGGTGCCTCGAGCCAGGCCGAGCACGAGAAGCTGGGCATGGCCTGCGACTCACATTTGCTTGATTGGGTGGTGACGGTTGGCGGCGAGACAGAGAAGTATCTTGCGCCCGCTGCCCGTCGGCGTGGCTGCCAGGTGAAGGTATGCCGTAATGCGATCGAGGCAGGGCAGTTTGTCCGTTCGGTGGCACGGCCTGGTGCAGTGATTCTTGCTAAGGGCTCGCAAGGTGGGATATTCCTTGAAGAGGCGGTTAAGATCCTCTGTGTCCTGAGCGAAGATACCGAGCTGGTGCGTCAATCACTTGCTTGGCAAGCCATCAAAGCGCCGTATTTTTCGGAATACGAGAACTTCTTTGATGGGCCAAGCCAGTAGCGTTAATACGCGATTTATGGTATATTCTTACGTGTGAGACTAGTGTATTAAGCGGAGAACTATCTATGCCAACAGAGAAAAAACCAAAGGCAACCAAGCGCAGCACAACGCGCAAGACGTCGCCAAAAAATGAGCCAGAACAAACCCCGGCCAAGGCTAATGAGCCAGCAACCCCAGCTGCAGAGCCAGCTCCAGTAGCCGAGCCGGCTACTCAGCCGATGCCAGAGCAGCCAGCTACTCCGGCCATGCAGCCAGCCCAGCCCCAGCCTCAATATCAACCACACATGGCTCCGGGAGCTTTGCGTGCTCAGCCAGCTAAGAAGTCCCATCTTGGGCTTATTCTTGGTCTTGTCGGTGGTGGTGTAGCTCTGCTAGCACTTATTGCTGGTGTGCTGTTGTACTTCTTCTGGTATCAGAACCCACACAAGGTAGTCACAGATGGCGTGGCAAATCTAGTAACTGCACGGCAAGCGTCGTATAGCATGGGCGGTGATGTTACACCAAGCAGCACTAGCACTTCAGGCCCATCGAAGGTCACCTACAGAGTGAATCTGCAGTATGCCAACCAAGTTGCTGGTGGTAATGGTGAGGTAACGATGGACCTCCCGCAGGTTGGCCAGATTACTGTCAAGGCCGAGATCTATGCAGATCGCGAAGCAACCTACTTTCGCGTCAATGGCATCAAGAAAGTATATGAAAAATATATTGATACCATGATCGACCAGTCGATGAAGCGCTATAGCACCTCGAGTATTACCGATGAAGAGAAAGATACTGCGCGGAGCAAGATGCGCGAGCAGTATACCAAGCAAGCACTGCCTATCATCGAAAAAATCGATGGCAAATGGGTCAAGATGACGCAAGATGATATGCGCAAAATGAGCCCAAATCGTACGACGACTCAGCAATGTACGGACGCAATTAATGCTATGTACGACACTAAGGCTCGCAATGAGATCGCTGCAGTACTTCGCAAGCACGGTGATATCTTTACAGTAGAGAAACTCAATAAGCCAGCGCTCGATAACGGTGCAGTGGGCTACAAGGTGACGGTAGCGAGCCCGTCGAGCCACGAAGCTCGTTCGCTGAGCCGTGATCTTGGCAACACGCGTGTTGGGGAGCTGCTTCGCCGCTGCAGTGATGCGACATCAACCCGTGTGACAACACGCCAAAATGGCCGGACCATCAAGACCGAGCGGCGCTCTGCTATCTCAGGGCCAGACTTGAGCCAGACAGATCTTGAACTCTGGGTGTCGCCATTCTCGCACGATGTGAAGCGCATCGTCATGAAGCCGACCAGTCAGTCGTCTCAGCAGCCAGTGACGATCAACGTCAACGATACAAAGGTTGACCTGCGTAAGCCAAGCGAGAGCATCCCGTATAGCGAGCTCATGCGAGGCGGTAGCACCAGTAAAGATAACGACAGCGATACATCATCAACAAGCACCGGCGAAGCGTAAACAAAACGCCGCACATAAGTCCAACCCCGCTTTCGAGAAAAGAAGCGGGGTTGTCTTTGCCCTCGCCCACTATGGTAGAATATGAAAGACATGAAACGATACAATCCTGCAGAAATCGAGCCAAAATGGCAACAGCACTGGACAGAAGACCAGCGCTACCGGGCGGATGACGCCTCTCCTAAACCAAAGTATTATGTGACCGGCATGTTCCCGTACCCAAGTGGGGCAGGGATGCATGCAGGGCACTTTATGGAGCATTCCATTGTCGATGCAGTGGCGCGCTTCCGGCGCAGCCTTGGTCATGAAGTGCTTTACCCGATGGGCTGGGATAGCTTTGGCCTCCCTGCAGAGAATTACGCCATCAAGACAGGCAAAACGCCACAAGAGACGACCTCGACCAATATTGCTAACTTCACTACTCAGCTTCGCCGCGTTGGTGCGAGTATCGATTGGAGCCGCGAGATCAACACGAGCGACCCAGAGTATTATCGCTGGACGCAGTGGATCTTTACGCAGCTCTTTAAGCGGGGCCTGGCATACCAAAAGGACTCACTCCAGTGGTGGTGTCCGAAAGACAAGACCGTGCTGGCAAATGAGCAGGTGATCAATGGCCGGTGTTGGCGCTGTGAAGAGGTGGTGGTGAAGAAGCCAATGAAGCAATGGTTCTTCAAGATTACAGAGTATGCCGACCAGCTCCTGGCCGACATCCCCGCGCTCGACTGGCCAGATAAGATTAAGCAAGCTCAGACCAACTGGATTGGCCGCAGTGAGGGAGCAGAGATCCGCTTCGTCCTTGATAAGCCCGTGGCAGCTATGGAGAGTGACGCCGCCGATATTACCGTCTTTTCGACGCGCCCTGATACGCTCTTTGGTGCGACCTTCTTGGTGCTGGCACCCGAACATCCTCTCGCGCAGCATCTCGCACGTGGTGATGCCCAAGAGACAGTCTTGGCCTATATTGCCGAGGCAGTCAAAAAATCGGAGATTGAGCGCACTAATGACACGAAGGATAAGACAGGAGTCTTTACTGGAAGTTATGCCATAAATCCAGCGACGGGCGACCGAATACCCATCTGGGTGGCCGATTATGTCCTTGGCGGTTATGGCACTGGTGCAGTGATGGCTGTCCCGGCTCATGATGAGCGCGATGCCGCCTTTGCCGAGAAATACGAGTTGCCCATCGTCACCGTCATTGAGCGGCCCGACGATGACCCAGACACCGACCAGTGCTACCATGGCGAAGGCGTGCTCGTTAATTCTGGAGCATTTGATGGCACGCGCAGTGAGGATGCCCGTGAGCAGATTGTGGCTTGGCTCGAACAGGAAGGTCGTGGCCATGCTAAGGTAACCTATAAGATGCGTGACTGGCTGATTAGTCGCCAACGCTATTGGGGCGCACCCATCCCGATCATCCACTGCCCCGAGCATGGTGCTGTGTCAGTGCCAGCGGCAGATCTACCCGTCGTCTTGCCGGCAGTGCAAGACTTCCAGCCGCGTGGTGATGGCAAATCCGTCCTTGCTGCCCAAGAAGAATGGGTGGCGACGACCTGCCCGACCTGTGGCGGCCCAGCTCAGCGCGAAACCGACACGATGGATGGCTATGCCTGCAGTAGCTGGTATCTTCTGCGCTACACTGATCCACACAATGCTATGCAGGCCTGGGACCCAGCACTGGCTAACCACTGGGCACCGCTTGATATGTATGTTGGTGGTGACCATGCGACGGCTCACTTACTCTATGTGCGCTTCTGGACGCACGTCTTCCGCGATCTTGGCCTCACAAGCTTTGCCGAACCAGTGCGGAAACTCGTCTACCATGGCCTCATTCAAGCCGAGGATGGCCGCAAGATGAGCAAAAGCCTTGGCAATGTTGTCGACCCGCTGGAAGTGATCGATGCGGGATATGGGGCGGATGCGCTGCGTACCTTTGAGCTCTTTCTTGGGCCGATCGACGAAAACTCAAGTTGGAGCAGCCGAGGAATTGCTGGCGTCTATCGCTTCTTGAATCGCCTCTGGACATTGGTGCAAGAGTTTGATGATTGGCAGCAGCAGAGTGGAGCGCCTGGGCAGGTCGACGTCGCACAGCTCGAGTCGATTATCCACGCTACAACGAAAAAGGTCACAAGTGATATCTACCGCCTGAGCTTCAACACGGCCATTGCTGGGCTCATGGAGTGCGTCAACGACCTCTATAAGCTCAAGACAACTGGCTTTACTGAGCAGTGGCAGCCAGCGCTCAAGACGCTGATCCAGCTAGTGCAGCCTTTTGCACCGCATATGGCTGCTGAGCTATGGCAGCAGCTTGGCTATGGTGACCAGCTCGATTTTGCAGCCTGGCCAGAGTGGGACGAAGCAAAGATTGTCCGCGATACGATAACCATCGTTGTGCAAGTCAATGGCAAAGTCCGCGCCAAGCTCACTACCACGCCAGACGCCAGCGAAGCCGATATCACCGCTCGGGCCCTAGCAGACGACCGCGTCGCAAAATACCTCACTGGGCCGCCCAAGAAGGTTATCTACGTCAAGCGCAAGCTCGTCAGTATCGTTGTCTAGAAATAGCCACCTTTACTAATCGTGCCGTAAAAAACAGGGCGTCTCACGGAGCGCCCTGTTTTGGGTTGCGCGGTCACAGTCTCGTACTTTGTAGGTATCTACGGAGCTGTCTAGTAGCTATGTAATTGTGCTGGTGGATACAGTCTTCTTACGTTTAGCCTACAGGCACACAGATTGTCACCATCTTTAAATGCATATCGCTATCAAATTCGAAGTGCACCCAGTTGCCGTTCTCTTCGTCATACTGGATCCAAGCTGAGCGCACCCACGTTGTGTTCTGCTTTGCTTCATTGTCAGGAGTCCCAAGATGGCGAATAATCTCATCGCGCGTTGCCGTATTGGAGAATTCCGCAAACAGTGGAGTGGCATAAGGTTTGTATTCCGATACAGATGATTCACCCCTTTTTGTGTATATCGACAATCCCTTAAGTAAATCGTTTTTCCAGCGGAATTCCATCCCGGCATCGTGCAGTAACCAGAATGATTCGCTCGAGTCGTAGCCAGTAAACTCCTTGTCAATCTCCCGGATTACAGGAGTGCAGCCCAACTTGTCGATGATGTGTTGCACTTCAGTCTTAACTGATTTGTCACTTCGTCCGACTAAGTTGATATATTGATTAATATCTCCATCTATTTTTATCGCCATAGGTGCTCCTTGCTGAGACTAATAGTATATACCATATCATACAATATATGACATATATCTGTCATATCAAAGCTATGACCTAGACGTTGTAACGAGCGTGTTCTTGATGGGGCAGCAAGGCGCAATAGTTCGCTTGGCAATTGGTTACAAATATATTTTTCTATACAAAACAGCGCAAACACTAGAGAATTTTGCGCTTTTAGCGTATAATAGCTACAAGTTTTACGTCAGCCTAAAGAGAAGGAGATTTTTACTATGGCTCAACCAAAAAAACAGAGTAGCCCACGCAAAACGGGCCTGCGCCGCAGCCACTTGCGCCTCAAGCTTGCTCGCATGGTCAATAAAACCTCACCAGTCAAGGTCAAGACGACCAAGCGCGAGACTGGCGCTGCCAAAGCAGCTCGCTAGCTTTTCGTCGATAGCAAAGAATTTTAACAAAAGAAAGAACCAACCAAATGGCTTCGAACCGTCATCTTGGGCGTATAGTTGCACTCCAAACATTGTACGAATATGAATTCCGCCAGCAGGCGAATGATCCGCAGGCCGTGCCACAAGAGATTCTGGCGCGCAATCTTGAGCGTTATGAGTCGATCATTGGCGATCGAGCCTTTGTCGATACGCTCGTTGCTGGGGTGATCGAGACGCAGGCCGCGCTTGACGCTCACTTACAACCAATTGCGCCAGAGTGGCCGCTTGATCAGATTGCTCGTGTCGACCGCAATATCTTGCGACTTGGCCTCTACGAGTTGCTGCACTGCCGCGCAACTGTTCCACCCAAGGTGGCGATTAACGAAGCGGTGGAGCTTGCTAAAGCGTTTGGTTCGGATAATTCAAGCAAGTTTATCAACGGTGTACTCGGCACCGCCTATCGCAACTTGCCTGGGGAGACACCAGACGATGCCAACACCGTCACACTTTGACCGACACTTCAATCGGTTTAAAAAATATTTTGGCCGTCGCAAGCCGTCTATTCAGGAAATTGTTCGTGAACCGACGGCTGGCGGCATTGTATTCCGCTACAATAGCGACAACAAACTCGAAATTCTCCTAATTCAGGATGCTAAGGATCGCTGGACGATCCCCAAAGGGCATATCGAGAAAGGGGAAACTGCAGTGCAGACAGCTCGCCGGGAGATCGGCGAAGAAGCTGGGCTGCACGACCTTGATATGCTGGGCTGGCTGGGTAAGATTCACTTTCGCTACCGCCGAATGGAAAAGCTCGTCCTGATGACGACACAGATCTATCTTGCTCGCGTCCGCACCAGCGGCAATGAGATTCAAAAAGAAGAATGGATGAATGGTATTAAGTGGTTTCCCTTTAGTAAGGCACTTGACCTCATCGAGTACGAAGATATTGCCAAGCTTATGCTCAAAGCCAAGAAACGCATCCGAGAGGAGCGTCTATAACGACAGAAACGAAAGGAGTTACTATGTCTGGCATGCCAACTGGCCCGTATCAAGCGTGGGCACAGCAAGCGCTCGGGTTTGAATATCGCGATATTCAGCTCTTAGTTACTGCACTTACCCACCGCAGTTATGTCAATGAACACAAAAAATCCGTTACTGAGCACAACGAGCGCCTCGAGTTCTTGGGCGATGCTGTGCTGGAACTTGCAGTGACCGACTATCTCTACCAACACTATGCCGAGCCAGAGGGTATCCTGACGAGCTGGCGCGCAGCGCTAGTCAATACTGAGAGCAATGCCGACTCGGGCGAAGCGCTCGGCTATGGCTCGCTCATCCGGATGAGCCGAGGTGAGAAGCATGGCAGTAAGCGAGCACATCGCCAGATTCTAGCTAATGCGTATGAAGCCGTGATTGGCTCGATCTACCTGGAACGAGGCTATGAGGCGGCAGCTGAGTTTATTGCCAAGCATACCATTAGCAAGCTTGATGCCATCCTGGCCGATGGCTCGTGGCGCGACCCCAAGAGCCATTTACAAGAAGTGAGCCAACGAATCGACAGTGCTACGCCGGTATACCGTGTCTTGGCAGAGGACGGCCCTGACCACGACAAAACCTTCACACTTGGTGTCTTTGTCAATGATCGGCTGATGGGCCGCGGCACTGGCCCTAGCAAGCAGACCGCCCAGCAAAAGGCCGCTCGCGCCGCCCTGGCAGCCTACCAGCAGCAAGAGACTCAAACAGAGAAGACAGAAGAACCAGCCAAGAGCTCAGACAAGTTTTGACCTACAGACAAGCAACAAATTGACATCGCCAGCCAAACAGTGTAGACTTGTACAGAACGAACTAACGCAAATATAAGTCAAGAAAAGGAAGTTTTATTTATGCTCGCAATTCGTTTGCAACGTCTTGGCCGCAAAGCCTACCCAGTGTACCGGCTCGCCGTACAAGAGGCTCAGCGTCACCCATCAAGCGGCCGTGTAGTGGCCTATGTTGGCAACTACAACCCACACACCAAAGAGGCTCATATCAATACCGAGCTTGCCCAAAAGTATCTTGATAATGGTGCCCAGCCGACACCACGTGTGGTCAAGCTATTGGCTGCTGCTGGTGTATCGCTGCCGAAGTGGGTCAAGCAGCCTGCTGGTGACAAGCACAAGGCAGTCCGCAACCCAGAGAAGCTGCGTAAGCACCAGCCGAAGGAAGAAGCAGACGCCTAAAGCGACCCCCCTAGTACAAGTACAAAACTGCTCCACGTATTGTGGAGCAGTTTTGTAATTATCGGTAATATTTTACGCGTTCTCCAGGACAAGGCTAGTAGAAGGGTCAGACGACTCAGCACCTAACCGCGCGTCGTATTTTGGTAGAATCCAGCCGGTATGCTACAATGAAAGCACAATCACAATAAATCTGAATGACAGCATAAGGAGGGAAAGAAGAAAGTTATGGCGACAATTGATCAACAGTTTGTCGAATATGTCGTAAAGTCGCTGGTGGAACATCCAGACGACGTGGTGGTCGATCGGGTGATCGACGAGAAGGGCGTCTTATTGACACTCACCGTCAACCCAGAGGATCTCGGCCGTGTGATTGGCCGGCGGGGCAGTACGGCGCAGAGTTTACGTACCTTGCTGCGTGCGCTTGGTACGAAGAATAGTGCTCGCTACAACCTTAAGGTGGTGAATAATGATGAGCCACATACCACAGCATCCCAATCTGTGGATAACTTAACCACTGATACAGTGGATAACGATGATGAGAGCGAATCGGATTTTGCAAAAAAGTCTCGCCAAGAGCTTGCAGAACTCGACGACCTTGATATATAATACGATCAGTTCAGAAACGAACTGCGAGAAAAAATAAAAGCTCTTTGCGAGCAAACCAACAAGGTTTGAGAGCCTTATTTGTGCAAGAAAACTGCTGTGGAGGCAGTTTTTTTGTTGGGTGAATGTATAGTGTAGCAGAGGCTAAAGTGATAGCTATATGAGCTTATATAACAACGAGTTTTATACGCTATCCGGATGACGTAGTGAGTGAGCGAGTGACGCCAAAAAGGTTCTCATATACTACCGCAGCCGGCTCAAAATATTCGTTAAGCCAGCAATGCCAGCAATAAGCAAAAGTAAGATGCCAATGATCACAATCAGTAAACCATAATGGGGTTGGTACCTTGGTGGATTATAGCCGTGAGTATGGCGCGGATCGTGGCGGGTGACTTCGGTATCAATCGAGATATTGGCAATCGCTGGCTCCACAAGGTGTCGAGACACCGCTGCCTCACCGTCGAATTGCTCGAGTGTAATATTCTCGTTGAGCGGCGTGATGGTCGTACGTCTGCTCGATAGTTCGAGACGCTGCGCGGTCGTGTTATCTGTCTCCGATCCAAGATCCATAGCATAACCAGTATAACAAATAAAAAACATAAGCGTAAAGACCTGAGCCCCTCGCAGTATCTGTTAGACGCTGCTGCGGTAATTTGCTACACTAGGAGAGATGAAAAAGTTCCAAGTGATTAGCCTGTTTCCGGAGATGTTTTCCGGCGTGTTTGAGGCTTCAATGCTGTGGAAGGCGCAGCAGCGAGGCCTAGTGGAGCTGACGACAATTGATCTGCGCCAATTTGGGCTCGGTCCTCGCCGAACGGTCGACGACACACCGTACGGCGGTGGCGATGGTATGCTACTACGCGTTGAGCCACTCTGGAGGGCGGTGCGGCACGCCAAAGAGCGCGACCCGACTGCCAAAGTGCTCATCATGACGCCGCGGGGCCAACGGTGGAATCAGGCGCTTGCGCAGCAGTATAGCCAGACCGACCATGGTTATATCTTCATCTGTGGGCGCTACGAGGGGTACGACGAGCGAATTATGCAGGTGGTTGACCAAGCGCTCCGAGTGGGTGACTATGTCCTGACTGGTGGTGAGCTGCCCGCGATGACGATTATCGACTCGATTGTGCGACTGATTCCTGGTGTCCTTGGTGGCGAGATGAGCGCAGCGATTGAGAGCTTTAGCGATGGCCAGACGCTGGAGTTTCCGCAATACACGCGCCCAGAGGTATGGCAGGGGATGGCAGTACCCGAGGTATTGCTCAGTGGTCACCACGGCAAGATTGCGGCCTGGCGGGCGGAGCATTCGCTCCCAGTAGATGACTAGCCCTATCCATACAAAAGAAACACCCGAGCATGCCATAGGCACTCAGGTGTTCTGTTGTGGTGGATATATCGGAGAGCGATTGATACAAGTATGTATAAAAATGTTTATGTTTGTAACGTTCGCTCCCTCTATAGTAGCGAACATGTGGCATAAGTGCAAGGAAATACGTGTAAAACAGGGTAATATCTGATATGATAAGGCTATGAAGCAGCGTACAATTCATTTTTGGCTTGGGTTATTTCAGGCGATTTTTCCAGAGCATTTGCGGCGCGATCCTGCGTATTGGCGGCGTCTCGCACTTGGTATTGTCGTGACGTTTCTGGTCATCACGCAGCTGTTCACCTTTGAGAAGTTTGCTGATATTACCAGCGGGTGGCGTGTGGCTGGTGGGGGAGTGGTGGCTGCTCTCTTGGCTGGCTTGTTGCCGCTGCTTGAGCTGGGCAGCTTGCCATTTTTGCTCTCGATGGATATGTCGCGAGGGTCGCGCCGTATTTCGCAGGCATGTTTGCTTGTCGTGAGCGCAGTGTGGTTTGGTGTGGCGCTGTGGTGCTTTCTCGCTGTGCCGATGAGCGAATCGGGTCTCTTTGGGGCAACCTTGCCACTACTCAATGGCTGGTGGACGGTAGTATTCACGGGCTTACTTGGCGTGGCAGTGGTGCTTGTGGTACGTGAAGCAAACGAAGCAAATAATGTAAAATAATACCTTATACCTTATAAGTCCATTTGATTATTGTTGTTGACCCCTACTCTGCTCGAATGTGATATAACACTCGAGCAATAAAGCTTCGCGCTTTTCTCACGTGCTGCGAGCATACAAAGCAAAGACGTTTCTGGTTTATTTGGCTTTCTTTTATATAAAAACAACCCTCCAAAAAGGTGGGTTGATACATGTGCTATATGGCTGGGCCGGAGGGATTCGAACCCCCGAATGCCAGGACCAAAACCTGGTGCCTTACCACTTGG
>CAUTXC010000020.1:0-18383 GCA_963542675.1 uncultured Candidatus Saccharibacteria bacterium | reverse complement strand
GGAGGGATTCGAACCCCCGAATGCCAGGACCAAAACCTGGTGCCTTACCACTTGGCGACGGCCCATTATCGCGTGGCACCTCTGTATTGTACCATGCTTGCGAGGGTGGATCAATAGCGCATAGCGTGGCTTGCCCAGGGATCTACGCTCTGTAGTTGATCGACTCAGTGATTAGTGATGCCGGCATGTAGCTGCTGGATAAAAATAACAACAAATTACTCCGACCACAGTCACATGCTTCGCATAACAGAGGTCGTGTTAGTATACCCGTTGTGAATATCACGCTTGACCCACAGTATATAGAGTAGTATAGTGCAAAGTAAGCGCTATATATGGTGTCTATGGCACTAGTAGCCGATGCTTGCACAATCATAAAAAACAATGATAAACACTTATGCCGTGGCGCGCGTGCTGCCGTGGCAAGTAAAGGGGAGGGATATGTATCACACAATTACCAAACGCGATGGGCGCATCGTGGCATTTGACGACACAAAAATTATGGCAGCAATCGAACGAGCTGGTCTGGAGACGGGTGAATTTGCTGAAAAAGAAGCCTACCAATTAGCTCAGGCGGCGATTGCCCAGGCGCAGCAGACTATAGCGGATGATACACTCACCGTGGAGCAGATGCAGGATGCAGTAGAGGATACCTTGCTGCGCTCGCCATATAAAAAGACCGCCAAGGCGTATATTATTTATCGCGATCAGCATCAAAAGCTGCGCGAGATTGCTGCTAGTGCACATGTTGACCTGATTGACCAATATTTGCTCAAGCTTGACTGGCGGGTTAATGAGAATTCCAACATGGGTTACAGCCTCCAGGGGCTGAATAATTACATCTCAAGTGAGGTGAGCAAAACCTACTGGCTAAACAAAATCTACAGCTCAGAGATTGGTCGCCTTCATCGGTCCGGTGACCTCCATATTCACGATCTTAACCTTGTGAGTGTGTATTGTGTGGGCTGGGACTTAATGGATTTGCTCCGGCAGGGTTTCACTGGTGTGCCAAACAAGATTTCGTGTAAGCCAGCCCGACATTTTCGCACGGCGCTCGGCCAGGTCGTGAACTACTTCTACACACTGCAGGGCGAGGCAGCTGGTGCTCAAGCCTTTAGCAATTTCGACACCTTGCTCGCACCATTTATTCGAGCAGATGGACTAGCGTACGATGAGGTAAAGCAGGTGCTGCAAGAATTCATCTTTAATGTTAATGTGCCGACGCGTGTTGGCTTCCAAACGCCGTTTACGAACA
The DNA here is from genome assembly GCA_963542675.1 of uncultured Candidatus Saccharibacteria bacterium. Classification (GTDB taxonomy): domain Bacteria; phylum Patescibacteriota; class Saccharimonadia; order Saccharimonadales; family Saccharimonadaceae; genus Saccharimonas. Next base: position 17,131 of record CAUTXC010000020.1, on the reverse strand, counting down.
TCACGCTTGACCTCGAATGTCCTAAGCATATGGCAGGCACACCTGTGATTATTGGTGGAGAGATGCAAGAGAGCAACTACGGCGACTACCAGGATGAGATGAATACCTTCAATCGGGCATTGCTTGAGGTGATGACGGAGGGTGATGCCAACGGACGGGTCTTTACTTTTCCGATTCCGACGTATAATATTACGGCTGATTTCGACTGGGATAATCCTGTGATTGACAACCTGTGGGAAGCCAGTGCAAAATACGGCATTCCATACTTTAGCAACTTTGTGAACAGTGATATGAGCCCAGAAGACGCGCGTAGTATGTGCTGCCGCCTGAGGATTGATAATCGTCAACTGGAGTATCGTGGTGGTGGCCTGTTTGGGAGTAACCCAATGACAGGGTCAGTTGGTGTGGTGACGATTAACCTGCCGCGCTTGGCACTGAAGTCGAGCGACGAAGCAGCGTTTCGGGCTGGTCTCGTCCACCTTATGGAGCAAGCGCGCGATAGTCTCGAAGTTAAGCGCAAAACACTCGAGCGCCTAACCGATGCCAACCTCTACCCCTATACCAAGTTTTATCTACGCGATATCAAGCAGCGCTTTGGTGAATACTGGAAGAATCATTTCTCGACAATTGGCCTCATTGGCATGAATGAGGCGGCACTTAATCTCCTTGGCACGGATATTGGTCAGGCTGCAGGGCGGGAATTTGCCGAGCGGACGCTCGATCTAATGCGCGAGACGCTCGTGAAATTCCAAGAAGAAACTGGCAATAACTACAATCTTGAGGCAACGCCAGCCGAAGGCACGACCTACCGCCTGGCGCAGATCGACCAGCGCGACTACCCAGAAACAGCGCATTTTGCCAATGGCACGGGTGCCACGGTGCCAGCGCCGTTCTACACCAACAGCACTCATCTGCCAGTCAATTATACCGACGACCTCTTCGAGCTACTTGATCTCCAAGACGAGTTGCAGACCAAATATACTGGCGGCACTGTCATCCACTTCTTCCTTGGTGAACGAATGGATGACCCCACAACACTCAAAGGGCTCGTGCGAACAATCTGCCATAATTACCGTTTGCCATACTTTACGATCAGTCCGAGCTTTAGTGTCTGTAAGAATCATGGCTATCTGCGTGGAGAACATGAAGCGTGCCCACAGTGCCAGGAGCCGTGTGAGATATATTCGCGGGTGGTGGGCTATTTGCGGCCGGTGCAGCAGTGGAATAAGGGCAAGCAAGCAGAGTTTGCGCTGCGCTACCACTACGACAAAGCAGCTGATACAATCGATGCTTAAATAATTAGGAAGAAGGGAGGATGGTGATGGTTCAGATCGGTGGTATCCAAAAGTTCAGCACAGTTGACTACCCAGGTCACACCTGTGCGGCAGTCTTCTTGATTGGCTGCAATATGCGCTGCGGTTACTGCCATAATCCAGAACTTGTCTTACCTGAGCAGTATATTGGCTGTATCCCTGAGGCGGAGATTCTTGATTTTCTTGCGCGGCGGGTTGGCTTGCTTGATGTCGTCGCGATCAGGGGTGGCGAACCGACGATGAGTGAGGATTTGCCTGACTTCATTCGGGCTATCAAGCAGCTCGGTTTCCTTGTCAAGCTCGATACCAATGGGACCCACCCGGCGATGCTGCGCCAGATGCTGGATGAACAGCTGCTCGACTTTGTAGCAATGGATATTAAGGGGCCACTGGAGAAGTACGTAGAGATTGCTGCGCGGCCAATTGACACCGATGCGATTATGGAAAGTATCGACCTCATCCGAAGCCGGGTCGATCACGAGTTTCGCACGACGATTGTGCGGGGGCAGCTTGAGCCAGCAGACTTCGATGCGGTCGGGCAGATGGTGCAAGGCGCACAGCGCTTTGCCCTGCAGCATTTTATTGCAAGCGATACGCTGGTGAGTAGCCGCTTTTGCGATGAAACGAGCTTTACCGACGAGGAGATGGCCCAGGCTCAGCACATTATGCAGTGCTATGTAACAGAATGCGTGGTGCACTGATGCAGTACTATACAGGGACAATCCAGCAAGTGATTCAGCACACGCACGATGTAGCAACGCTGGTGTTTGATGCCAAAGGCGACGCACCATTTCGCTATACTGCCGGACAATACATTACCGTTATCAAGCCAGAGTCGCGCACGCCTGAGGGTAAGGCATATAGCTTATCGAGTTGGCCCGGCGAAACACATCTGAGCATTACCGTGAAGGATATTGGCGGTGAGTATTCCCACTACCTATGTAGCCGGCAGGTGGGCGACCAACTAACTTTTTCGGCGGCGTATGGGTACTTTAATCCACTGACAGATCGCCCACTCGTGGGGATCGCAGCTGGAGTCGGTATTAGCCCGGTGTGGAGCATTATCAAGAGCGAATACGCGCGTGATCCGCATCGGAATATTCAGCTCATGTATAGCAATCGGATCGTCGACGATATTGTCTTTGCGGCCGACCTTGCTGCATACGAGGTGCGTTACCCACGGCTGTCGCTTCACCACTTCGTGACACGTCAAGCAACAGTCCCGCCCAAGATACACCAGGGGCGAATTGACCTCGATACGTGTATCAACCCAGCGGCACACTACCTGGTGTGTGGTTCGGTTGCATTTACGCGAGCGATGTGGCAGGGACTCACCGCGCGCGGTATTGCGAGTAAATGTATTGCAACAGAGGTGTTTTTCGAATGAGTGAGCAGCTTGCCAAAACACCAACCAAGCGCTCGCCGGAGGAAATTGCGGCCTGGCAAGAAAATGCGCGGCGAATTGCGCAGGAGCGGATTGGCCAAGCGGCCTGTAATGCATGCCCACTTGCCCGCATCTGCAGTGTTAAGAATCCCGAAGCCTGTAATCCTAATCAAGTTGCTCAGCAAGCTGGTGGAGAATATACAGGTGGCGACGGCGCAGAGGTGTCATACAAAAAAGTCCTCGACGATGACCGTATCAATGTTGTGATTGCCAATGTCAAGAAGAAAGAACAGACCAAGCCAAAAGCACAGCGACCTCCTGAAGTACAAAGACCCCCGGCTAATACGATCAACATGCCGCCAGCTAACGTTATCAAAGCTCCACCAGCACGTCCGAAGATGGAACAATCGACCAAGCCAACAGTCATCCAGCAGATCATTAATGCGGTTGGGAAGTTGCTTGATGTCCCGAAAGCAAATCAGCAGCCTGCTCGACAGATACAAAAGTAATCTTAGATGTGGATTAAATCCATCACACAAAACCCCCGAGCAGTGGTATAATAAGGGTATGAATGCCATTGTTCGCTTGGTTGCCGATGGGCTTATGATCCCGATTGTCGCTGTAGCTCTTTTTGCACTGTTTTTTCGTGCACCTCAAGCCCAACGCTACCAACGTTACACGCGCGTATTTATGGCAGGCTTGACGTCCTATTGGTGTGCGAAGGTTATTGGTGCGCTCTGGCAGCCCGAGACACTCCGGCCATTTGAAAAGCTCGGCACCGACCCAGGTGCGCTCTATCTCAATAATCCCGGCTTTCCGTCCGATCACGCACTCTTTGCGATGTTTCTTACCTTAGCGGTATGGTATGTGACGCGCCAGCGGCTGCTCACCGTAGCGCTATTTGTTATGACGGTGTTGGTGTGCCTTGGCCGCGTGGCGGCACTGGTACATACACCGCTCGATGTCGCTGGTGGGGTGGCCGTTGCACTGCTGGGCGCTGTATGGTACGTGCCACATCACAAAAAATTCTGGCGCAGACTAGCAAAATCGGCAAAAACATAATATAATAGCTCCCAGTAAGGAATTGGAGCTAGATAATATGGACGAACAGATATACGCACGCACCGCTGACCCAGATGAGGTGGCGGAAGCAGCGCGCCAAGCTAAAAAAGCAAAAACTGCCAAGACGGCGACCATCACCAAGACGGTGCTTGACGATGGGCTCGACCACAGCCGAGCAATCGACAACCCCTTTGCTCAGGGCGGTGTGCTCGATACATCCGAAGACACCGAGCATTTTGTGAACTTATCGTGGCCAGATATGGGGCAGATTATGATAGGTGCGGCCATTACTGGCGTGGTGACGAGTGCAGTGTTGCTGCTGGTTGCCAACCTCGGGGTGTTTGGTGCAGTGTGTGGCCTCGGCAGCGCTAACCCAGCAAGCTGTGGTACGCCCACGTTCTATACGGTCTTGAGCGCAACGGTTGTGGCAGTGATCGTTGGGCTTATATTCTTGGTGCAGCGCCGCGTATATCGGCCTGCTCTTGTTATGCTTGCGACGGCAGTGGGCCTCTGGCCGGTGCTCACGTGGCTAGCAGCATCGTCATGGTATGTCGTGGTGCCGGTTATTACAATTTTGATGGCACTGAGCATTGGCGTGTTTTCGTGGATCTCGCGCCTGCGCAACCTAGCAGTCACACTTGGTGCAATGGTGGCGATCATTGTATTGATGTATCTTGCAACACTGTAGATAGCTCCAGACTCCACAATAATTTGCTTGATGATTATTTGCCATGCTCAAATGAAGCGATTTCCATCCCTTTTTTTACGCAGCTCTCTTGTTTGAATTTCAAGTTCTAGCCAACTCTTACGTCACTTCCTTTAGCGAATACATAATAAAAAGGTAATTCCCTGAGAATATCAGACTTCTCGCGTTAGCGCTGAAAAACTCATTACGACACTTCTACTTCTTGTGCTAAATGAGAGACACACTCACAAGAAGTTGACACGCCCCGCTCACTAAAACAACATGAGTGGCTGTTTCTGAGGAAATGCTATACTAGAACTATGGAACTTTCTCTTGTGCTTGGAATTATTCTTATTGTTGTCCTCGTTGGCTGTGGGGTAGTGCTGAGTCTGCTGCTGGCGAAGCTTAATGAGCTCAAAGATCAGCAGTCGGTGGCGCTTCTCAAGAGCGACGTGACGGAGTTGTCGCGCACGATAGCCGCTATGCAGCAGTCGGTTGGGGATAAGCTCGAGCGCTCGGGCGCTGCTATGCAAACGTCAGTCCAGAAGCAGCTCTCCGAGAGTGCTAAGCTGGTGGCCGATGTGACGCAGCGCCTCACGAAGCTGGATGAGACTAATCGACGCGTCGTCGATGTCGCAGATGAGCTTAAGACACTGCAAAACGTCCTGCAAAACCCCAAGCAGCGCGGTGTCTTTGGCGAATATTATCTGCAGAGTGTGCTTGAGAATGTGTTGCCACCGGCCCAGTATCAGATGCAATATCGCTTTGCCGACGGTGAGGCGGTCGATGCGGTGATCTTTCTTGATAAAGGGCGGGTGCTGCCGATCGATAGCAAATTCAGCCTCGAGAACTACAACCGGATGATCAATGCCACAAATAAAGACGAGCGCCAGCAGCTACTCGGCCGCGTTAAGCTTGACCTTAAGCAGCGCATCGATGAAACGAGCAAATATATTCGCCCAAATGAAGACACAATGGACTTTGCCTTTATGTTTATACCCAGCGAGTCGCTGTATTATGATCTGCTTATCAACAATGTAGGGCAAGGTGGCTCAAGCCGCGATCTTATTGAGTATGCCTTTCGCGATCGACGGGTGATTATCGTTAGCCCAACCAGTTTCTTGGCATATTTGCAGACGGTGCTGCAGGGACTGCGTAGCCTCCAGATCGAAGAGCAAGCCAAGGATATTCAGCTACGGGTTGGCCAGCTTGCGACGCATATCAAGAAGTTTGATGAATTGCTGGGCAAAATGGGCAAGAGCCTCGCCACAACGGTTGGACACTACAATACAACTTATCGTGAGCTCGGCAAGATGGATAAAGACGTCGTACGTATCGCTGGCGGTGAACGCCAGAGCGAGCCACAGTTGCTCGAACGGCCGCAGCGTGGCGATGAGTAGCCGCTGGATCAATCTGACGAGCCTTGGCCTGGCGCAAGCATGGTATGCTCGGCAAAATTAATCCCTACGATGACACCTCAAGTGTAATTTATAAAACAGAGGTAACAATAATCGTAGCAAAAACCACAACATATTTTGAAATATAAGAATTGCATCATGCATTGCTATTTTATGCAAAAAATGACCTCTGGCAGATCGATGTGTATGATCAAAATAGACTATCTTGCTTGCAAAAAATATGGATAAAGTTATTGTCTTGTGTTTGGCAAAGCAGAGTAGCTGTGATTAAATAAGAACAGCTAACGAACATAAGGAGGGGATATGTTGGCGACACGAGCAACAAAACAAGCAAAAGCCAGCTTGGCGCTTGGGCTTACCATGGCGTGCGCTATAATGGGCACAAACTGTGCCATAGCGCAGTCAGCATCGGCAGTCGATCATCTGCCGCGTGATGTACAGGCACATTATAAAAAAGTGTGGGGTGATGAATTTGACGGTAATAAACTCAACACAACCAAATGGGCTGTACCGACGGGTTGCTTTGACCTTGCGTCGGGCATGGAAGGGCGCTTCCGGACAGATATGGTGCGCCAGTACGATGGCAAACTCCATCTCCTCGCGCAGCATGATAAAAATGGCAGGCCATGCCAGGCTGGTCATGCCGCCTTCTCGACAGGGATGGTAAACTCTCATTACCTCAGTGATTGGAAAGACAAAAGTATCGCCCATGCCTGGGGACCAGGTACCTATTACGAGGCATCTATTAAGCTGCCAGAGGGTAACAAGAACAGTGGTGCTCGAGCAACCTGGGCATCATTTTGGCTCACAAGCACAGAGTTCAATTGGCCAACCAGTGGTGAGCTCGACGTCTTCGAGTCGCGTGGCTACGACTCAAGCTGGCTGCAGGCCAATGTCCATACGCAGCCACGCCAGGGTAATAAAGAGCGTTCACACCAGCACCAGCACGTTCTCGATCGGAATATTGTCGGCAATACACAAACTGCCTTCCATACCTACGGCGTTTTGAATAAGAAGGATGGAACGATCGAATTCTACTATGATGGGCACATGGTGCACCGCGTGGCGCCAGATGATGCAAACTGGCCCTTTGCCAAGGCAGCCAACAAACTCTTCATTCGCTTGAATCACCAGATCGGCGGCCTCAATGAGCCATATAAGAAGGCTAACCCTAAGGATTACGAAGTCGCGAAAGATATGCAGGTCGACTATGTGCGGGTCTACCAAGAAAAGACTGCTGCTGATAAGCCACAGGATGCGGTGGTGAGCGTGCCCGATTGGCGTCTCCGCAACAAGCTCAACCAAGCCATCACCCAAGTGACCCATACAAAGCGCGGCGATGCACAGCCCATGCTTGCCTCAGATCTCGAGAAGCTAACCATGCTCGACCTCAGCGTCCGCGATGGCGCAGAGTCGTGGGAGAAGATAAAGAACCTCGAAGGTATCCAATACGCGAAGAATCTCACCTTTGTTTCTCTCAAAAACACCGAGGTGAAGGACCTTACACCACTCAACGGCCTGAAGAAGCTGAAGAGTGTCGAGCTGAGTTGGCCGCTGACGATTAATCGATAGATTAGCGTACTTCATAGAAAATACAGGGCAAATGCCTTGTATTTTTTATGAGAAAGGTTTATCTCTTGAATGCAATTTTTTGCGGGTATCAATATAATAACCATCGATCGAATCTTCGCTGTTTGTCCAAGCTTCGGTGATGGGCATTGTATACAGACGAGTTGGTGCTACGCCCATGCAGTCTGAAGGAGTAAGCTGAAATTGCTGAGCCTTACTGTTATAGATGGCGATTGCTTCAGTGAGCTCATTATCCGCTACTTGATGAGCAACACCACGACAGTATAAGCCAACGCCGTGACCTTCTGGGGCAGTTGAGTCGTAAATTGTCATAAATACACGGTGGTTATGGTCGATATTTTGTGAGTGCTGAGCATCTATTGGTGACCACCAATATACTGCCCCATCTGCATACGCAAAAAACACTGGCGTATTCCACGGCTGGCCATCCGGAGAGACAGTCGCAAGATTTGCGTAGGCGTTGCTATATAAGAGTGATTGTGTCGAATGGTTCATAAATAAAGTATAGTTAATTACCGCCTGATAGCTTGTTGAATTTTTGTACGTTGGTGGATATAAGCATGAGGGAGGATATGCTCTATTGTCTGCGGGCCGTTTGTAGTCAAGACAGTAATACCTGGCGCATAATCGTGAAAGATCTGGCGGCATTTGCCGCACATGTCGACAATTTCGATCTTTCTCGTGTCATCATTTTTGCGTACAGCGACGACTGAATCGAAATCATAGATACCTCGATTAATAGCAATTGCCAGTGCAGCTGTCTCGGCGCAGACGAAGCCAAGAAAATGGTCGATATTGACTGCAGAGATCACCTCGCCGGATTGGCAACGCAAAGCTGCTGCCACAGTGTGAACTGGTGGTGTATATCGCTGCTCAAGGAGCGCCTGGGCGATGGCAAAAAGCTCAGTATCATGATGCATATGGTAAACCTTGGTTATAAAACGAATAGACGAGGCTAAAACTGCCGCAAAAAATCCAACTTGCCGCTCTCGAAATGCCGCACGTCTTCGATGCCGTATTTCATCATTACCAGGCGGTCGATGCCGCAGCCAAAGGCGAAGCCGGTGTAGGTATCAGGGTCGATGTTGGCTGCCCGCAGCACATTGGGGTGGATCAAGCCGCAGCCAATCAGCTCAACCCAGCCTTCACCGCTGCATACCTTACAGCTGGGGTCTTTGCCTTCGCAGAAGGGGCAGCTCAGGGCAAACTCAAAGCTTGGCTCGGTGAAAGGGAAGTAGAAGGGGTTGACCCGCACATCAAGCTGCTTGCCGTAGTAGCTTTGCAAAAATTCCTGCAAGGTCGCAATCAAGTTGCCGACGTTGACTCCCTTAGCTACATAGACACCCTCCACTTGGTAGAAGGTGTGCTCGTGCCGAGCATCCAGGTCTTCATTACGGAAGACACGGTCGGGTACGATGGCAGCGATTGCTTCGCCTGCATCTAAATTGTGGCGATAGGTGGTCAGGACGCGGTTTTGCATGGTGCTGGTGTGAGCTGGCGCGATCAGGCGATCGCCCTGCGCGTCTGTCTCGACGGTCATGAAGGTGTCGTAATCGTCGCGGGCGGGGTGACCTTTGGGAAAGTTCAAGCTCTCGAACATATGGAACTGATCATCAATCTCACGTGACTCTTCCACTGCAAACCCCATGCGGTAGAAGATATCAGCAATCCGCTCGATCTCTTGCATAAGGGGGTGAATTGACCCCTGGTTTGTTGGCAGTAGTGCTGGAATAGCAGTGTTGATATCCATCGGTGCAGTGACATCGATCGGTGTGCGCTCAACAGTCTCAAGTTCCTCGAGACGGCGCTCGATGGCAGTTTGCACAGCTTGCTTGAGCTCATTAACACGCTTACCAAATGGCCCACGCTCCGCTGGGGGGAGTGATGTGATATGTCCATACAGTGCGCGCAACTCCTCGTGGCGCAGTACTTCGCGCGGGGTGGTCGATTGGCTCACGGCCAGGAGTAGCTTTTGCTGGATAGCGTCAAGGTCTGTCATACTGTCACTCCGTTATTGTTGTCCATTGATGGTTAGCGCAACAAAAAAGCCAAAGGTAAGCAGCGCAAGAAAACCAACCACCAGCCACACCCCAGCTAGTGTGGTTGTTTGTTTGGTGCCTTTGAGGTATTCGGATTGCTCGACGCCGGTGTCGCTGCCCGCTGGTGCGGTACCGTCGCCAGTGTGACTGCTGGCAGTTGCTTTGGCGCGGAGATCGGCCGCGATGCGCTCTTGCAGCTCACTGCGCGTTTGGTCTTGTTTCATATATTGTCCCATGTCTTTAGTATAGCATTATTTGGCACAATCGACATCTGATATCGCCGACAAACAAGGTGATGTGATATACTAAAGGCGTAGTATCAACTAGTGAAGGAGGGACGTATGGCTACCAAAAAAGCCGTTTCGACCAAAAAATCGGCCGCGAAAGACTCGGCCTCCCAGCCTCAGGCTGCACCAACCGTAAAGGCTGCATCGACCACATCAGCCACCAAGACTGTTGTCCATAAGCGACGCGAGCCAGCTCTACCGAGCAACTTGCTCAACATTATTTTTGCTGAGCTGCTTGGTACATTTATGCTCACCATTGCCGCAATTGGTGCGGCAACTCAATTTGCACCACTCTACCTTGGCCTCACACTGCTTGTGATTGCTGTGGCGGTGGGTGCAGTATCTGGCGCACATATCAACCCAGCGGTCACCTTTGGCCTCTGGACAATGCGCAAGCTCAAGACAGCGCTGGTACCGTTCTACTGGATCGCCCAGCTGCTTGGTGGGGCGCTCGCTGTCGTTGTACTGAACGGCTTAAGTGGGAGCGCTTTCAAGCTCAGCTTCGAGCACTTTACTACCTTTAGCTGGGCGGTCTTTGGTGTTGAGCTCGTCGGCGCAGCAGTGCTGATGTTTGGCATTGCGGCTGCCGTATCGCGCGTGGCCGAGCTTAAGCAAACAGGCCAAGCAGTGGGGATCGGTCTATCTTTGGCTGCTGCCGCTATCGTGGCTGGTGGTTTGCTGACTCAGGTGCAAGCTTCGGTGGACACATCGTCAGTCCAAGATATCAAACACTTGCCACACGAATTGCGTGCAAAGAGTGCAACACTCAACCCAGCAGTGGCCATTGCTGCAACAGAGGCACCAGACAGTAGCTTTACTGGCGCACAAGCAAGCCGTGGTGAGACTGGCTATAGCCGCTTGAGCCTTGAGGTAATTGCTGGTACCTTGATTGGTGCTGCGCTTGGTGGTAACCTCTACCTGCTGGTAGCGGGTCGCAAAGCAGAATCATAAGCAGCGCCGCGCATCAGATTGAAACCAAGACCACTCTCTTTAGTAGAGTGGTCTTGCTATATTGGCAACTATTCGCCATACTATAGCGTATGAAAGATTATCCCTCATCTCAAGCCGGAATTATAAAAGTAATTGCCACGCTTATTGGTGGCATCGTTGCAGTCGGTGCGATTGCCATTGCAGCTGCCTTCTTGTGGCCCGCCCAGAAGGCAGAACTACGCACAGCAGATATCAAGCGACTAGATTATGATAGCTCGATGGCGGCTATCAACCAGCAAATTACCCAGGATACAGCAGAGGCTGGTCTGCGCAGCGAATGCCGCTCGTTTGCCAAGACGCACGGCAAGAAAGCAGCTAAAGCTATCTTACTTATCCATGGCATTAGTGGCTGCACCAGTGATATGGCAGATATTGCCAATGTATTCTACGAGCAGGGCTATAACGTTTACGCGCCGCGCGTGCCACAGCATGGCTATGCCGACAAGAAGCGCCATGGTCAGATCTCCTTCAGTGATATGGTCAATTATATGACCACGAGTGCTCGCCAGGTCAGTGGCCTTGGTGAGGAAGTTGGAGTGGTGGGCCACTCTGGCGGCGGCAATATGGCAACATGGCTTGCACAGTATGGTAATGGACTCTTCTCGCGGGTGCTTCTCATTGCACCATTTTATGAGCCATCGGCTAGCCAGGCTCCCAAGTGGCAGATCCCGCTCATGCGCAACCTCTACGGTAATAATATCCTACCAGATCGCTACAGTGGTAATGATGAGGTGAATGGCCTGTCATATCGTGCCCTAGCAAAGTATGTAACGCTCAAAGAAAACTACAAAGCCAATCTTGCTGCACCAGGTCTCAAGCATGTTGGTGTGGTCGTGAGTGAAGGGGACCATGATATCGACCCAGACCTCGCGCACGACATCCCGCAAAAAATGGCAACCAACAACAATGCTTCCTTCCAATACAAAAAATTCCCTGCCAGTATGAATATTGGCCACGACATGACACGGCGTGCCTCACCAGGAGTGAGCGCTCATAGCGAGGAGGTTTTCCAGACCTATCTCGCTGCGTACGAAGGGAAATGACGATGGAGGCGCTAGTAGCCTTTGCTGGTTTTGGTTTGTTTATCATTCATGAGCTGGAGGAGATTGCTCGGTTTGTGCCGTGGATTCGGCGCTATGAGCATGACCCGGCATTTGCTGGGCAGATGATTATAGCGAATCGCACCGCGTACCCATCAACAGAGACAGTCGCCATCATCATTCTCGAAGAGTCAGCTGGTGCACTGGCTCTGCTTGGAGGTGCAATTGCCCTGCACTCACTTGCGCTGGTATGTGCAGTTATTCTTGCAAATATGCTGCATTTGGTTGGGCATCTCGTTGATGCAGCAAAGTATCGAAGCTGGACGCCTGGTAGCGTCACGGCGCTTATGACACTCCTTGGTAATGGTGTCTGCATAGCCTATAGCTTTGTTGCTGCGCCACAGGTGATTGGCATGTCGCTAATACTGACACCTGTCGTCGGCTTGCTACTGATTGGTAATCTATCGTTTATGCTGAGCCGGTCGCAGGCGATTGAGCGGTGGCGCACGAAGCATCTATAGCAATAACAAGCGCAGCCGATACGTTAAATTATAAAAAACCAGCAGAACACACTGCTGGTTTTTGCATATCAAGACTATTCCGTCATATAAAAGAACATACTATTGACATTATATCGAGCTACGGTATACAATAAGACTATACGATATATCGCACTACGATACATATGACTTCGATGTACCAATCGAGAAAGGATGATTAATGGATAAAATAACGAAACGACGGGATGACGTAAAAATTCTGCTGGCATACTTTGCTGGCTACATGGTAGGTATGACAGTATTGTCGTATGTACTGGAGCGATTTGCCGCTATATCATCGACGAGCGTGCTTGGACTCATCATCAATGCTGTAGCAAGTGTGCTTCTGCTTGGCTATATTGTAATGAAGAAACGAGCTGAACTTGCTGCTGCATGGCGCACTGCACGGCAGGCACCAGGCAAGAATAGCTGGTTTGTCATCAAGTATTTTCTCTTTGCATATCTTGCAACGATGCCGGTAGCACTCCTGCTTGCTGCGCTGCAGGTGACTAACCAAAACCAAACGGCGCTCGTTGGCCTCTTTGGTGGAGCGCTGTGGTATGCGGTGTTTATGGCGGTGGTATTTGGGCCGATCGTTGAGGAAGTTGTCTTTCGGGGAGTTATCTTTGCTCGCTTATTGCAAAAATCTCGTATTCTTGCCTATGCAGCATCAATGATACTCTTTGCACTTGTACACGTAGCACCGTACATGCTCACAGGAGGAATCAAGAATGGCCTAGCAATTATTAGCTATTTGCCGCTGGCGTTCTTCTTGTGCCGAGCCTACGAGCAAAAGAAGAGCCTCTACGCCTCAATGGGTGTACACCTCCTGCAGAATAGTCTCGCGACGATACTTCTTGTACTCGCAACTCATGGCTAGGCAAGGTATAATATACACGAAGGAAGCGTGCATGATCCAAGCAAAACTACGACGTATCTACTCACCGATGACCGAGACAGGGTTCTATATCCTATTCTGTTTGCAGGCGGAGATGCATGGCTATACGATTGGCCAGCGCGTCAAGCATATGACAGACGGCCAGGTGCAGATCAGCCCTGGCACAATGTATGGCACGCTCGCCAAGATGGAGAAGGACGGTATAATTCGCTTCGTACGAGAAGAGGACAAGCGCAAAATCTATCACATCACACCACTTGGCCAAGAGATATTGGCCTGTGAGCTGCAGCGGATTGAGCGGCTGTATAACAATAGCAAAGGAAGGAAATAACTGAATGTCACGGATCATGTGTCGCTACTATATGCTGCCTGAGTATGGGCAAGAGGAGGCATTTCTTGCTGAGCAGCATCGGCAAGGGTATGCCCTCAAACGCTTTATTGTCCCGTTCTTTTATATATTTGAGCCGTGCCCAGCGGCGCACTATACGTACAAAATCGACTTTCAGAGTCTTACCCGGCACGAAGAAAATGCGCAGTATCAGCAGCTCTATGCCGATTATGGCTGGGAGTATGTTGCGTCCGCCAATGGCTTCCATGTGTTTCGTAGGCCAAGCAGTGAAGCTGAGGAAGATGATATCTTTAGCGATAACGAGTCTCGCCTGGCAATGGTGAAGCGCATTAGCAAGCAGCGTATGGGGTTGCTGATGATGATTGTTGTACTGCTGTTTGCCTATATCGGATACAAACTTGTGCAAGCGCCAACCGTTTTGCAGTGGCCTGAGTTCTACGTGTTGGTGCTCGTCGCGCTCTTTGATGGCTATCTTTGCGTGCGGTGCTGGCGTGGCTTGCGCCGGCTGAAGCGTGCGCTGATTGCTGAGCAGCGGTAGAGTCGTAGAGTCTGCAATATTAAACTTCTCTGGTTCTTTCTAAAGTTTTCTCCTCACACTCCCTTTGGTTATGCTAAGAGAGTATCTATTTTTTACACATAATACGCCAAGTGGATGACCGATCGATAGTCTATTGCAACGGAAATAACCGAGAGAAGGTAGCTAAGAAATTTGAAGCTCACATTCTCAAAAATATAATAAAAACACTGCAGCTGACTGAGCTGCAGTATTCTTGTGAGAGGCTAGAGTTAGCTAGATTTCGGCAGTTTGGCGACCCTCATAGAGGTTGAGGTACTGTGTGTAGACTGCCTGGTGATAGGTAGCCATACCGCCATCGGTTGATCCAACCATATTGTGACCAATGTTGAGACGCTTTGGTAGGTTATAGTGTTGGAACGATGCATTGTTTGCCTGAGCCATGCGCTGTGGGATGCTCACTGCTAGGCCGTTGTCGACAGCATCGTCATTCTCACTCGTCACTGTTGCAACGCGCTTGAGACCTGGTGCAGCAAGATCTTTCTTGAAGTTTTGTTTGACGATGAGATATTTGCCAAGTGCACGGTACGACAGGCCACTTGGGCTAAACTTATCTGGCAAAATGTTATAGCCATACAATGTGCGCAAGACGGGTAGTTGCCACTTGGGGGCTTGGCTGGCTGCTGGCTCGTAGAATGGGGCGAGCAGCAACACATTCGTAAAGAAGCCATTGCCATACTGGGCAAGCCACGTCGCCATATCACCACCACCAGAGTGGCCAACAATACCAAGCTCATCGCCCAGGCCACTCACTTGCTGGGCGCTCGTCTTCATGAAGTTGGCAATGTCTTTGGTAGAGATTTCGCCATGGCGCTTGTTGTCGGTGTAGCCATGCTTGGGTACGCGTGGGACGTAGACGTTGTAGCCTTGGTTGTAGAATTCATCTGCCAGCTTTCGGTAAACGTTACTGCAGCCACTGATGCCGTGAATCATGAGGACGGCCTTTGCAGCACGCTTGCCATGAGTCTTCGTGTAGGTGCGGCACTCTGGGCGAATGCTGCTGTCGCTCTCTTCTTGCTTGATCTGCTGGTCGATGCTGCTCATCGCCTCGTTGTAATTCTTGCGGCTTATAGTAGCGGAGCGCAAATCGCTACTGGCGGCCGCTTGGCTTGGTGCCAAGAACGTTGTTGCTGCCACAAGCCCTGTCACACTCAACAGGCCAGCAACAACCCAACTCTTTAGGCTGATATAGTCTGGTTTTGTCATGTCAGTCCTCCTTTAGTACTCTCCAGTATGCCGGATTGTTGCGTCAATTGCAAACACTGGTTATATATCTTGAAGCGAGCGCACACCAGTGTAGCAAGAGTGCCAACAGAGGTCATATTGATGTAAAAACCACAATAAAACCGCATTAAGTATACAAATGCGGTTTTTTGGTATAGCACTGGTAGCGAGTATTAGTCGTGATTAAACTCAAGCCGCTTTAGCCGCTCATACTCATCGAATTGGTAACTGACGCGGATACTTGTGCCAGTATCATCGGTGACGCGGGCGTGGTGGACGCCATTGTCATCGTCGTTCATCTCGATGCTCCAGCCTGGCATCAACTCCACAAAGCCCTCCAGCGACCATGCAATGTCATCCACCTGTTGCAGATAGCGTGGCAGGCGTGAGTAGAAGTAGTCGAGTGTGATGGGTGGCACGGGCTCAGAGATATTCTCAAGCAAAAGCACTACGCGGCGACCACCACGAATCGGTGAGCTGTAGTAGTAATAATCCGTGCCAAAGATAGTGATGGCAGCAAAGCCGATATCGTGCGCGACACTGGCGATCACAAGCTGCTGGTCTATATCGGACGGGAAAGTATATTCAACTTCTGGGCTAACGAGATCATTCTCTTTGTGCTCTAAGCCATACTCGCGTACCTTGTGGGCGAGCTCGACCGCTTTGCCAAACTGTGCAAGCTCGTCCGCGTAGCCCCACATGAGGGTTGGTGGCTCGACGGCGATAGATGCAAGCAGGTGTGCCTTGGCCGTTACCTTACCTGTGTCTGATACCATAGCGAAATATTGCTTGTTGAGATCGACCTCGTAGCGAGAAGAGTCGTATGACCCAACCTTGTCCTGAAACATCGTGTCCATTAACTCTTGGCGGAGCGCGCTATAAATACAGTTACGCTGACCCATTCGTCGAATACCGGTATGCATATAAACCTCCAGATTATGTTCTTGTATGCTTTTGTAATTGTAGCATAAGCAGATGGATAATGTAGCATATTCTGGATAGTATCGCTATTTTATGTCGATATAACAGAGGTAACACACTGCACTTCTGAACAGCCTTGACAATACTAATAGAAGATAGATACTATATATGTATAACTATACATATAAGGAGGAGTATGATGGCCAATAAAACAATCTATTTTTCGCACAGCGACGAACGCTATATTGAAGGGACTTTGCCTGGTCTTAGTATGAGTCTATCTGCAGCACTAATGGCGGGTTATCGTTTGTTAGTTGAGCGACAGCAAGCAACACACGATGGCTTTCATGAAGTACAGCTGCGCGTTGGCAAGGATGGCGTGTATCAGCATAAGATTTTTATGGGCCGTAAGGTATACAGGACAATAGCAAAGGACAAAGCAGCTCTTCGCGAACAGCGAGTGTATCTTACGCAAAAGGGCCGTTATGTGTACTATGAGCGCAATTCCGCCGACTGGAACTATTGGCCTACAGGCACGCAGCGTAGCACGCAGGCCAACGACAATCCAGCGACGGTCAAACAATGGGGGCGAATGGAGGTTGTCGATACGATTGATGAGCTCGCGGCGTATATCCCAGAGCGCGCTGTGCAAAATTTGCAACAGAGCCTGGAGCAGCCAGTAGAGCATTTGGATATTTGAGAGATAAGACGGTAGATCGTATCTCTTATATGTAGTAGTGTTGGTATACGACGAAAGAGAATACGGTTTGTAGCGCAAGTTTGTTACATGAGTAAAATAATTCAGAAGGAGTATTTAT
>CAUTXC010000019.1:0-18539 GCA_963542675.1 uncultured Candidatus Saccharibacteria bacterium | reverse complement strand
CCTCTATAGTTAGCGTAGTTTTCGGTATACTTTTGAGTTGGTATTTGATTAGTATTAACGGATATATCAGTATATCTATTGGTATAAAAAAGGAAAGAGGGGCAGGGTATCCGCAGCCATGGAAAGAGATTAATAATAAAAACGTTATACCGATAGTGTTGATAGTCTCAACGTTTTTATTTTTTGCCTTCTTTGCTATTAGTCAGAGAACGGGCTTCATTTGGGCGGTAGTGCAAGTAGTTGTTTATGTTATATTTTTTACTCTTATAATAGGCATGTTTTCACTACTTATAGCACAAACAAAAAGTCGATTCCAATGGGAACAACAGATTGCGAACACAGGAAGTTTAGTGTATGAAACTCTTGAACGTAATGGTGCTGTTAATTCAGGAATACGTATCATACAAAATACTCAAGTGATAGATACTCAAGAATTGATAGATTTGAAAATAGATCCTCGTGAAAATTTGTTAATGAGACGGCTTACTATAGAGACAGTGAGCCAGGAGAGTGAACGTATGATCGTTTTTATATCCTCAGACTATCAACAGTTAATAGCTACAAAACTTATAGATAACTATAAAGGAAATAAGACAAAAGAGAATGAAAATAACTAAAATAGAAATTAAGAACTTTCGTTCTATTGCTAAAGCAAGTATCGACCCTGGCATGTTTAATGTGCAGGTTGGCCAGAATAACCATGGTAAAACAAACTATTTTGAGGCATTAAGTTGGTTTTTTTCTGGGTTTTCTACCAGAGATAAACCAGATGTTATTTGTCGCAGAGGTACTAGTTTAAAGTCAATGTCTGTAGCAGTTACATTTTCTGGTTTGCAAGCTGCTATTGCCAATATGTCTAACGAGACAAAGAAAAAAGCTCTACAAAAAATATTTAATAACAACGAAGATGAGATTACAATAAAGCGCGAGGGTAGTGAGCCTAAAAAGCGTTCCTTGTTGACTCCATCTGGAGAATGGTCTGATCCAATAGGAGCAGATAAAACTTGGGGCGACTTATTGCCCAGGCTGGAGTATGTGAGCACACAGATAGCAGCACATGACATCAATGGATACAAGAAGAGTTCACCAATAGCAGAGATGCTGTCGGGGGTACTTGGTGCGATAATTGAGACGGATACTCAATATCAAGCGTTTAAAGAACAGTTTACAAAACTATTTGGTGATAATGATTCTCCTGTTAGAGTAGAGCTAAATGCGCTTGGTAGTACAGTACAAGGATATTTACAAAAGCAGTTCCCTGACGGGACAATGGTAAACTTTAATGTTGAAAATCCGATTTTTGAGGATCTACTAAAGAATTTTACCACTGAAGTTGACGACGGTGTGGTAACTTCAGCTGAAGAAAAAGGCGATGGTATGCAAAGAGCTTTGATGCTAGCTATTATTCAGGCTTATGCTGATTATAGGCGCGAGCGTGCGATTGCAAGGAAATTTATTTTTTTGATCGATGAGGCAGAGCTACACCTGCATCCAACGGCTCAGAGGGCACTAAAGAATGCATTAAAAGAAATATCTATAAATGGTGAACAGGTTTTTATAAACACTCACTCTTCTGTTCTAATCTCTGATGAAGTTCAAGATGAAAAAATATTTGAAGTAAAAAAGAACAACGGCGTTACCGGTATACATGAAATTAAAGAACATGATAAACAACCTGTAGTTTTTGAATTACTTGGAGGTTCTCCAGCTGATATTCTTTTACCTAAAAACTTTCTAATAGTTGAAGGCGCAAGCGAATGCGCTTTTCTGGCAGGGATAGTTGATAGATTTTATCCAGAATATAAAGGAGTTTTTATACTATCTGCTGAAGGTAATGAGGTTCAGCAGGGCCGTTCAATGAATATGGTAAGCAAGGCGTATATGCCAACGAAATCAATTTATAGGGGTAGAGTTGTTATTTTGTGCGATAAACCGGAAGACAGAGAAGCCGATTTCGAAAAATTTATAAACAGCTACAGTCTCAAAAAAGACGAAGACTACTTTGTTCTCACGCAGGCAAGTATCGAAGAGTATTATCCATTACCATGGAAGAAAAGTAGCGAAGAGACCAAAGAGTTAGGAAAGAACAGGGAAAAAGTTGCATTAGCTAAAAAAGTTGCAGAGGAGATTACACGGGAACAGTTTGAGAAAGAAATGCCACTCGTATTTAATGCTCTTCGAAAAGTGGCAGAGAGGGCATTTGATTAACCTTATGAAACTCCAATTCGACCCCAACCAACAATACCAGCTTGACGCCATCAATGCGGTGGTAGATATATTTGCTGGCCAGCCAAAAGATAGTGACGGTGCGACTCGCCATATAGATCAGGATGGGCAGCTAAGTTTGGAGGCGACGATCGCCAGAGGGAATAGTTTGGTGTTGGACACGGCGCAGATTGCTGAAAATATGCGTGCGGTGCAGCAGCGGAATGATATCTTGCCAGATGAGAATGATCTAATCGATGAGTCTAGTGTAGTAGAGAATTTACCTTACGGTATGAATTTCTCCATCGAGATGGAGACTGGCACGGGCAAAACGTATGTGTATTTGCGGACAATTCATGAGCTACGTCAGCGCTATGGCTGGAAGAAGTTCATCATCGTGGTACCGAGCATTGCTATCCGCGAAGGGATATTGAAAAACCTAGAGATTACCAGGGAGCATTTTGCTGATCTCTATAATAAGCCAGAGATGAACTACTACGTATGGGACAGCAAGAAGACTGGCCAAGCACGTGAGTTTGCCACAAACGATACGTTGCAGATTATGGTGATTACCATTGATAGCTTTGCCAAGGCACAGAATGTGATGAATCGGCAGAGTGACTACGGCCGGCCACTCGACTTTATTAAGGCTACGTGCCCAGTGGTTATTCTCGACGAGCCGCAGAATATGGAGACGGACATACGGCGCAATGCTATTGCTAGCCTTAATCCACTATGTACGCTACGCTATAGCGCCACGCACAAGCATCTATACAATTTGCTTTATCGGCTGACTCCGGTCGATGCGTATGATAAAGGCTTGGTCAAGAAGATCGAGGTGCATAGTGTCCAGAGTAGGATAATTATAATGATGCGTACATTAATGTGCTATCGCTGGAGCGCCAGTCGAAGACTCGCTCATTCGCCAAGATAGAAGTGGATGCGAGTGATGAGTATGGCTTGCAGCGCAAGGTCATCAAGGCGCTTCCGGGTGATGACCTGGAGGCTAAGACAGGGCGCTCGGCTTATGCTGGCTATTACATCGAGTCGATCAATCACGGTGATAATTGCGTGGAGTTTAGTAATGGTAAGGTGGTTTACGTTGGTCAGCGTGACGAAAGTCTGCATGATGACATCATTAAGCGACAGATTGAATTGACGATTGACGATCACTTTGATAAACAGCGCCGACTGGGGAGCGACGTCAAAGTGCTGAGTTTATTCTTTATCGATAAAGTTGTGAACTATCGTGAATATACGGCGAACGGTGCTAGGAAGGGTAAATTCGCCAAGTGGTTTGAGGAAGCCTACGCCAAGGTGGCATCTAAACCGAAATATGCTGGTATGATGGACGGCCTGCTAGCGAGCGAGGTGCACAATGGTTACTTCGCGGCGGATAAAAATGGCCAGTGGAAGGACTCCCGCGACACTAAGGGTGAGGGTGGCCGCACCAAGGATGACGACACTGCCTATAGTCTCATTATGAAGGATAAAGAGCGCTTATTAGATATCAATGAGCCACTGCGATTTATCTTTAGCCACTCGGCGTTGCGTGAGGGCTGGGATAATCCTAATGTATTCCAGATATGTACGCTTAATGAGACCTCAAGCCAGATGAAGAAGCGCCAAGAGATCGGGCGGGGACTGCGCTTGCCGGTCGACGCTAATGGGCAACGAATATATAGCGATAGCATCAACATACTGACGGTAGTAGCTAATGAGAGTTACGCTGATTTTAGCCGTAAACTCCAGACGGAAATTGAGGAGGAGACAGGCATTAAGTTTAGTGGGCGAATCAAGAATCGAGATAATCGGCGGGCGGTTAGATTTCAAAAATCACGAGCGCTTGATCCAGCTTTCAAGGAACTGTGGGATAGGATCAAGCACAAGACAACCTACCGAGTAGCAATTGATATAGAAAAATTGGTGACGGAGGCGGCTAATGAATTAGCACGAGTTACCATTAGTCGACCACACATTGCCGAGACGAAAGTGTTGATTAACTCTATGAACAACGATAGCGGTTTTATGGTGCGCGAGACCGGTTTTAATGCATATGCGGTGCGCCAAACCGAGGTGAAGATACCGAATCTCTTAGCAGATATTCAACGCCGAACGCAGATGACCCGTCGGGTGGTATTTGATGTACTTGATAAAGCACAGATGTTTCACGCGATACCAGTGAACCCACAGCAGGTTATTGACGAGGCGGTTCGGGCGATTAACCGCGCAAAGCAGCGTTTGGCGGTAGATGGTATTAGATATTACAAAACAGGTGAGTGCTATGATATGGCGCTATTTGAGAATGATGAGCTGCAAGCATATCTATATGACGCGGCGATGAAAAGTGGGGCAATTGCAGTGACTGAGCATGCTAAAACTATCTACGACTACGTAACGGTTGATTCAGAGGTAGAGCGTGAATTCATGCAGTCGCTGGAAGATAATGTCAGCGTGAAGTTCTATATCAAGCTACCGAGCTGGTTCAAGATTGACACACCGGTCGGAAAGTATAATCCAGATTGGGCAGTGGCGTTTGATGGCGATAAGCGGATTTACTTTGTAGCGGAAACGAAGGGCTCGGATGATATTAATGATAATCACTTGAGCGCCAATGAACGAAGTAAAATTACTGCAGCACGCCAGCATTTTGCGGAAATTGATGTACCATATGTGGCGCCAGTGCGGAGTTTGCAGAGCGTGATCGGGAGATTGTCGGATGGATATTAATGAAGCATTTGATACTGTTCATGGCAACCTGAAGGATATGCCAATAAAATATTGCCAATGGAAAACGGTCACTGACGAATGTGTCCACACTAAATCACTTAATGACTATAGGGCACAATTCTCGTTTATGGATTCATGGGATCTCCAAATGCGTAATAGCCTTGCTGAGCTGCGTTTCGTATTAGACTACCATTGCAGTATATTTACGCTAATCAAGCCAGGCTTAACATTTATGAATCATCATAAACTTGTGATTATGCAGATAGTTGGTGCTATATGTGAAGGGTTACTGTATTATTTATGTGATAAAAAGTTCTCTGCCAGTCAAGAAGCTAATATTTTTTGGAAAGAAAAGAAGAAGACTGCGTCAGTTGGCATGGGCTTTCTTCTTGAAAAGACTAAAAATCTACACTGTTTGGAAGACGATGATATAAAGTGGCTCCAACACCTCAAGGAGTTGCGTAATACCGTTCATGCTCGTGGCTTGAGTAATGATAAAATCCGTTGGGATGAAAATCCCATCATGGCTGCAGATGTTAGTAAAACTATAACGTATCTTGATGGGTTTATTGAAAAAGTGAAGAGTATGGCTCTGTAGTTTACTTTCGCTGCTAAGCGTTCGCGAGTGAGTTGTTATTATTTATCCACCAACTTCGTCAGCTTCACTCCACCGTGCATCCAGTGGTCGGCGCCGCGGTATGCACCGGAGTTGTTGACTTCGCCGCGCTGGGTGTAGATCAGGCGGGTGAGGGCAGACAGGCGCCAGGTTTTGCCGCCGTAGGATACTTCGCGCGGGCCGGCGACAACGGCGGTGATAGCTGGGTCTTTGATGAAGCAGATGGTCGCGCCCTTTTCGATACCCTTTTTGTAAAAGCTAAAGCGCTGGTCTTGCTGGTGTGCGGTGGTAACGGCTTCGAACGAATCGGCTTTGCTGGTGGATTGAGCTGGCTTGGGGTAAATCTGCGTGCCATCAAGGGCGAGCAGCAGCCGCTGGATAAGATACTCATCGAGCGCAAAGAACTCGCTCCGGCCAATGCGGTGCTTGCTAAAGACTTCGTGTAGGAGCTGCTCCTTCTTGTGGTAATTATCTACCTCAATGGCAACCAGCCGCTGTAAGCCAGTGATGTTAGAATAGCCATTGGATTCGAGGTATTGCATGCGCGCCTCAAAGCGGTCGGTGCTGGTCTTGCCAATCTTGACCAAGCCATCAATGGCACTGGTCATAACATAAATCACTCCGCGCGGCTCGGACATGGTTTTATTGTAGCAGATTAGTCACTGTACAGCCATTCACTTATGCCGCCGTGGTGTGAGCAAGCACCGCGGCCAGTGGCGCTCGATTGCCGGCCATCTCGACAGATGGCTCCTGTGCGATGCGAAGTGTGGTGCTCGGGTTGTGTAGTTGGCTGTGGTGCTGGCTGGGGCGCCGGGGCTGGCTTGGGTGTGCGGACAATAATGTGGGTAACCGGTTGTGCCGTGACCGTCGTTTTGTTTTCGTAACCAGGTTTGTTTGGTTTGCAAATTTGCTTGGTGCCAGGTTTGCCTTGTTGCTTGATGGAATCGGTATGACCGTGGGTGCCTGATTCGCCTTCGTAATGTGTCTCGAAGGGGATTTCTTCGGTTGAGCAGTCTGTGTAAGTGACAGGTGGTTCGGTTGCTGGGGTGCTAACGGAGTGATGTTGCTGAGGGCTAGCACCTGCTGATGCAAGGGCACTGACAAAGTAAATACCAGCAATAATGCCAACTATCTTTTTAGAAATGTTTACAGTCGTTTTCATGGGTAAAGGCCTTTTTTAATAAGATTGACCCTATTAGTATAATACGCTTATGGCTATTTTCAATATAAAACTTAAGAAAAAATTAAGAAAATAGACTGTATAATAGGTAAAAGGTATATAGCAGAAGCTCCATGAAAATCCCCGCTCGCCTCAAACCCAACTCCCGCCACCGCGAAGAAGTCGTGGTGGGTAGCGACGGCACGTATATCATCTACACCAAGGCTCCAGCAATTGAAGGCCGGGCGAATGCGGCGGCGTATTGGCCAAATATTTTGGTGTAGCGCAGTCTCGAGTAAAGCTGGTGCGTGGTGCGACGTCGAAGTATAAGGTGTTTGATATCGATAACGCAGTTCAATAAAATACATATCTGATTGGGCGCAGAGTACCCAACAAAATGACAATATAGCTTTTTGCAGAATATACTAAGGTTTAGTGTATATCAGAAAAGTGAGGCGCGATGAAATGCTGGAACGTAAATTGCCGAATATCTACACCTTCCTTCCGTAAGAGCTTGCCTCGTCTTATCTTATTAGATAAAGCGATGACAACACCATCATTAATCCGGTAGGTTTTCATTACGGTGCATTAATCTGCTTTTACAATGCCGACGTGTATAAGTGTAGGAAAGAAGGGCAAGGCACTCAAAGAATCTTAATATTCAGGTGTATATTCCTACGGATAATTAACACCTGGTGCAGTCTTGCCCAGTAGCGCCTGCACGGTGACGAAGCGATAACCTTGTTGCTTGAGCGTGCTGAGAATGCAGGGTACGGCATTGACAGAGGTGGGGTGGATGTCGTGCATGAGGATGATGGCACCTGGCCGCGCACCAGCAACGGCACGGTTGCAGACGATGGTGCTATTGCGATCGGCCCAGTCGCGTGTATCGACCGACCATAAGATGGAGGCCATACCACGCTGGCGCAGTTGCTCGAGGACGACACTGTTTACTGCGCCATATGGTGGGCGCATGATAGTCGGTGCAGTGCCTGTTGCTTGGGCAATAGCATTGTTGGTTCGGTCGATCTCGCTGCCGATTGCTTCTGCACTATACTGTGGTAGAACTGGATGGCTCCACGAGTGATTCCCGAGCTGGTGACCGCTGGTGTGGATGCGGCGCGCGACGTCAGCACGAGCTGCAACTTTGCTGCCGATCATGAAGAATGTGCCTTTTGCACCATACTGGTCTAGGGTATCAAGTAGCTCGTTGGTATATGGCCCAGGCCCATCGTCGAAGGTGAGGGCGATGCAGGCTTGGGCGCACGATCCAGAAGGTGCTGGTGCGGCTGGCGCAGGGGTAACAATTGGTTTTGGTTGCGGCTTTGGCAGGGCAGGGATAGTCGCAATCTGCCGCGCCTGAGTGGTTTGTAATGCAGCGAGGATTCTCGTGAAGGGGAGAGAGATCGTCATCGTACCATAAGATGATGGCACGAGCGCAGCTTGGCTAAAGGGCCAGGCAAGCGCATTATCATTGGTGATAATGAAGTTGGTGAGTGCGTCCTCTGTGACCATTTCGCCAAGATCGACGGCTGGCTGCTGGCGCTCGGCAATCGTGGCAGCAACGGAGCGCTGCGCCGCATCAATGATGGTGCGGAGATATGCGGTATTGCCACCAACGAGGTCGCGCAGGGTGATGGCCGCGCCCGTCTGCTTGTTGAATGTCCAGAATCTGGTGAAGCTGGCGGGGTGAGCGCCGTGGGTGTCTTGGTTAGCTTGGATAATAACGGATAGGGCAGTATTGGTATTGTGGGTAATTTGGTAGCTGATTGCCTCAGTCATTGGCCGGTGGAAGGTGCGGCCGGCTGCGACGCTTTGGCGAAACTCGTGGTCGAGCTGATCGATGGTGCTCGCGACGGTGGTGTCGATCGTGCGATTGCCTGTCAGTGGATATTCGAGCGAAGCTTTTTCTTTAGTAGAGGTGCGGCTGACCAGCTTCGAGCGGATGCCTTGGTAGTGCGAATCGACAAAGGAGTATTTTTCATCTGTTTTATCGGTTGTGCGTGCGGCTGGTGGGGAAGGCTGCGGTGCAGCAGGCCGCACCACGTGGACGATAATAAGAGTAACAATGAGGCCGCATAATGCACAGGCAAGTAGCGTAAGCAAGATAATCATGCGGCGCCGCGCTTGGGTGCAGCGTTTGTGGTGTCGCTGCAAGCGTGATGCTGGTGAGGGAGATTGACGCTCCATATCGCTAGTATAGCAAAATAATGAGCATAAGCGCCATAGATATGATGATTATGCTCACACCTATTGCACCAGCGCAGCCTATGGTATAATTTAGGCAGAATATGGGACCACAACAGCCGCGATTCAATAGTTTTCCTGAGCAGCCTCGGGCAAACAACCAGAATATCTACCGTTCGCCGGCGCCTCAGGCGCACGAGCGGCTTCCTGCGCTGATGCCCGAGCGTCGGAGCGAGCAGCAGCCCGCTGACACGCATGAAATGATGCCGATGGTCCCGCAGAGCCTCACGCTGCCAGCTCTGCCCACCACAGTTATTGCTGCGTCACAGCCCGACCCAGATACGACTGTCACAGCTGCTCCTGCAACTGCTGCAGACGAAGATCTGATCGAGAAAGACTGGGTTATCAAGCTCAAGCAGATCATTAAGGATACCCAAGATGACCCTTATCAGCGCGAGCAGCAGGTTAGTGCTCTGCAGCGCGACTATATCTACAAACGCTATGGGCGCAAAATTGGCGCAACGGAGAACTAGATGAATACTGTCACCACATTCATTATTGTTTTTGGCTCGGCTGGTCTTATTCTTATCATCTTGTTTGTTGCCTTTATCGTTTATCGCAACAGTATGCGCGAGGCCAAGAACTATGAGCGCGGCCTCAAGATGGTGCCGATTCTTATCCACTTGCCGCCCGCTAGTGACGATATCGACGGTGGTGGGCGCGACAAGCGTGACCTCACGGAGGAGGTGCTATCGCAGGCCCAAGTGATGTACAACATCATTGCGAGTACCAGCACCAAGGGTTTTATGAGCCGGATCTATGGGCAGCGCCATGTGTCATTTGAAATTGTGGCGCGTGAGGGTCTGGTGTATTACTATGCAGTGGTGCCAACAGTGCTGACGGACACAGTGCGCCAGGCAATTGCTGCAGCTTACCCATCGGCACGGCTCGAGGAGGTGTCGGAGCACTCAGTGTTTAGTAAGGTGGGCAAGGCGAGTGGGACGATTGGTGGTGAGTTTACTCTCCGTAAAGAGTTTATTTATCCAATTTCCACCTATATGGAATCTAAGCGTGATGCGTCGCGGGCGCTGCTCAATGCGGTATCTTCGGCTGGGCGCGAGGATGGGGTAGGAATCCAATTTTTGATCCGCCCAGCGTATGAGAAATGGACGAAGCGCTCTATCTCGGCTGCTGAGCAGATCGTCAAGAACAAGGGTGAGAAAAAGAGTAGTGGCGGCAGTGGTCTCTCGGCGCGTGATGTTATGCAGGCATTATGGAAGCCGCCTGAGGCAAGTGACAAGAAGGAATTCCAAGCTGAGAAGCCGCTCAGTGCAGTGGAGCAGGCTAAGGTTGATGCTATCCAAGAAAAGATTCGCTACCCCGGCTATGAAGTAATGATCCGCGTGGTGGTGTCGTCCAACACAGCGGCGCGCTCACAGGTGCTGCTCAAGAATATTGTAGCGGCATTTGCACTGTTTGATTCGCCGAGCTTTAACGGCTTTAAGTTTAACCTTACTAAGAATGTTGACGAGCTCGCGACAGCCTTCATTTTCCGATTCTTCCCACAGGCAAATAGCCGCGATATTCTCAACTCAGTCGAGCTAGCCACTCTCTTTCATTTGCCAGATCAAAATAGCATTCCTACCTCGCAAGTCAAGCGCCAGATGAGTAAGCAAGTCGATGGCCCAACAGAGGTGATGGAGACGGGGCTATTGCTTGGCTACAATGAGTTTCGCGGTGTGCGCAAGCCGATTCGCCTGGCAGATAAAGACCGTCGGCGTCACATCCATATCATTGGTCAGACGGGTGTGGGTAAGTCGGTCTTGCAAGAGAACTTGGCCTACCAGGATATGCTGGCGGGGCGGGGTTTTGCCTTGGTCGATCCGCACGGCGACCTGGCTGAGGCATTGCTCGCCAAGGTGCCGCGTGATCGGGTAGAGGATATTGTCTACTTCGACCCAGGTGATATGAGTAACCCGATTGGTCTTAATATGTTTGAGTTTGATCACCCCGACCAAAAGGACTTCTTGGTGCAGGAGGCGATCAACATGCTGTATGGCTTGTACGACCCAGGCCACACTGGTATCGTTGGGCCACGCCTCGAGCACATCTTCCGTAACTGTGCGTTGCTGCTGATGGCTGATCCTGCGGGTGGAACGTTTGTTGATGTGCCAAAGCTGCTGGTGGATGAGCAATTCCGCAATGCCAAGCTCAAATACGTGACGGACCGGCAGGTGCTCGACTTTTGGACTAAAGAGTTCCCAGCCTCGCAGCGCTCCAACGAAGCTGGTGATTTGATTAGCTGGGTGATCTCCAAGTTTGGTCCGTTTATTAGCAACGATGCGATGCGTAACATCATTGGTCAAACCAAGAGTGGCTTCAACTTCCCTGAGATTATGAATAACAACAAGATTTTGCTTGTTAACCTCTCCAAAGGTAAGATGGGTGATCTCAACTCGAAGTTGCTTGGTATTATCTTCGTCATGAAGTTCCAGGCGGCGGCGATGGCTCGGGCAAATATCCCCGAGCACGAGCGCAAGGACTTTACGCTCTACGTTGACGAGTTCCAGAACTTTGCCACCGATAGCTTTGAGACGATCCTTAGTGAGGCACGTAAGTATCGCTTGAGTTTGGTTTTGGCCAACCAGTTTATGACGCAGCTTAAGGAAGAACTGCGCGAGGCTATCCTTGGTAACGTTGGTACAACCATTACCGGACGAATTGGTACGACTGATGCTGAGATTATGGTTAAGCGCTACACCCCTGTCTTTACTGCTGAAGATTTGACCAAGCTACCAAACTTCGAGTCGGTCTGTGTGGCGCAGATTAATGGCACGCCGTCAGCACCATTTAGTATGGCGTGGATTCCGCCAATGGGTGAACCAAACCAGCAGTTGAGCGATGCCCTCAAGAAGCTTTCGGCCGCGAAGTATGGCCGGCCGCGCGACCAGGTGGAGCGCGATATATCTGCTCGTATCAGCGTGCAGCAGCCTAGCCAGCCAGCAGCCCGAGCAGGGCGCTCAGGAGGCGCGGCTGGTGGTGGGTCGTCTTTCCTCGATGAATGGCTCGCAAAGCGTAAACAGATGAATGCAAAGAAGCCGCAATCGGCGGCAGCACCATCAAGCGCGCAAGCCTCACGGCCCAGTAGCCCAGCCGCTCAACCACCACGGTCACAAACCACGCCAGCTTCCTCAGCTCAGCCATTGCGTGCCCAGCCAGCCATGCCGCCAGCTTCTTCATCCCCTCAAGCACCACGGCCACAGCCAGCTAGCGCTCCCCGCACTATGCCAAATCCAAGCGCGCCATCTCCATCGTCGGCCACTCAGCCTACTCCACCACCGTCACCAGCGGTGCAAGATGCGCTTGATAGAGCACGCCATGCTGCGCGGCCCAATATCCTTGGTGGCCAGCAGACCGAGGCGCGTGCTCAGCCTACTCCACCGGTTGCACCATCGCCTGCTCCCGAGCCAGCTATGCCATCGCCAGAAGAGCTAGAGCGCGAAGCTCTGCGTCGCCAAGGTACTCTCAACACTCATGGCGACCTAAGCGGCGAGCCACAGGAAGTGTCGATTAAGCTGCATTGATAAACGCTTAATACAGGTGATAGAGAAGACAAGCGGCAAGTACGATATTTTTCGACGTTCGTTACCATGTGTATTATACTAGGTCTATGAAAACCCATTATGTTTTACAGAAGTTGTTTCAGGGGCGACAGTATGTCGGCGACGATTGGGAGCTGGAATCAAATGACACAACGTGCCGAAACAAGGTCACATCTGCGACGACAACGTTCGGCGCTGACGACACTTGCCCTTGGTGTATTGAACTTGGAGTTGGATTCACTCTACAAAAACATGTCGAAATCGGCGACCCGTATCTTATAGAAGGCAGTCGTTACGTCCTTACTGTCTGCTCGCCGTCTTTCGTTGATGATCCACGTGGCAAGTGGTACTTTGAAGACGATAATGAGGCAAAGCCTCTGATTATGAATACGCTTGATTATGACGTTATCTCTGAGTTCGTTCGAACGAAATTAAAGGAGTACGTTTTTACGCCAACGCCTGATTGTCCATATGGAGATGATATAGAATTTCACAATGTCACGAAACATTGGCTCTTTGATACAGATTGGGAGGATTATTATCGATAGTTTTTCGTCATTATCATTTATATATGACGAGATTAGGACAGGTGATAGCAGAAGGAGGGGCTCACCGCCACGTTATCCGCCCGTTCTGAGACTGAGTTTCTCACAGCACTCCTAGGTTATATTAAGCACGAAGATATTTTTGTAGAAACAGGCAGAGGACTGACATACAAACGTAATTTGCTAGTTAATAGAGTATTTGTAATTGACATTTTCATCTGTTAGTATGATAGTTATATACTGATAAGACAGAAGGAGCGCACTCATGAACAACTTTGACGGATCATCATTCACGATCGGTATCTATGTGGACAAAGACAACGCTGTTACGATGTCTAAAATTATTAATGCGTTGAGTACCGTTGATCTTCACTTTGCCAACAAGATCTTCACAGCAACGACGGCCAGTGAGATGCCACAGTTAATGAATTTTGATAAGCCAGTAGAACAAGTTAATCACTATATCGATGAGTCGCACAAGATCCTATATGGGCTCGCCTGCTGGCACCCTTATTTCGAAAATGTTGTTGTTGGATTGGATCAACATGCGAACGACAACAAGGGATATGTGATAAGACTGTCATTTGACTCTGATGTGCTGGGCATTCCAGTTGCGCTACGTGACGAGCAGGATAATGATGATGCGCTTCTATTTTGGAGTACAGCAACCACGATTATGACTAACTTATCTGTCAAGCTCAATGCATGCTATGCAGCGATGGGAGAAGAGATCGTATTTCCGACACCCAAAGAGATTATTGGTGACCACTCCTCTTGGGAAAACTACAAACCTACCACTTGGTGGTTCTCCGAGAAACTTGTATCGGAACATATTCTGCCAGATGAAGACCCAAATCCTGATACATCACCAACACAGACCCCTAAGGAGGCAGGAAGTGTTGTGGTCTCTTACTGGGATCCACTAACTGCCAATGCACCGTTTTATCAAGCCGAGATGGATATGATGTTGGCGCGGCTTGGCGAGAGGCTAAAGTCTTAGAGCTCCGAACATACTTTAGTAGTAAACCAGAAGAAATATGATTATCTTATACGAGGATCTATCCAACTTAAGGTATCAATATGTTATGTAATACGTTAATCAAATAATTTTAAATACGTTGTGGAGCACCTATGGCGATAAAAATAGATGGAGATATTAATCAATATATTAAGCTGGTCGGACGAAACGACAAGACCGTCGAGAAGGACGTTCAACATATTATTAGTATCTCAGGTGATACCCCTGTCATTGATGAAATCGATAAAGATTTAATTGGCTTTGACTCTACAGAATCCTACTGCTCATTGTATAACTCTGGAACAGAGTTTCACTGGAAAGATGGAGTACTTAGAGCAGTCACCTTGTACACTCAACAAGATTCAGAATACAAACCGTATGCCACTCCACTGTTTGCAGAATTTTCCAACACCGCAACACGAGAAGAAATTATTCGCCATCTTGGAACTCCTGACAATGAAGCAAAGAAGAATTCCACATGGGTCCGCTCAGCTTGGATCCAGTATAACGAAGAGGACGGCAACTGGGTGCACTTCGAATTTGATAGTGATATGCATTTGAAGATGGTGACAATCTGTGTGCCTGTAGGCTAGTCGACTCAACAGTGTTTTCCACCAAAAATAACCACATAGACGCTCAAGGCGCTCGTTAGCGACTCCGAGACAGTGGTATCGTTCACTCATGACACACGTAGCCACCGTCGTTCAAGTATTTCTCTATATTCTGAGTGATCTTCCTCTAAGAATAGTGAATTTTGATTCATAGGCACTATTCACATGTGGAGTGTAGATTATAAGTGATTGAATCATGTTGTTGATCGAGCAGTGATTTGTAGAGGCAAACTACACATTCCGCCGACCAAGCATCATCATGCGCACAAAGTCGAAGGCGAGGCCGCAGAGCCAGCCGAGGGCGAAGGCAGCGATGGATTCGGCACCGGAGAGTGGGTAGCCATTGAAGTGGGCGATGACGTAGATGGCTAGAGTGAGCACGAAGGCGGCAACGGCGCCAGATAGGAGGGCGTTGGGCCGAGCAACGGTGTTGCCGGTGACTTCGCTTGCTTTCTCGATGGCTGGATTGTGGATGACTTTGCTAAAGGCGCGGCTTGAGGGCGAGAGCTGAGACTGGACGGCTGCCATGGTTTTGTCGAAGCGTTCTTGCTGGGCGGCCGGGCTGGTTTGGCGTTGGCGCTCGGCGCGCTGTTGTTCGCGGGTTTCGTGCTGGCGGCGCTCAGCTTCGGCAGTGGCTCGTTTTTGCTCGGCAGCTTGCTCGTAGACTTGCTCGGCTTCGTGGCGAGCGGCCCTAAGAGTTTCGCGACGCTGACGCGTTTCACCCTGGAGGCTGGGGTGTTCTAACTGGCGATGCTCGCCAGATTGGCGTAGGGCGGTTAGCTGCTCGGCGCGTGATTGCTCGATGGTTTGCTCGGTGCGGCGCTCAGATTGGCGCTTAGTGGTAAATCGTTCTGCCATTGGTTTCTCCTTGGTTAGATTGTTCCGGCGTTAAAGTTGCGGCGCACGAGGCGGATCTCGGTGCTGAGTTGGCGTGAGCGAGCGTAGAAGAAGACTACGACTGCAAGGACGATGCCAGCAAAGATGATATTCTCGCTGCTACCAGTGTGGGGCAGCTCGGTTACGACTTGCTCGACGACGCGCTTCTCGGCAGGGCAATCTACCTTGGTGCTGAGTGTGTTGCCAAAGGTATTGTCGATGCGGCAATCGTAGGAGGTTGCGTTGCTGGTGCCAGTACCCATTGAAGGAATCTGGTCTTTGAGCTGGACGGTGAATTGCCGCTCTTGGCTCTCGCCTGGTTTGATTTCCACGGCTGGCCAACTGAGGATGGTTGCATCGATGCTGGCGCTTTGGTTGGTGTCTTTGGCAAGTGTGCCGCCACCAGCGTCAACGACCGTAGCGTATTGGAGGACATCGCCGAGGTTGTCGCTAAAGGTGAATTTCTCGGCGTTGAGGCCTTTGTTGGTGACGCTAAGCTTGTAGGTAATGCGGTCGTGGGCTTTGGCGGTGACGGTGGTCGTCTCAGCACTGTTTTGGGTGAGGTTGTGGCCACTCTTGGTCTGGACAAATTTGGCTGCGCAGGTTTTGTCTTCGAGCCAGAGGGTGCTGTTGCCTGGGCAAGGTTGGCAGCGGGCATCATCTTTGAGCAGGGTAGGATTGACGGGGCAGCGGGCAGGTGCAGCGATGACAAAGGTCTTGGCGCAGGCTTCGTTGGTGCGGTCACCCAGAGAGGTCTTAACGGTGAGGACGACGCGGTACGAGCCAGGCGTTTTCTCGCTGTAGCTAACGGTGGGTGTGCTACTCTCGAGTGTTTTGGCGAGCTTGCCATCGCGGTAGACGTGGAAGACATAGCCAGTGATGGTGGCGCCATGCTGGGCAGACGCCGCAGCGGTGAATTGGTAGGTGGTGTCGTTTTTGTTGATAGCAAGGCCGCTACAGCTTGCCACTGGCGTTGGCTTGATGACGGATGGCGGCGTGCTACAGTTTGGATAGGTACCGACCTGGCCGGGTGGGCAGACAGGTGCTGGTGGCACTGTCTGAGTGATGAGGTTACCACAGTTGAGCATAATAGCGAACCAGCCAAACTTCGCTGAGTGGCCAACGAATGCCCGGTAGGTGAAGTTCCCCCACAGGTGGTGTGGCCGGTAGTAGAAGTTACGCATTCCACCTTGCGCTGCCTTCACAGAATACACGCCTTCGCCCTGAGCGGCGCTAAAGTGCGGTGTCATCCCCCACGAGTAGGTACTCTCGGTGCTGCGCCGGGTCTCCAGGCGAGTTGTCGCTTGCTGCAGCTCGGCACGGGTAATGCCGATGGTGCTGTAGAGGTCGCGGATGTTGTTGGTGTTGGCGTCGTAGTGTGCCATGAGCTGCGAGCCATTGCTGATCCCACCGTAGATCATATCGCTTGGGTCGGCAGCGTTAGCCGATTCTGGTGGCGCAAGCAGCGTGAATGACTGCACGACGAGTGCGAGCGCAGTAAAGATCAGCCCCAAGCGGCGCGTCGCTTCCTCTTTGCGTAGGCGCTTCGCATAGAAACCCAGTTGGCCGACGATCGCCGGGCTGAGCGATAAGTTTGATACGAGTTTCCGAAACATGATGTACCCCCATAGACCATCGATGTTAGCTAAATGTTCTATGTATATTCTAGCAATGTGTTGCATGAAATGCAATTGTTTATTGGTTGTGCTGACTAGTACATGATGCAGGCCTGCGGCGTAGCTCGTCTTATTTGACAATAAGCGCCAACCTAGAGAATAATATGGAATATGGCTCGCTCTGCTCGCTCACACCATCCCGACGATTTTGCGCTCAATATTGCGCATGATGAGCTCGATCTCTTTCGCTGGTTTCTCTTGGTGTATCTGCTGGGCAAGCCGATTCAATCACCGGTGGCGGTGCAGACCTGGCATCTCTTAGTGGAGCACCAGCTTGATACGCCGTGGGCACTGCTTGCGGTGGAGCGCAGACGCCTCGTGCGGCTACTGGATGAAGGCAAATACACGCGCTACGACGAGAAAACAGCGACGGCGCTGCGGCTCTGCGCACAGCAGCTGATTGACTGGTATGATGGCTCGCTGATGCTGCTTATCGACAGTAGCTCGGGTGAAGCTGAGTGCGCCAAACGCCTGCAAACATTCTATGGCGTCGGGCCAAAGACGGCGGAGATTTTCTTGCGCGGCATAGAGGAGTTATTTGCTCAGCGAGTGGAGTGAAGATATAATAAGTGAGAAAATACCAGAGATAAGGAGGAGTAATGCCCTATAAATTTCGGAAAATAGCACATGCAGTAGCACGATGGAGTCAGCAGCACTGGCGGGGGTTGACAGTAATTGTAGTGATTATCATGGGGCTGTGGCTCAATAATACGAGTCTCTTTGTACCAACGCAGCACCCACGGATACTCGCTCACCGAGGCTTGGCACAGACCTTTGACTACAGCAAGGTTGGCAATGACACCAACACTGCAGCTATTATGGATAAACCCGAACACCCCTATCTTGAGAATACAATCCCATCGATGCGCGCTGCCTTTGATCATGGTGCGGATGTGGTGGAGCTTGACCTCAAGCTCACGAAAGATAAGCAGCTCGCGGTCTTCCATGATTCAACACTGGAATACCGCACAGAGGCCAAGGGCGAGATTGGCAATTACACTATGGCTGAGCGCAAGCAGCTCGACATTGGTTATGGCTACACGGCGGATGGTGGCAAAACCTTTCCATTCCGTGGCAAAGGGGTGGGCTTGATGCCCACGTTAGATGAGGTGCTGGCAGCCTTTCCACACAAGGATCTTCTTTTACATGTTAAGGACGGCAACCACCAGACATACGAAGTGCTGTGGGGAAAGCTCCAGGCAATGAACCCTGAACGCTTCAAACAAATAACAGTCTACGGTAATAACGATGGCATTGCCTGGCT
Organism: uncultured Candidatus Saccharibacteria bacterium; assembly: GCA_963542675.1. Lineage (GTDB taxonomy): Bacteria > Patescibacteriota > Saccharimonadia > Saccharimonadales > Saccharimonadaceae > Saccharimonas. The sequence continues at coordinate 50 of CAUTXC010000019.1, read as the reverse complement.
GCGCCAACAAAGCGCTACGCTGCGTCTCTGTTCCAAGGCAATGATGAAGG
>CAUTXC010000018.1:0-19360 GCA_963542675.1 uncultured Candidatus Saccharibacteria bacterium | reverse complement strand
TGAAGTTCTTGCCAGCAGAGGAGGGTATAGAGACGTTGGTGTCGCCATCACTGTTAACCTGACGTGTGCCAACGAGCCGGTCACCTACCTTCACCTCTAACTGTTGGAGTGGGTGACTACCCTGCCGGTAGTATACCGTCGCCGATTGCCCACTCGAGCTTACGGCGACGGAAACACTTGGTTTGGAGTCGGTACAGCGATGAGTGTCGTCATTACTGGTTGCATCATAGCCATCTTGGGCTGAGACAGTCTCTTTACCTGACGAGTCCTTTGACCGAGTGACAGGGATGTCAACGCGGGCCGACTCTGGCGTACAGTTTGTGGCCTTTTTCTTAGATACCCGATCGAATGACATTGTGTTGCTACTGCGGTTAGAATTCTTATTGTAATACGATGGATAGACTTCATTGTTGATTCGCTGGATGCCACTCGGTGCAGAGAACCAGTCGCTGTACGACGCTTTGTTTTGGCTAACATAGTATTGCGTGGCATCGGCCATGGTGTAGTCCAGCAGCATAGCGGGGATGAGTGAGTTACCATTACGGAGTGGTGACGTGTCAGAATTGCCTAACCAAACAGCCATTGATAGTGCTGGGGTATAGCCGACTGTCCAAATATCCTTTGCTACCACCTTGCCGTTGACCTCGGAGTTTGATGTACCGGTCTTGACAGCAGTCTTCGCCTTGAGGCGGTTCATTTGTGGCATGTAGTCTTGCCCGCCACCGAGGTTGGCCCGTGCACTGGAGTCGCCGAGGATATCGTTGACGATGTAGGCAGCTTGCTGATCGATCACCTGCTTGGTAGAGGCTGTGTATTGCTTAAGGACTTGGCCAGTACTGTTGGTTACTTTAAGAACGGTTGATTGCGGAGTGTAGGTGCCCATCCGCGCCAAAGATGCGATGGCATTGACGTGGTCGACGAGGCGTGTACCACAGCTCCCGATAGCGCTTGATAAACCAGCTTGGGCGTCTGCGCCCTGGGTACAGTAAGCACTGTCGCCCATCTCGCGAATGGTCTGCCAGGTGCTGCCGCGCCTATTGCGCTCGTTCTCCTGCATAGCTTTGATGGCAGGGATGTTGCGCGAGCGAGCGAGAGCTTGACGGAGGTTAATGTTGTTTTGGAACTTACCATCAGCGTTTTGTGGTGTCCACCCACCAAAGCTGATCTTCGAGTCAGAGAGGACAGAACCACTCCCGTAGTTGGTCTTGCCATTACCCTTGTTTTGGAAGAGCTGAGCGTAGACCAGTGGCTTGATGGATGAGCCGGGCTGGATAAAGGCGGTCGCGGCATTATTTTGACCAAAGACGGCATAGTTGAAATCTCGACTACCAACCAGCGCTACTACCTGACCTGTTTTGTTGTCCTCAATGGCGGCTGCGCCATTGGTAAAGCCAGCATAGGTTGCGCAGTTGGTATTACCACAGTTAGAGTTCGTGAGTTTGCCATTAAACATACTTTGCATGCGACCCTCAAGCTTACCTTGGAGCGTTGAGTCAAGTGTGGTCGTGACGGTGAGGCCGCCTTTGCCGACTGTTGACTTGCCCAACTCTTTTTCGAGCTGGTCGCGCACCATCAGGACGAAGTGTGGCGCTTTGATGTCAGCATATTGCTCAGCCTTTGGTTTTACAGTGTCAAGAATGGCGACTTGCTTTGCTTCCTTAGCTTGCTCTTTAGTAATGTAATTCATCTCAACCATACTATCGAGCACCTTATGCTGGCGCGCAATAAGTGCACTATTGCCTGGCACGTAATATGGGTCGTAGAGCCCAGGACTGTTAGGAATGCCGGCAAGCAGCGCTGATTCGGCTAGCGTGAGATCCTTAGCTGGTTTCTGGAAGTAGGTGCGCGCAGCCGATTCAACACCATTGCGGCGGCCACCGTATGATGCTTCATTAAGGTAAAGATTGAGGATTTGATCTTTGTTGTACATACGCTCGACCTCAATCGAGAGGATCACCTCCTTGATCTTGCGTGGTATACCATCGAGGCCGCGTTTTTCGATTTCGCTCTTCTCGAAGAAGGCTTGCTTGACGAGCTGCTGTGTCAGTGTTGAGCCACCCTGCACAGCATTACCCTGTGAGTTGCTCAGGAACGCGCGAGAAATACCAGCCAGGCTAATACCGTGGTGGTTATAAAAATCACGGTCTTCCACGGCGATTGTTGCCTTCTTGACGTAGTCGCTAATTTGGTTGCCATCGACCACGAGCTTGTAGTCGCCGTTGCCTTTATCCTCCCAGAGGAGCTGGCCACTACGGTCGAGATATTTGGTAACAGTGGTCTGGACGCGTTTGTCTATCTCGCCTGGGCGAATTGCATCAAGGTCCTTGCGGTAGTAGGTAAAGAGTCCAGCGATAATAAGGGCGAGCACGAGGAAAAACCCACCAACTACCTTGAGGATGGCATAAGCCCCACGCTTGCTAAATAAGAATTGTGCCACGCGGCGTGGGTGCAAGCGATAGAGTAGCCGTTTGAGAGGCTGCTTGGGTAGGCTTGCCAAGTACTCCGCTCTGCGGCGGGCTTCGGCGTCTTTTTTAGTGCGGCGCTTGGCTGCAAGATTGGAGTAGACGCTAACTCGATGTGATAAATTATTTTTAACCACGATCTCTTATTTCCTCTAACACGCAATATTCCTCTGCATTATAGCATTATGTAGGTGGGTAGGGCTAGTCTTTTCCTGCGGTGCAGCCCCACTACCTCGCGCTATTTCGTGCTAAAATAAATAGCAATACACGAGCATAAGAAAGAGCAAGAGTGGAGGATATATGACCTTAGCAGAAGAACTAACTTGGCGCGGATTCATTAACCAAACGACGTTTGCTGATATCGATGACATCAATGAGCCGCGCACCTTCTACATCGGTGTTGACCCGAGTGCACCGAGCATGACGATTGGCAACTTGGCTGTTATGATGCTGTGCCGCCACTTCATCGACCATGGACACACGCCACTGTTGCTTGTGGGGGGTGCAACCGGGATGATTGGCGACCCAGACGGTAAAAAGCAAGAGCGTGATCTTCGCAATGCTGAAACGGTAGCACGTAGTGTTGAGGGCTTGACGGCGCAATTTCGACAGATATTTCGCGGCCAGGATTTTGCGGTAGTTAATAATGCCGATTGGTTTGCTCACGTTAATTATGTCGATTTTTTGCACCAGATCGGTAAGCACGTGAGTATGACGCAGCTACTCGACCGCGATTTTGTGCAGCAACGGATCGGCGAAGGTGGGGCAGGTATTAGCTATGGTGAATTTAGCTATGCATTGATTCAAGGCTATGACTTCTTACACCTGTACCGCGAGAAGGGCGCGACACTGCAATTGGCTGGTGCCGACCAATGGGGCAATAGCGTAACAGGCGTGTCGCTCATTCGTAAGCTCGAGGGCGGTGAAGCTCATGTCTTGACGGCACCGCTCGTGATTAATAAGCAGACAGGAGTGAAATTCGGCAAGTCGGAGGGTGGTGCAGTTTGGCTTGACCCAGCACTGACGAGCCCATACAAATTCTACCAATTTTGGCTTAACTGCGATGACGAGACGAGCGAAGACTTGATCAAGATCTACACGTTACTTGATCAAGCAACTATCGAAACATTGATCGACACCCACCGCGCTAACCCTGGCGCGCGCACCCTACAAAAGACACTCGCGCGAGAAGTAACCGATATCGTCCACGGCCATGAGCGCCGCGAAAGCGTGGAGCGAGTAACCAGCGTGCTCTTTGGTGGCAATGACCTATCGACACTGCGCGAGGAAGATCTTGACGCGCTGGCTAACGAGATCCCAACCGTCTCGCCTCAATCAGTGGTGACTGCTTTGGTGGAGGCTGAGGTCTGCGCTAGCAATGGCGAAGCACGCCGCCTCATCAAAAACAATGCCATTAGCCTTGACGGTGCAAAAATCACCAGTGATCAACCAGCGACGAGTCCAAGCTTGATCAAAAAAGGCAAAAATAGCTTCGTGCTTGTACGATAGATGGATGTTGCCGGTGGCTTGCGCTCGGTAGAATGGTAGCGACCGATTATTCTGTTATGTATTTGTCATATTTTATGGTATGATAATGGCACATTAATTAGCTACAAGAGGAGAATTTGTCATGAAAAAATTGATTGCATTTGATCTAGACGATACGTTGGCAGTAACGAAGTCGCCCGTGAGCGACCGGATGGCCGCTCTGCTGGGGTGCTTGCTGGAGAAGTATGACGTATGTGTCATCACTGGTGGAGATTTCAAGCAGATCCAAAAACAGGTGACCAGCCGCCTTGATGTATCACCCGAATTACTGGCTAAGTTTCACGCTATGCCGACGTGTGGCACGCGTTATTATCGTTTCGACCCGCACGCAGGCGAGTGGCAGTTGCAGTATGCTGAGGATCTGACGGATGAGCAAAAGGCGCAAATCGTGAGTGTGCTTGAGTCGACTGCACGGGAGATGGGGATCTGGTGTGAGCACCCAGCAGGTGAGATTATCGAGGATCGTCAGAGTCAGATCACTATATCTGCCTTGGGTCAGCAGGCCACTCCGGAGGAAAAATACGCATGGGCAGAGAAATACAAGGATATCCGGCCAATTTACCGCGACAAAGTAGCGGCACAGTTGCCTGGCCTCGAAGTGCGTATTGGCGGCACTACCAGCACCGACATTACCCGTCCTGGCGTCGACAAAGCCTATGGCATGAAGAAGCTGCTTGAAGCTAATGGGCTAGAAAAAAGCGAAGTCCTCTTCTTTGGTGATAAGATCGAAGAAGGCGGTAACGACTATCCAGTCCGCGCGATGGGCATCGACAGCATTGCCGTCAATGGCTGGGAAACAACCGCCTATGCTCTGGATGGGGTTTTGGGCGTAACGGAGTAAAAGGAGCTCAGTAATGTCGAAGGATGGTGATGAAACTTCTGCAAAGACGGTAGATAGCTCAGACAAAGCGCTACTGGACTCTCGTGGTGATCCAGTAGCGCTCATACTAACAGATAGCGAAGTAGAGATGCTTATGCGGTTTATTCATGAATTCAGGCTTGGCCCAAAAGCTCCTTCTGATGAAGAATGGAAGTGGCTAGAGAGTGTGCAGGGGCTTCCTTCTGCTAACTACTATGGAGAATTGTTTGAGAAACTGAACAAGTTCCGTGTTGCTGCTATCACATATAATGGCAGGTAAAAAACGGACCATGAATAAAAATACTCACCTAGCAGGGTGAGTATTTTATAGTGAATGACGAATAAACTAGAACTACTCTTTATTAAGCTTTTTATAGTAAAACCGCTTAAGTTCTGGCGCAATGGTGTCGTATGTCTTGCCGGCGAGCAGACCTCCAGCAATGAAGTTCTCCTGTGTAACGTCGGCAAGGGCGATGCTCGGTGGGATAAAGTTGTCCTTTTCGTCTTCTGTGTCAAACTCAAAATCTATCAGCACAAGCCCAGCCAGATCCTCGATAAACACGTCAATTTCAGCGAGTATGCCATCGATCACAACGCGGTAGCGGTCCTTTGCAACGCGCTTTGCGCTGCAACGTGAGAGTGCTGCGAATTCTTCCTCTGTCAAAGGGATGGTTTGCTCAATGTGCTCGGACGCATCACCTGCTGCAACGGAGGTCTTCTTGGTGATTTCATATGTTTTGCCGTTTTGTCTGAGCCGAAGGTGAGAATGTGCTGGCGTGTCTGGGATATAAATATCAACAATGCGAGTTGGCTCGGTTGTTTTGATTTCTTGTGGCAGCTCTTTTGCGAGGAATGTGCGCTCTCGTTCTAACTGTTGGCTCATTGCTTCTCCTTTAATGTATCAATAAGTTTAGGTTATTATCTTGCTTGTTTCGTCTGTTGGGCTATCAAGCATTCATTACGCTCAATAGATTTTATTCTTAGTGTAAAATTATATTTGAGAAATAGAACACTTCTATAGAATTCTTGAGGAAGGATGCAAAAAGAAAGCTCCATGCCGCAAATTATAAAAAAGTGCCGCAAGAAACGGCAACAAAACAAACCCATGATAGTTGGTGCGGATGAAAGGATTTGAACCTTCACGCCACGAGGGCACATGCTCCTAAGGCATGCGTGTCTACCAATTCCACCACATCCGCATAGCAAGGTTATTATACCAAATGAGCTGGTGTATCTGCAACCTTAGCTGCGTCCATCAGCTCGGCGGAAAAAGGTGAGGTGTGCGTTTCCATAACTACGATTGTCCACCACAACAATGTCGTTTGCTAATTTTGGCCCCTCACCTATTCCTGTATGTGATAATACCATAAATCCGCCTGGTTTGAGAAGGGTAAAAAGTCGGCTAACTGTTGTAAGCTGGAGATCGTGGTAGGGCGGGTCGGCAAAGATGATATCGAAGGTTCTATCATGGTAAGTACCAAGCCATGGGCCGACGCTAGCTTTGATTGCAGTAGCAGATGAATCAGCACCAAGCGCTGCGATATTCTTACAGAGGATGGTGAAGGCGAGGCGGTCACGCTCGACAAACACTGCCTGGCGAGCTCCACGACTCAACGCCTCTAGACCAACGGCACCAGTACCAGCAAAGACATCGAGGACGCGGGTATCCTGCACTGCATCGCCAAGCGAATTAAACAGCGCATTGCGCACTCGCTCGCCCATGGGATGGGTACGGCGATTATCTGGTGCATCGAGCCAACGCCCGCCATAGCGTCCAGCAATGACTCGGACTTTCATAATGGATAAGCCTCACATAGTGCACTGTACCACGCGAAGGCAACAGTGCGAATAATCTCTGGGATGAGCTCATTGCGCGTCTGCAAGGCTAAGCCCGTCGTCCAGCCATTACGCCAAAAAGTGTGATACATATCAAGTGTATACACCCGCTGCACTGCTCGCAAAAAGACTGCCTCCAGACCGAATTGCTCTGCCTCAGCTACCCACTCGGGCGATGGGCAGGTGTCTGCAAAACGGGCAGTGCGCATCGAGGCGGCCACGCCAAGCTCGAAGAGAATATGCGTTGCAAAGACGCCTTTCGCTCCCCAGTATTCCCAGTTTTTGTTAATGGTGTCGAGCCCCGTCGTCCCATGGATGAAATTCTTATCTAAGACGGTAAGGCGCTCCTCTTTGGGGCGACCCCAGAGTTCCTCGATTTTATCACTCAGCGGATAGTGATGAGCTGGCGTGAGGCCATCGACGATAGCGTGCGACATCCACGCTGCCTCAAAGGCGGCACGCACTGTGTTGTTTTGACGTAGTGCTTGAACAAGATTGTAATGATGATCGAGAATCATAACGACGAGGTCGCGGTCGTCTGGCTTGGTAGGGTCGATGTAGTGCCAGGGTTCATCGACGCTGGGGCTTTTGCGTTTGATACCGTCGGGACCATTATTACCCTCGAAATGGAGAATGTCGCGCGAGCTTGGGAAGTGGAGAATGGCGACATGATGGCTGCACATCTGGCCAAGGTCGCGCCGTGCGATCTGGTCGATTCGCTGATGAACACCAACCAAGTGCCCCGACTGGTCTCGAAAGGTTGTTCCACTGTACATATCTCATATAGTATAGCAGATTTTGGCGTGGCTGAATCGTTACTGTGGATGTGTTTTGTCGAGATTATCCACGTTTCATTATTTTGATGGTATTCCATGCTGTTCAGTGGGTGTAGCGAGCTGATGCTATGCGAGCAGGAGAGGTCTGATTGATTTTGCTTGTCCACCCGCTCTTGTGTTTCTTCTCCGAAAATACTACGCATACCTAGTATTCCTCATACTATATAGATTTGATGACTTTATGTAACAGACAGTAGCTGTACTTCATTAGATGAAATGATAAAGATTACTATAAGGAGAAGGTTTGGAATGTGGACGAAATGCTCTAAAATGACATTCCCAACCCTAAATGGGTGAGAACGGAGAGAATGAAAAAGGTAGAATTATAAATTAATTAAGATTACCTCAGCTTAATTGAGTGTCGTGAGTCGTTGATTGCGTTGCACCGCTGCCTGGAGCTCCGGGTAGTGTTCAAGTGAATCACCACTTGCGATAAAGGTTTGCGCTGCTTTTTGGGCTCGGGCGATTGCCTTGCTGTCGGCTAGGCTCGCAATGCGCAGATTGAGCGCGCCATGCTGGGCTTTGCCGTAAATTTCGCCCGGGCCGCGGAGCTGCATGTCGACTTCGGCGAGATGAAAGCCATCATCTGAAGCCTCCACCTCGCGCAGACGCTGGCTCGGCCTGCTGTGGTTATTAAGCAAAAGATAGCAGTAGCTCTGGCGTGCGCCACGTCCCACTCGGCCACGCAGCTGGTGGAGCTGGGCAAGACCAAATCGCTCGGCATCCTCGATCATCATCACTGTCGCATTTGGCACATCAACACCAACTTCTACTACTGTGGTACTCACGAGAATATCATATACATGCTGGTGAAATTCTTGCATCACCCGTTCTTTGTCAGCAGGCTTCATCTTGCCGTGAAGCAGACCAATTCGCCACCGGCCTAAGGTGCTGCTCTTGAGATGACGTACGGTTGCTTCAACACTGCGCGCGTCATTGTCTGGGTTGTCATCGATGAGGCTGCAGACGACATAGGCTTGGCTGCCAGCCTCGAGCTCCTTCGTGACGCGTTGGTACAGGGCTGGGCGCGAGGCGGGAGAGATAATTTTGGTGATGATCGGCTGGCGACCTGCCGGGCGCTGGCTAATAATGCTAATATCAAGCTCGCCATAGACGGTCAGGGCAAGGCTGCGGGGGATCGGTGTCGCTGTCATAGCAAGTAGGTGTGGCATATGGCCGGATTTATCAAGTAGCTTCTGGCGCTGCGTCACGCCAAAACGGTGTTGCTCGTCGATTACCACAAAGCCAAGCCGTGCAAAATTCACCGAGTCTTGGATGAGTGCGTGCGTTCCTACTACGACATCTACCTCGCCGCGTGCAATTCGCTGTACAAGCTCGCTACGCGTAGCACCGGTCACACTGCCAGTCAGCAGCCCAACCTTGATACCGAAGGGTGTAAGTAATGCATCGAGCGTAGCGGCGTGCTGACGGGCAAGAATCTCTGTCGGTGCCATCAAGGCGGTTTGGTAGCCAGCACTGGCAGCCTGGCGAGCAGCCAGGCCAGCGACCACTGTTTTGCCACTACCCACGTCACCTTGGAGGAGGCGATTCATTGGTGTACTACGCTGAAAGTCTTGCAGGATATCCCAGGCTGCTCGGCGTTGATCGTCTGTGAGAGTAAAGGGTAGAGCATTCACAAATGACTTCACGATAGATTGCTCAAACGGTATGACATAGCCTTGGAGCTGAGCATGCGCCTGGCGATTGAGCTGACTAGCAAGCAGCAAGCTAAAGAGTTCCTCAAAGGCAAAGCGCTGGCGTGCTCTTGCGACATCCTCTGATGTGGTAGGGAAATGCATCGCAAGCAGCGCCTCGCTCCGGCTCATTAAGCCTTCGTGTGCAACAATGTGCGAGGGGAGTGTCTCGGGCAGCATTGTTATCAGTGGTCGTAGCTCAGCGAGTAATTTGCGCACCAGTTGGCTTTTGAGGCCGTGCACTGCGTGGTAGATGGGCAGTAGGCTAGTGCCATGATGGGCAAGCTCTTTGACACGCTCGGCACTTGGGTTGGTGAGTTGGTAGCGGCCATTCTTATACTCAAATTGTCCCCGAAAGTAACATTCATCCCCACTCGCGAGTTGCTGCACTCGATACGGCTGGTTAAACCACACGGCGTTGAGCTTGCCCGAGCTATCTGCCAGTACTGCTGTGGTAATGCGGAGACCACGCCGCACCGTGCGCGTGCTGATTGATTCGCAGCGCGCCGTGATAGTCACATTGCCTGGTGTTAGCGTTGCGATTGAGCTCGCTGCAGTAAAATCATCGTGCTTGCGTGGCAAAAACATGATGAGATCATTGACAGTCAAGAGTCCAGCCTGAGCCAGTTGCTCAGCTGTTTTTGGCCCAACGCCTTTGATTTGAGAGAGCTGTGTCGATAAGTTCACATTTTTATTGTACCGCACCTGGTGTAAATGCGCTGCCCTGTGCTATAGTATAAGCAGTAAGCTAACGGGGGAAATGTGAGTAAAATTGCAAATTATTTACGCAGTCATATTGCCGGGTCTGTTTCAACTCGAGCCGATTGGCGTGCGTCAGTCAGTGCAGATGCCGGTATTCTAGCGGCAACGCCAGAACTCGTAGTAGTGCCGCGCGTCGTGAGTGATATTCGCAAGATCACCCGTTTTGCCTGGCAAATGGCCGAGAAGGGTCACAGGATACCAGTCGTTACACGCGGCGCTGGCTGTGGTGCGCTGGGTGGCGCCGTGGGGCAGGGGATACTGCTCGATACGGCAGCTCTCGACACGATCTTTGAATATGATGGCAAATCGCAGCGGGTTCGCGTCCAGCCAGGTGTACCAGCACACAGTGTAGCAGCGGCGCTGAGTATGCATGGTGCTGGTGTTGGACCGCTGACTAGCCAGCGAGGTACAGTTGGTGGAGTTATTGCAGCTGGTGCACACGGAACACTGCTAAGCCGAGCGACCAATCCAGCCGAAGCGATTGACCAAATCGAGGTTGTACTCGCCAACGGCGACGTTATGCAGACAGAGCGTCTCTCGCGGCGCGAGCTCAGCCAGCGCAAAGGTCTGCCTGGGTTTGAAGGTGACATCTATCGTGGTATCGATGCAATTATTACTGATAATGCAGCGCTAATTGAGCAGATTAACCCCAATGACACGTCTGGTTATAGTGGTATTGCACGGGTTAAGCAGCCCGATGGGACGTTTGATCTCGGGCCACTCTTTGTAGGGAGTGAGGGAACGCTGGGGATTATTGACGAGCTAATTCTCAAGACAGAATTCTTTAGCTTTCGCAAGACAAGGGTAGCCTTGGTATTTCGGAGTAGTGGCGATGCTCAGGCAGCGATTGATGATATTGATGCACTTCAGCCAGCGCAACTCAGCTATCTCGATGCAGCGATTTTTGAGCAACTCCGCCGTGATGGCAAAAAATACGCTTTTTATGAGGCGGCTGCCCAGCAGTTTACGCCGCAGGCAGTTTTACTCGTGACACTCGATGACTTTAACACTCGAACGCGTGCTCGCAAACAGGCCAAGCTTGAGCAGCTGCAATCTGTGGGTGAGATGGTCGTCACTATCGCTGAAGATGACGATGATGAAGATGTGGCGGCGGGGTTTGCTGCGCTTGATCAGTATCGCTGGCCCGATGCCGCGCATATTGGTGCGCCGCGCTTGTTTGAGGGGTTTTATGTGCCGCCACAGCGCTTCGAAGAATTTGCTCGGGCACTCGTGCCACTTGCTCGTGCACTGCAGTTACCACTACCCCTTGCTGGTTATCCTAGCCTGAATCTCTACGGTGTCTATCCGCGCTTCTCGCTGCGTAAAGTGAGTGATAAGCAGAAGATCTTTAAGCTCTACGACGAGCTTACCAAGCTGCTTGCGCTCTACGACGGTCATTTGGTGATGAGTGGTGGTGAGGGTCGGCTCAAAACTCGTTTTGTGCGCGCTACGCAGAATCCAGATCTTACAGCTCTCTACCAACAAATCAAGCAGCTCTTTGACCCTCATGGCATTCTTAATCCTGGGACAAAAACCACTCTACAAGCTCGTACCATTACTGCAATGCTACGCAATGAATATACGGTGGATTGGCAATAAAGCATTGCGAGGAAGCGTATCTGCTATCTATAGCAATTGATTTCTTTGTCGTGCCTCAATAAAATAGAGGAAGAAAGAGGCTAATGAATATGAGTGTCGATCAACGAATAATATCCCGTAACCCCGCCACCAACGAACCGATCTGGTCTGGAAACCTTGCGGATGACGCGGCAATTGCACAGGCTGTTTCTGTCGCAACGCGTGCACAGCACACATGGGAGGCGACACCGCTTGATGTGCGCAAAGACATTATCCGCGCCTTTGCTGACCAAGTGACGACACATAGCGAAGATGCTGCACGCATTATTTCGCAGGATAATGGCAAGCCACTCTGGGAAGCGCGCACCGAAGTCAAGTCACTTGGTAATAAAGTACAGGCGGTCTTCGACGCCTATGACCAACGGGCTCAGACAGTTACGAAACAAGTCAATGGACGCCAGTCGGTGACGCGTTATCGACCTCATGGTGTTATGGCAGTGCTGGGGCCATACAACTTCCCAATGAGCATGCCAAATAGCCATGTCATGCCTGCTCTTCTTGCTGGCAATGCTGTGATTTTCAAACCAAGTGAGAAAGTGCCATATGCTGGTGAGTACTACGCGCAACTCTGGCAACAGGCTGGACTGCCAGATGGGGTGCTTCAGGTTATTCATGGCGATGGAGACGTAGCACAAAAGCTCATTGCACATCCTCAAGTGAACGGCGTCCTTTTCATCGGTAGTCGAGCGGCTGGCGTGTCGATCGAAAAGCAGCTTGCTGGTGCACCAGACAAGATCTGCGCCCTCGAAATGGGTGGCAATAGCCCACTTGTCATCTGGGACTATGATGATGTACGCCTCGCAGTGCACATTGCGCTGCAGTCTGGCTATATTTCAAGCGGCCAGCGCTGCTCATCGGCGCGACGGCTTATCGTTAATGCGGCGATTGCAGGCGAATTTATTCCTGCACTTCAGCAAGCGGTTGAGAGCATTGTCGTTGGTGATCAGTTTGATACCAGTCCAACGCCTTTCATGGGTCCGTTGGTTGACTATGGGGCGGTTCGTCATTTCTTTGACAAGTACCATGCTGCCGTCTCAGCTGGCGCGCATGTTCTCGTTCCGGCTGAACCAATCCCGACGCTTGGTGACAACTTTGTCAGTCCTGGGTTGATCGATGTCACTGGCGCGCCATTGCCAGATGAAGAAATCTTTGGACCACTCCTTCAGGTGTCAATAGCGCAGACTCTGGCTGAAGCAATTACCCAAGCAAACGCAACACAGTTTGGTCTTGCTGCTGGCATTGTCACTCGCGAGCGTGCACAATACGAAGCGTTTTATCAGCAAACAAAGGCAGGCATCATCAACTGGAACCAGCCACTGACTGGCGCAACGACTGCGGCACCATTTGGTGGAGCGAAGGCTAGTGGCAATTACCGATCGGCTGGATTCCTGTCGGTTGATTACTGCTCATACCCATGCGCGTCAATTGAGGATGCGTCATCAGCAGTCCCAACAACGTTGCCGGCTGGGGTGGTGTATTAAATGACTAAAGCGAGTTGACATAGATAGTAAATGGTGTATGATAGTGCCATGAAACAATCTTACTCTGTAGCGCAATTGCGAAGTGTTCTGCTCTATCTGTCAATTGGCTTGCTAACATTGTGCGCACTTCTCGGGATTCTTGCAGTATTATCGCAAGAAATTGATTGGCGGATCCTATTCACGACGTTTTGCGCCGCAATCGCATCATTAATTGCTATGAGCAACATATCGCGACTTACGGATAACCGAATAATTATAAAAATTCTATCCATTATGTCGATCATCCTCAATGCTCAGTGGTTTACTGGTATGTTTGTTATCCAGTGGAATCTCTATCGGTTTCTTAGTTTTTGTCGTCCCTCTGTCAGTACGGGGAGTCGATATAATAGACATTATAGCGACTATAGCAACTATGACTACGAAGGTCATGTTCAGACACAAATATGCAGCGACTTCATCTCGATTACGACGAAGCTTACGCTCACAGCATTAATTATTGCACTGCTCATTACACTTAGCGTAAAGACCTTGTCATACGCCAACAAAAACTCTTTCATCATAGGAATGAAAATGATGACGGTTACTTGCGCCAGTCTTTTAAGTATGGCATGCTTGAGTATAGTATGGTTTAATGTGCGAGATACATCAAGTACGCTACGTTTTTTGGTAGTTTTTGGTATACTCACTGTATTTGGCTTAATAGTAACGCCTATTTTGGTACATCTAGAGAAGGTACAGCGCTACCTCCAACCTGCACAACCAAATACACTAGTACAGAATGAGCAGCAGCTTCGGTACGAGATTGAACGCCAAGTGCGAGCACAAATTGCTGCCGAACAGCAAACAGCAAAAGCGGAGGAACAAGCTCAAGTACCTCCCACAGCTTCGAATGAAGATGGTGCAATGCATGATGTGCAGCCTGATTGATGAATTAACAATGGGTGATTATACTCCCGATAATGATGGGTGGTGCTGAATGTAAGAGGTGATGGGTGTTGCAGATTGACAGATAATCAATAATTTGAGTGATAGGGTTACCTGTGCATGCCATCAGAGTTCAATGAATAATTAGAGTATTTCTGATTTAGTGATACTCAAAACATGACGCAGCAATTAGCCATTTAATATAATAGAAAAGAGGGGGTGTACATATGCCTCGCAGGCGAGGAGCTATCATCACAATAGGCGACGAGGTGCTCAATGGAAGCACACTCGATACTAATTCTCACTGGCTTTGCGCACAAATTGCTGGTCGTGGTGCGCTGGTTACGACGGTAGTTACGGTACACGATGACCCAACTGCAATACAAGACGCGTTGGCATATTGCATACGTACGGAGCCAGACTTGATTTTTACCATTGGAGGTCTTGGTCCAACGATTGATGACCGAACTGTCGAGTCAGTTGCTCGCGCCCTTGAGTTGCCACTTGAGATTAATCAAACTGCAATTGAATATGTCCAGAAACGATATTCTGACCTGGAGTCACAAGGAATAGTTGATCGGGATGTGTCTGCATCAGCAAGGAATGCTCGCAAAAAGATGGCTTTGCTGCCCACCGGGGCAGTGCCAATCTATAATCCGGTTGGTGCTGCACCAGCGGTCGTTATTGATGTAGATGATACGATGTCTGTTCTGTGTCTTCCGGGTGTTCCTGCAGAGGTTCGCGCGATAGTTAGTAGGCATGCATCCGGTATTTTGGAACGCCGCCTCGGTAGCGGATTTTTAAGAACGATGACGATCATGACGAGTACAAATGATGAGTCGGTCCTTGCAGAAGCATCTGCTGTACTGACTCGTGAATTCGTGAAGGTGTATGTGAAAACTCGTCCGATTCGTCAAGAAGGTGGAAGAATTGGTGTGACACTAACGGCGTCTGGAAACAACCAAGCAAAAATTGGCGTTATGTTAGATACAGCGTTTCAAAGACTGACAGTTCTTCTTGAGGGATACGGCGTCAGTATTGTTAGATGTCGTGTTGATAATGCAGATTGACGGCAACTCAATGATTCCCTATGATCAGACCATGCAAATAATTCGCCATAAATACCTGATTGTCATTCTCCTATCCCTTGCGTTAGCGATACTATCGCTTGTCAGCAATATATACTTCCCCCAAGAAATGGAAGGGCAGTGGCAGCTATACTCTTGTATCCGCAAGATATTCAGCAAGCTATTTAGTTCAGGTATTGTCTGGGCGGCGTTGCCATTCTTGGCAGGGTGGAGGTCTCAGGGCTTGGTAAAAGCGGCGATCAGTGGCGCTGCCATTGCAGAACTCACACTGCTACTCCATTACGGTATCGGCTGTCTTATTGGGGTGTATGGCCCCACGATATTTATGGCGAATTCATTTTGGTTTATTGCTGCTCTTGTGCTATGTACACCACTGGGGGTATGTGGCTGGATTGCAGCTTTACCAAAAAAGTCATCGCGTATATTTTGGTTTATCCTGCCGATCGGAGCAATTCTCGAGCCTATTGTGACTCGAAAACTAATACCATACTCGATAGTGCGGCCATGGCCTGAAGTATATTCAGATTACATTAGCGGTGTAGTGCTATTGCTTGTTGGTATCGTTAGTATAATTCTTGTGAGATTAAAGCAGGAAAGTAATGATCAAAGATAAGGGCTAGAGTATTTATGGCTGTTTTATGTGATGATATAGTTGGATCAACAAAAACGGAGTAGGCGCTCACAACCCTCTTTATTTTTAGACTGACCAATTCCTTAATATCCCCACAAAATGATGAGAGCCTAGCCATTACCTTGTAGTTTGAAGCTACATCTATCGCGAGACGCCCAATACTTTTGGGTATTGACTGGTCGTCCGGCTAAGCTTCCGTGTCGTTTTTTGCGGAAGTGTTTCAAAGCAGTAGGTCGTTTTCAGGCTGCTTTGGTAAATCCTGGTGGGGTAGAGCTTCACACATTAGTTATTATTTAACTCATTAACGCAATGCTGCAGTCGAGGGGTTAGTCGTTGTGGGTTGATGATATTTCGGACAATCGATACAAAAAAGCACCAGTCTTCTGATTTATACACACTACATCGAAACTTCCAACACCTCCCCGAGAGCGCGTTATACAGCGAGCATCAGGCGCAATAGCTTGCAGAAAAAGATCGCGAGCAGTTGGTTGCCCAAACGTTGGGAGATGAAGAAAGTTACCACCAACGGCATTGTCTACAGCATAAGCACGCGTCAGACCGGCATGAGCAGACTGGTCTTCTGGTGATTCCCAACGACTACAGCCACGTGGGCAGTCTCGAAACACCCGCTCTGGCAAGGATATTGTTCCTTGGCCAGATGTGGGGCGGATGCGCCCAACTACTGTCCCATCGGGGTCAGCGTGCGGGCCCAAATAATGCATTGTATTGCCTGAGTCGTAGGTGATATCGACGCGCTGCGTCACCTCCTCCGTCACGATACGCGCAAAAGTACCTCGAGCGCTCCACGGCCCGTAATTGAGAAATAGGGTTAAGCAGACAATAACGAGTAGGGTAAAGGTGAGACGTTTGTGGCGATGAAGAAAACGAGCAGGCATAGTAACTGCATTATACAATATAATTGCAGAAATGATGAGTTAATCCGTTATCCGTACTCCCATAAAATTCGCCCACTCAGTATGCCCTCGGGTCCCATCACTGAGTATCGGGCGCACGATACGGATATCGATTCGGTCGATGCGGAACCCAGCCTCCTTAAGCATGCGACGCGGGATGTCTATTGTCTTGTAATGCTGAAAGAATCGCCCAGACTGCGCGTAATCGGTGGCTGTTAAACGCTCAAAGCGGAGCCCTTGATCGGATATAGCAAAGTTCGCGAGGAATGCGCCACCAGGAATAAGGGCGGCATGGATTGACGCAAGAACGGCAGGAAGGTCTTCTTGCCTGAGATGTATGAGACTGGCAAGGGCAAACGCACCAACGAAGCTGTCATTATAATCTAGTTGTCTCATGTCAAGGCATCGAGTTGTTACTTTTGTTGATGCTCCTCGACGATGTAACTCTTCTATCATTGCTGGGCTATTGTCAACTGCTTCGACGTCATAGCCTTGTGAGGCAAAATACCGACTATACTGGCCTGGCCCACAACCTAGGTCAAGAACTCGGCCATGCGGTGGAAGCATTGTAGCAAACGAACGCGCGAGGTCTTCATTGATAATCTCAACACCATCCTTCAAACCATACGTCGGTGCTAAACGGTTGTAAGCGGCGAGGGAAGAGTTATATAGTGCTGTAACTTCTTGCATGTCAAGTCTCCTTCTTCTATAGTAGCAGATAATTTCCGTGCTAACCATCGCTGTAATGGTATAGTATGTGAGCAGTAGGGCAATATAATATCTTGATATGCTCTTATAGAGAAATGACAGACATGGATATATTTTGCGGAATAACGTGGAAAAATAACGGTAATCCTCATTATGAGATCATCCGTAATGGTGTCGTTACTGCGATTAACTTGTCCGCTGGAATCCCATTGCCACGAGGGACCGAACGACACTGCACTGGTTATTATGACTTTTCTTATGGCACTACTGGAATACATACTCCCTGCCCGCATGCTTCTCAGGTGGCCAAAGGGCATCAATGTTGGTCTTGTCAGTTTCAAGAAGGTTTCGTAGCGCTACACAACACTAAACACCTGAATGCTGTGCCACCACAACTACGCAACTACGTGTCCCAAGAGCATTACCTCTATTTGGCTGCTTTTGGCGGTGGGGTTGTAAAAGTTGGTACAGCTGCACGATCACGCCATCCAGCCCGTTGGTACGAACAGGGCGCGTTGGCAGCTATGAGGATTGCGAGTCGGCCTGACGGAATAGCTATCCGTCAACTGGAATCTAGAATATCGCACGCTCATGGTATAGCGCAGACAGTTCGCGGTAATTTGAAGACCAATCTTATCTCGACTCTACCTTCTGCGGAACAGGTAACGGCTGATCTGCATGCTGTTTCTCAGCTAATTGTAGACGACCGGGATGTCTCAGTTTCAGGCACGATTTGGTGTGATATGCTGCCGACGATCGTCAACCTGAAACAGAAGTCTGAAGAATGTCGCATCCTGCCTGCTGGTTCGATGTCATGGAGCCTCCTTGACGGACCTTATGCAGTTGGCCAGTGCTTAATTTGGCATGGTCATTTGAGTAATTATTTGCTAGATATAAAGCCCCTCGTCGGACGGAGTGTCGTGTTTACGGACGTAGGTGAAGGTGAAACTCCTCTACAGACTGCTCTATTTTAAACAATTCGTTTTAGCATCCTTCACCTGGCTATATTACGGTTATAGCTACTTCGTCTGCGCCCGCCGCTGCCGCCTCCACGACTGCGCCTTCACCGCCGTCCTCATCGACGTCGTCGAAGAGCGGATGGTAGAGCTCTACCAAACCATCCAGCTCAGTGCAGCAGACAGAACGCAGATCGAGCACTACCTCCACGACGAGCTAGCTCAGATAGAAGGGGACAAGGCCAAAGCAGTACGCTCCCTCACCACCCGGCGCACCAACATCGAGGACAGACGCCGCCGTCTCCTTCATGCCCACTACGAAGGAGCCATCCCCCTTGACCTCCTCAAGGAGGAACAAGCCAAGCTCACGAGCGAGCTGAACCAGATCGAGCGCCAGCTAACCGCCTACAAGGCCGACGCCGCCGAAGTCCGCCAGCACCTCACCCAGGCCCTTGACCTCCTCGAAGACTGCCACCGCCTCTACACGGCAGCACCAGACCACCTGAAGAAGCTGCTCAACCAGGTGTTCTTCCAGCGGGTCCTAGTGAACCCACTCGTCGATGAGGAGGGACGGGTCATTATGCCTAGCACAGGCGATGGCACGACCGACAGCGGCAAGCAGCCAGGCAAGGACGCGAACGCACACGATGAGCAGCACAGCGCTGGAGAAGAAGGAACTGACGATGCCAGCGGGGGAGAAAGTGCCGATGCTGACACGCCAGCCGTGACTTCTCACCCCGTCAACCTCGCCGACACCGGCTCCGGCACTCGTCTTAGCGCTCTGCTCGTCCCACCTTTCGACCAGCTAACCAGCCCCAGCCTGCACGCCGCCGCTCATGCGCACTATCTGCAGCACGCAGCTCAGCCTGACAGCTCAACCACGCCGCCCACCGCTGACGATGAGCCCACGAGCCCCACAACACGAACAACGCCCACCCTGGTGGGTGAGCGTTGTTCAACATCTGGAACCGCATCCCAGCCTGTTTCGACTGGGGTGGGTTCGGGTAAGAGCTTGTTGGTACG
>CAUTXC010000017.1:0-19400 GCA_963542675.1 uncultured Candidatus Saccharibacteria bacterium | reverse complement strand
GGATCGTACCCGACACCTCTAGACCAGGAATACGTCCCAGCCGAGACGGCATAAACCCTGTCGTCCAAAGAGCATCAATTAAACCAACACCCGCGTATTGGACATCAATACTCACTTCTCCCGGTCCCGGTACTGGAGTTGGTGCTTCGCTGTAGTCCAACCCGTCAAAGCGGTCATGACGATTGATGATAAGTGCTTTCATACGTTTGCTCCTTTCAGATTATTTGATGACCGTCTAATTAGACTAACATCAAAGTATTTTTTGTGCAAGGTGATCTTTGTCTATTTTGGCATGTATTACACGCGCACAGTGCTATAACACGCAAAATATCCCAGCAAATTTCGTGAGAACAAAAAGGGAGAATAATAAATAACCCGTCAATTGCGAGCGGGTTATTTATTAAGAGCAGCAAAGCAGGGGTTCTACCGGCTGGCTGCGTGGTTAAGCACATAGGCACTGAGGCAGGCCAGGCCAATGCTGAGCATGACGATGGCGGTGTGCGGGTCGATGCTGTGCGAGATACTCAGCACCACTACGATAACGCTGAGCACCAGGCAGGCTGCGATGAGCAGGATGTCAAGCATTTGCTTAGGCGTCTTTTTGCGAGTGGTCGATACCGTTACCTTTGTTTTTGTGGTTGTTGATGGCGCGGCTGCTTTGGCCGCTGCTTTGGTTGATTTTTTTGCCATATGGCCTCCTTTGTTTTCTGGCACTATTGTAGCACAATATAGAGAAAAATGGGCGAATAAATTGCTACTAGGCTCATAAGAAGCGGCTGACAGCGAGCGCGGCTATCTCGTCCAGCACTCCATTGCTATCACCCAAGCAATCCGCTATAATACACACAAAGCATAAGGGGGATAACCAATGGGGGTGCAACAAATCAGCCGGTTTTGGCACCGGCGCTTGTGCGAGGCAAGTATGCTCTATGCCGTCATCATCGTGGCGCTGTGGGCATGGCGGCACTTTGGCGGGGTGGATCAATACAACCTCGTGCTTGGCATGCCACTCATTGCCGTTATCTTGGCCGGTATAACAGGGGTTGTGGCAGCGGTGCTTCACATCTGGCCACCGCAGCAGCGGCTTGGGCAGGCGAGTCTGGTGGTGTATCTTTGCGCTGTGGCCACAACAGGCGCGCTTATTATTGGCACTGGTGGGCTTAGCTCACCCTTTATTGCAGCCTGGCTCTTGGTAGCAGTCTTTGCAATGTTTTTTGGCTGGGTAGGGCTAGCGCTCGTCTTGCTGCTAGTCAATGCCTATCTCAGTTGGGGAGTGCTGGCAGGGCATATTACAAGCACGATGATCCCCAGCGCTATGCTGACGGGTGAGCTCCCCATCTTGGTGGGGTGCTTGCTCTGGGGGCCGGATGATCGCGCTGCCGAGGCCCGCACTACCTCATACCGCGAGCTTGCCGCCACACTAAGCCAGGTGGCAGGCAAGTCGGATATCGTGCTCAATGCAATTGGCGATGGCGTGATGGCATTAGACGCAGATGGGATGATTGAACTCATCAATCCAGCAGCCCAACGCCTCGTGGGTTGGGGCGATGAAGATGCTCTGGGCCTCAGCTACCAATCCGTCCTCAAGCTTATCGACGCCAAGAATGACCCCATTACCAATGATACCGACCCCATCGCTGCCGTCCTAGCGGACAACCAGCCCCTCACCACCGACCGCCTACGCCTTGTGACCAGCTCTGGCAAGACGCCGATCATCTCACTCGTCATTTCGCCTGTCAGCAGCGAGCCAGGCAGCGGAGTCATCGTCGTCTTTCGTGATGTAACAAAGGAAAAGGCCGAGGAACGCCAAAAAGCCGAGTTCATTAGCACCGCCAGCCACGAGATGCGTACCCCTGTGGCGTCAATCGAGGGCTACCTTGGCCTCACACTGAACCCCGCCACCGCTACCATCGACCAGCGCGCCCGCGACTTCATTACCAAAGCACACCGCTCGGCTGAGCACCTCGGCCGGCTCTTTCAAGACCTGCTGGACGTGAGCAAAGCCGACGATGGCCGCTTGCAGAGCAATCCTGAAGCGATCGACCTCATCCCCTTTGTCAGCGACATTGTAGAGGGGCTGCGCCACAAAGCTGAGGACAAAAAGCTCCAGCTTATCTTCAAGCCACGCCCTGGCACAACTGGCGGTGAGCACAGCGCTACCTTTACCAGCCGGACGCTGAGCCCTGCCTTTTATGTCTCTGTCGACCCAGACCAGCTGCGTGAGGTGCTCGATAATCTGGTGGAGAATGCTATCAAGTACACTCCCAGCGGGCGTGTAACGGTGGATGTAACTGGTGGTAGTGGGCGCGTGACGATCGCCATTGCCGATACTGGCATTGGCATACCAGTGGAAGATCAGTCACACCTCTTCCAGAAGTTCTACCGGGTGGATAATTCGGACACGCGCGAGATTGGCGGCACCGGCCTGGGGCTCTACCTCAGTCGCCGCCTCACAGAGGTGATGGGTGGCCGCTTGTGGGTGGAGAGTGCGTACCGGCAGGGAAGTACTTTCTTCCTTGAGCTCCCACGCCTGAGCGAGCACGACGCCCAAACCGCCCTCGCTGCCAAAGCCAAGGCAGTAGCACAAGCCGCCAAGGCAGCTCCACCTCGCCCAGTGCCAGCTTTTGCCGCAGCCGCACTCCAGAGCCAAGGCTTTTTGCCGCAGCCAAGCCTAGCTACTCGCACCCAGCGCTCAGCCCAAAAGAGCGGCCATACAGCTGCGCCACCCGCAGCAAAAAACGCGCAATCTACCACTGTTACCGTTGCCCAGGCTGCTCCTGCCACTCCCTCAAGCGCCACACCACCATCTGCGCCAAGTACGTCGCCCACGGCGCATATCATTGCCACCAGCCAGCCCCGGCGCAGCCCCACTCGCGTCCGCGATGTCCTCGCCGCACCACGCTCTGCCACGCCACCACGGCCAGTGCGATAGCTCTTATCTCGCTGACAATAAGCTACAGAGGCCGATATCTCCACGATACCGACCTCGGTATACTAAAATTACTGTATCGCCTTCTATTGCGGTAAAGGAGCGAGCCCTATAACGGGTAAAACCCTAGGCTACTACCATACTCTTACGACCGAGACTGAATCTTCTTGCGCTGTGATCTACTACGTTCCATCTGCCCGTTGAACAGATATACCGCAGCAGCGCTAAGAGCCATTGCTTCAGTACCACACGCTACCCCGTGCATGGCCGTCTCTTCCATCTGGCGACCTTCAAGCGCAATACTGTTTGAGAGTCCATCGGCATTAGCAATGTCCTCATCTGTCGTCATCACATGCTCAGCAACTGGATTAAGCAGGTTACCCACAGGCTCCATATTGCCACTGTCATGATAGAGACTAATACCTGTTGCAGCTGTCAGCGTGGCGCCAATGGTGGCCAGCATCCCTAGTGCCCGCGCTGCTTTCTCACGCCGTGAGAATCGCTCGGGCGATTGCAATTTTTCTGCAAAACGCGTGACCCAGCTTGGCTTCTCGCTTTTGTATCGCGCCCCGGCATGTCGCATTTGTCGTGTTGTTGTCATATTCATCTTCCTCTGTTAAGGAGTGCTATGATACCATAGTATATATTTATAGTCAATAGCTACCCAGTAGCGCTGCCAGGCTAAATACACACTAGCCAGAATATAGAATATCTGCTTACGTTGCGAGCTTTCAGATGTTCTCTTTTATAGTGGGGTTACTACGAAGAGCAGGGGATGTTTTGCAATTTCTGGTATACGTGCACCCATTTCAAATTACTACCAGCGCTCTGTCAATCTCTTCACACAAAGCCAACCGTGCGCCAGACCCATCACCAGAACAGCACTTTATATTAATTCCTCTCAAAAAAACCACAAGCACTATGGTATTTTTGCCGACAATTGCGTACAATAGAGGGTGATATGACAAAGGTTAAGATTCTGCTTGTCGAAGACGACAAAAGCCTGCGCGAAATATACGGAGTACGCCTGTTGGCCGAGGGGTATGACATCGTGTCGGCCGGCGATGGGGAAGAAGCACTCGCCATGGCTATCAAAGAACGTCCGCAGCTCATCATCAGCGATGTGATGATGCCCAAGATTAGTGGCTTCGACATGCTCGATATCTTGCGCAGCACCACCGAGACGCGCGGCATCAAGGTGATTATCATGACGGCACTCTCTAGCCAAGACCAGCGCATGCGTGGCGAGGCACTGGGAGCAGACCGCTACCTCGTCAAATCGCAGGTTGGTATTGAAGATGTGGTGCGCGCCGTACACGACGTCCTTGGCGATACAGGGGTAAGCCACCGGCCGGCAGCACATACCACTCCTGAGCCTCAGCCAAGCACACCAGCCAACCCAGTGCCACCAGTCAGTCAACCCCAGCCTACCACACTGCCACAACCCACAGCGCCATTCTCCACACCGCGGCCAGCCAGCCTGGGTGAGCGAGTGATCCACCCGCTACAGTCTTCTATGCCGAGGCCAGATTATGCCAGTCTAATAGATGACGAGCTCGATGCCGCCAATGGTACTTCACAACCCACAGCGCCGCAGCCGCCAGCCGAGCCCACTACGCCACAGCCATTCACCTTACCGCCAGCCGAGAACACGCCAGAGGCCGAGATCGTCACACATCACGATGAACACCCAGCCCCTACTAATAGCGCACCAAGCCCAGCAGAAGCTCCACATCTACACGCACCGCTAGTCAGTGATGCGCCCGCTACGCAGCCACTCATTAACGATATTATTGCGCCGCATAGCACAGCGCCATCAGGTATTCCAGATGTACACCACCACATTGTGGCGAGCCAGCCTGCTCACTACACCCACACTCCAGCCGACGACGAAGCCGAATTAGCCGAAGCTCTCCGCACAAGCACGCAGCAGGTCGATGATGAGGCAGACACCGATGCAGCCGCCTACCAGCCAAGCCAAAACCAGCTCGTCACAGACGCCGTGGCCAGCCTCAATGAGCAGATGGACACCATTCCGACTCCATCTCCAGTTGAACCACCAGTACCAACCACCACAACATACGACACACCAGCGCCAAGCCATACTGCGCCAGTCGCCTCAGCTCAACCACCGGCTACTCACCACGAGCATCACGAGGATTCACCAGCTCATCCCGCTCCTGATAGTGCAGCCATTGCGCCGCACAGCACACAAGCCATTGCTGCAGACCCGTCTGATGCACTAGCCGCGGCGTTGCTTCAGGGTAGTGCAGCCGCTCATCCGTCGGTCTCGCCAGTCGATCATCCACTCTACGATGCCATCCGCCCAGCTCCCGTTGCTGCAGCACAGCCCATCAACACCGCAGCAGGGCAACCATCAACCACTCATCATGCGGCATCAGCGCCTCAGCCAGGAGCCGCACCTTCGCGCCCAGCACCAGCCATACAGCATAGCCACGACAACCTCAGTTTCGAAGAGACTGAGCGGGCAGCGCCATCAGCACCATCGGCCGGGTCGCACTAAAAAGCGTATCTATATCGCTCCACACGTGCTATACTAGGTAATCATCATGCATGGAGCCTGTTATGCCCGATCGATCACCATTCGACTACCCATTCCATGAACAACCTACCGATGACCCTGTCACTGGCTCTGCTGCGCAGTGCGGCGACCCACTACAGGCCGATAGCCGCCAACATCCATCGCTTGAGTACCCACTGGTTGTGCCAGAGGTCAAGCGTAGCCGGTTCTTTACCCGCATTCGTGCCATTGGCCGGGCTGCTCTCCGCGGCACACGGGGCATTGTCTCAGTGCTTACTCAGCCGTGGTCGCGTCATACCCATCAGCATTAATTGAGAGAGTTATCGGCACAGAGTCGAGCCTTCGACCAGCACGTCCTGGGTGATATAATAGAGGCATGTCGACTACTCGCCTCAACAAACATATTGCGCTCGTGCTGGGCCTGTCGCGCCGCCAAGCGGATGACCTGATCGCCGCTGGAGATGTCGTAGTTGATGGCGAGGTAGCTGTGCTCGGTGCCCGCCTCCAGCCAGGCAGCTTGGTAACGGTACAGGGCGCGCCACTACCCGAGCAGGTTACTTACCGCACTATTATGCTCAACAAGCCAGTCGGTTACGTTTGCTCGCGCAAGCAACAGGGGCCACAGCCCACTATTTATAGCCTTTTGCCAGCAGAGTTGCATGCTCTTAAACCCGTTGGTCGGCTCGATGCCGATAGCTCGGGCCTGCTTTTGCTCAGCAACAACGGCGACTTTGCTTACCGCATGACCCACCCGCAGTTTGCCAAGGTCAAAGAATACCACGTCCGGCTCGACCACCCGCTTGAGCCTCTCCACCAACAGATGATCAGCGACTACGGCATCCAGCTGGCCGATGGCACCAGCCGGCTCATCCTCACCCGTCTCCGGCCCGATAGCCGCACCGAGTGGCACATTAGCATGAGTGAGGGCCGCAACCGCCAGATCCGCCGCACCTTCGCTGCCCTAGGCTACACCGTCACACGCCTGCACCGCACGCACTTTGGCAGCTATAGCCTGGGCAAGCTACCACGAGGCAAGTGGCAGGACGTGGCTGAGCAGTAGGGTGCTGCAAATCCACTCACGCGCTTTCATGATATAATGAGATCATTATGGCTACCAAACTTCCTACCGTTGCAATCATCGGGCGTGCCAATGCTGGCAAGAGCTCGCTGTTTAATCGTATGATGCGTTCGCAGCAGGCTATCGTGGCACGCGAGGCCGGTACGACGCGCGATCGGGTGGTGGGCAAGGCAGCCTACCATGGGCATGAGTTCTGGCTCGTTGACACCGCTGGCCTTAAGCCAGCCGAAGACGAGTTTGAGGCAAGTATCCAAGAGCAGATCACCGATGCATCTGATGCGGCCGACGTCATCCTCGTGGTGGTGGATAGCACCGAATACCCCAGCGACGAAGACCGGCGCGTTGCCAAGACTGCCCTCAAGAGTCGCAAACCCGTCATTCTCATCGCCAACAAAACCGACCTGCGGGGCAGCTTGCCCACCAGTGAATTCCTCCGCCTTGGCATCAAGAGTATCATCCGCACCAGTGCCGAGCACAACAGTAGTATTAGTGATGCACTGGATGAGATCTGCCGGTACATCCCAGAGAAGCGCCAAGCCGAGCCGAGCGATGTACTCAAGATTGCTTTGATCGGCCGGCCCAATGTCGGCAAATCCAGCCTCTTCAACACACTGGCAGGTAAGCAACAAGCCATTGTGGCTGGGGTAGCAGGCACCACGCGCGATGTCAATCGCATCCGTCTGCGCTACCAGGGGCAAACCATCGAGCTGCTCGACACCGCCGGCATTCGCCGCCAAGGCAAGCAGGAGGTGGGCATCGAGAAGTTTAGCGTCTTGCGCACTTTGGCTGCCATCGAGGAGGCCGATATCTGCTTCCTCCTGATGGATGTAAATGAACTCAACACTGCCCTCGACCAACGGCTTGCTGGCATCATTGCCGAGGCAGGCAAGGGCATGGCCATCGTCGTAAGTAAATGGGACGCTGTGGAAGGCAAAGATGCCTACACGCGCGATGCACTCGCTCCGCAGATCTCCGCCCAGTTCGACTTCACACCGTGGGCACCACTCATATTCACCAGTGCCGTTACGGGCCAGAATGTGACGAAATTATTCGACCTCGCTCTTGGCATTGCTGCCCATCGCCAGCAAAAGACCACCACGCGCACCCTCAACGACCTCCTGCAGCGCTCTGTGCAGAAGCACCCACCAGCTGGCCTCAAGAACACCCACCCCAAGCTGCGCTACATCGTCCAGACAGACACCAACCCGCCATGGTTCGTTATCTACGGCAGCAACCTCAAGTTCGTCCACTGGAGCTACAAGCGCTACCTCGAGCGGCGCATCCGCGACACCTACGACTATACCGGCACCCCCATCAAGCTCTCCTTCCGCGACGAGAAGCAACTCAAAGCCAACCGCGAGCGCGTTAAGCGTGGCCTCGAGCCCGTCACCAAAGCATACAAGCAGCGCAAGAACGCCGAAGGGCAAAACGCGCAGGGCACGAGCAAGAACCGTTTGTAGGTGCTTTCTGACGCTTGTAGAACAATTATCTCAAATTATTTTATGGCATAATTAGTAGAATATATCTCGTTCTCTTCCTGTTGGTGCATAGCCCTGACAGTGTTCGCCCATACCCGAACAAATCGTTGTAGAATGGACACCACTTACCACTGTTATTTTACCGTATTATTGCAATATATCATAACAAGTATTGATATATATATATATCAGCTACAATCAAATCGTCATGTTGGTTGAGCCCAAAAATCTTGGGCTCCCGGAATCCTAGAGGAGGATAACATGAAGTTCCGGAAGATCGCGTCCTTGGGTGCTACCGCTGCGTTGGCGGTGGGCGGGTTCGTTTTGAGCTCGCGTGTCTACAACTTCTTCGGCGAGCCGTACACATGGACGTGTTACGACATGTCGTACACGTTCCCGTTCGGTGTGTCGTTTGGGTCGGCTGGTAGTGTCGACATCCAGGGCTACTGCAACCGATTCTACCCCGGTTCCAAGGCCGAGGTAACGAACGACGCGCTCGCTGAGGGCTGGTCCTGCCTGAAGCTGGACTAGCCACCGGAACGCCCACCCAGCCTTATGTTACACAATAAGGCTGGGTGGGCAAACAACATTCAGTAATAACTAATAACATAAGGAGTTGTATTATGACTCATATACCAGCTTATTTTGCTTTGTTGATTCGCGCGCCCGAGGCAAATGCGCTTTTTTGGTCGGCCGTCGCCTTCCATGTTGTGCTATTTGTGGTGGCTATTTGGCTACTTGTTTGGTTCGTCCGGCGAGTCAATCAGATGAGCCAATCGCTCACATCGATCGATGAGAAGCTAAGCGAATTCCTTGATAAGAGTCGGTAGTGTGGCTTCTAGCGGCCTATGCGTCCAAGCAATCCAGGTCGACGAATACTCCTCGCTTAAGGAAAGGCTAAGAAATCGCAAGACCCATAATATCACACCCATCTACCTCTGTTTTTGCGTACAACAAAGTAGGGGTAGGTGGGTTTTATTATGGCATAGATCTATCTTTCGATACTGCTTCTTGCCATATCACCCTCCTCTGATGTATATAAGACTCAATACCAACCTCTCGTACTGGCGCTACAGAGAAGGGAGAATGACGCAAAAGAGAAAAAATTTTTATATCCAAGCCAATAATAATCAACCCTCATTCTCTGCAATAGATCCTACCAGAGGAGTTAGTGGATAAGCCCAAGAGACTCCTCAGACCTACCTTACCCAAACATCATAAGCTGCGCCACCAGCCCATCGCGGGTGATGCTGCTGGCGTGGGTGCCAATGCAAACCAGCTTGGGTGCTTCGCCAGGCTGGCCAGTGGTGATCTGGATCTGCTCGGGCGTAGCCTCGATGTGCCGGCGCGCGCTATGCTCATCAATAAAGCACCCCTTGAGCCGGCGCAGCCCATACGTCGCAAAGAGTTCGAGCCACAGCGTCTCAAAGGCTGCCTCGGTAGCAGTGAGCTGCGACATATCGATGACGCTATAGGTCGGGTTGTCTGGTACGGCGAGCTCACCATCATAGGTGTCGAAGAAGGTGAGTAGGCTCGACGGTGTCGTGATCTTGCTGAGGTCAAAACGCCCATGCGGCGCAGACAGCACCCGCGCGTAGGGCAGAGCGCGGCGCTTGGCATCATAGGTGGTGCGATCGTCGCCATGCAGGAGATCTTCTTTGGTGATGAGAATCGTGTCGGCGGCCTGCAGCTCTACCTCGTGGGCCGGCTCAATGCCATGCAAAATCTCGTGCGCCGTGATGACATAATAGCTCTGCAATAGCTCGTACTTGTCGAAAATTCGGGCATTGATGAGCTTCTCTACCAAGTTCATCGTCCGTGCTACCCCTGTTGCCTCGATAAAAACCGGGGCAGGTGACGACTGGCAAAAGTCCAGCAGCATGCGCGTCAAGGCATGCTTAGACGAGCAGCACACGCAGTCGCCCGCCAGCGTCGTCACAAGCTCCGCCAGGCCTTCTAGCCGGTAGCCATCGACATTCTCGTTGGCATATTCATTCTCAATCACGCGCGAGCCAGCAAACTCTGGCTGGCGCAAAAGATACTCCAGCACGCTCGTCTTGCCCGCCCCCAGCGAGCCATTGATGAGGTAGAGCGGCACCAAGCCAGGCTGGGCGCGCTGCTCGTCGAAGGCGGCATTGAGGCTAAATTCAAGATCATTATCGCGCTGGGCCATGGGTTTAGTATAACATGGCAGGGCATGCCCGCTCACTCTAACGGGCATCTTGATAGTAAGACTACTAGATGCGGTGTGATAGTTGAACAAGAAAATATATGGAGGCCAGCCATACAGCAGGCGGATGATCGCTGTAGTATAATCTGGCCGGAACATTTTCGGTTCAGCTATAGCACCACCAGCGCGGCATAGCCACGACAAGACCTCATCCATGCTATACTAATATGTATGAAATTACTCCTCGCTCTCGGCAACCCTGGCCCGCGCTATGCCGCCACCCGGCACAACGCTGGTTTCATCATCCTCGACGCCTATGCAGCGGGGCAGGGAGCACAGTTTGCCACAAAAGGCCGGTTCAATGCTGAGCTGGCCGAGTCTTCACACGGCGGCGAGAAGGTCATCCTCGCCAAGCCCACCACATTTTATAACGAAACAGGGGTCGCAGCCCGAGCCATCATGGATTTTTATAAACTATCGCTTGATGATGTGCTCGTTATTCATGATGATGTGGCACTCGATTTTGGCAAAATTCGCGTTAGGCGAGGCGGCGAGAGCGCAGGCAACAATGGACTTAAGTCGCTCCACCGGCATATTGGGCAGAACTTTTGGCACATTCGCCTTGGTACAGACAATAAAATGCGGCGGCAAGTCGGCGATATCGACTTCGTCTTGAGTAACTTTACCCCAGATGAGCGCACGATCTTGCAGCAGTGGACAGCTGAGCAATCAGCCTCTCTCATTGCGCAATTCCTCGCAGGAAGCATAGCAGCAACGAGTGTGACATATCAGCCGTAGGTGCAGGATAAGAGACACTGCCATTCTACACCAGAGAAAAGACCCCGCACTTCGGCCAAAAGAGCGAGCAGAGAAGGTGCAGTAGCTGCTCGAGCTAGTGTAATTCGAGCGTACTCCTTACCGCTATCGCTTTACAATCTTCTCCACGCCGTGCTTGAGGCGCTGCTCGGCGTGGTGGACGGTATTTGTGGTAGCAGCCTGGAGATTGATAGCGCGCGCTTCGAAGATGCTACTACCGACTGCCAAGCTAATAAAAACAAGACCCAGCCCACCGGTCGCCCATTCAGGCAGCTCCACATGGAAGAGCTTGGCGATCATCATCACACCCAGCGCCATAATGGCCCAGTGTGCACCATGCTCAAGATACTTATACTTGCCCAGCGCACCCGTCCGCAGCAGATAGACCGTGAGCGAGCGCACCCAGATGGCACCCGCTCCGAGGCCCGCTACAATCAAGACAATACTACTGGTGATAGCAAATGCTCCAATTACTCCATCAAAGCTAAAGCTCGCGTCCAGCACCTCCAAGTACATCAGGCTAGCAAAGGCCGCCCAGCCTGTTTTTGCCTTGAGAGACTGCGCCGTGTCGTCATGAAAGAACGAGCCAAAGAGTTCCAGCCCAATATGCAGCAAAATCCCCAGAATAGACGAGATCAGCACTACCGACTCATATTGCTGCTCCACTGTGAAGTACAGCACCGCTGCCACCGCCAGCATCACACATACCTTGAGATTCTCGAAGCGCCCCGCTTTGGCTAGCCATGGCTCAATGTGCCGCATCCAGTGCACCCGCTTGTTGTAGTCCATAAAGTAACTTAGGCCAATCATGATCAAAAACGCCCCACCAAAGGCATCGATCATTGGCGACGCAGCGTGGAGAATGTGCCCATACTCTGCTGGCTTATGGAGCGCGAGATCGACTACTGTTGAGAAATCGTGCCCGCTTGCCACCATCACAATGACGATCGGCAAGATAAACCGCACCACAAACACTGCAATAAAGATCCCCACCGTCAGGAAAATCTTTTGCCACAGTGGGCTCAGGCTCGCCAAGACGCGGCTATTAATGACGGCATTATCGAAGCTAAAGGTCACCTCTAGCAGTACCAGGATGGTAAACAGCCACAAGCCGCTCACCCCCAAATGGCCAAAAATCGCCCCGCCCAGCAGCACCGTCAGCAGCGCCGAAAACCAAAAAATACGAAAAGGGTGATGAGAATGCCAGAGATGTTTCATAGTGATTTAGTATAGCACATGCATCAATGTATCAGGAAGGCTGTACCATGTCTGCGGCGAATGTCACAGCTCGCCACAGTGGTTGCTGCTTATCCATTGCAGCAAGTGGCCCCATCATCTCACTCACACTCCCAAGATATGTCAGACGCGGCTTGTATGTCGCTGTCTCTTTCTCATCAGCAATAATACCATAGCTCTTCAGGGTATCTGTATCAGCCACGACTGTATTACTTGCCTGCGTCACGCCAACGATCTTCACCTCAATCCCTGTTGCTGTCTCGACTTGCGCTACGACAATGCCACCAGACATACCAGGCAAGACAGAATCCTCACGCGCAGGATCATACGGTTCGTTCTCATCCACTGCCTTCTCTATTCCTGCCACCACAGTTATTTTGCCCTCAGGGCCATCTTGCGCTACCGGGAGGAGGACGTTGAGGCGTGGCTGATTAGCCGGCCAGCGTGTAACCTGCGCCGGGCTGTTATTACTGCTATTGATAGGGAAGCCAAGCGCATACATTGGTTGGCCTTGTTGTATAATTTCCCTTGTTTCATCAGGGGTAGCAAATTGCAGTGCAGGAGCAGGCGTATAATTCTGGTGACGCAATGTTAATGCCGCGACATCTGGCACTGTTGGCCTGTGTGGCCCATCTGCTTTGCCAGTGTAGCAACCACTCTGGACGGCATAGCGATGGCCATTGGTCGTTTCTACCGCAATATTACCTCTCTGGCGCTCAGACGACACAACATGCCCAGCCGTCAGCACCGCAGACCAACCACCCGGCGTTTCAACAATAAACCCACTTCCACCATAGTCTCCACCAGAGTCTGTCGCTTCACTGCCATAGACATTAATCTTAACGACCGAAGGCTGCACTGCCTGCAACACTTCTTGCTTATGCCGCTCGAGGGCCGTGCGATCGCCAAGCGCCTCAGCAATCGTGACCGAGGGCCGGCGTGTAATCTCTGTCGGCTGCCCCAGATGCGGCTTCAGCATTGACTCATCCAGTGTCGTACAGGCTGGCAATGGCTCTTTTGCCTGAAGTGCCTCGAGTCGAGCACCTACGAATGACCACGTCCCTGCAAGCGTAGCGCCAAGCATCGCACACGATGCTCGCCAACCAATCGCTCGCCACAATCGCTGACGTCGCTCTGCCCGCTCTTGTTGTTGCCGCTCCATCCGCGTTTTTGGCTGAGAATGCGAACCAAAACTATGTTCTCGAACTGCCATTTCTGTCATGGTTTGGCCATTATAGCGCTTTAGCAGCACAAAGACAAATTTTTTACCCAAAAGACAACAGAGAAGCAACGGTGGTAAGACGAATGCATTTATTTTTTGCTATTTGTATCATACTGCAAACTATACTATTATATAATCATTATGGCCAAGAAGAATTGCGAACCACTACCAGCCCCAGAAGAACAACCATCGCCAGATGAACAGCAGTCTCGTCGCCGAAAGCGCTGGGCGGTAATTGTTAGTCTTGCACTGGCAACCCCTCCGGCGTTATATGGTGCCTACAATAGTCTCCCAGATTTCTACCCAGGCAACGACCCACTACCGGCCTGCAGCGACACTGAGCGAGATGACAGCGTCGACCTTGGCTATGACAAGCCAGCCGTTGACCATACACGCACACTGAGCGACCTTCCGTTCAGCTCTAAAGATGAAGCGTGGGAGCATGCCTTCCGTGATAGCGGCATCGATGTAAATGGCTATTCTGAGGGCGCACCGGCTCTTACTGCTACTAAGGTGAGAATATCAGGAGGGGAGACAGACGTGCTCTATTCTGGCGTTATCACTTACTCTGCAAACGATCGTGAGCAGGGCCACCCCATTATTCTCACCGTTGTCAATTCAGAGGATCTCGAGAATCTCACCCCGGATAATATTGGCATTATTACAATAGGCTCCAATGAGTCAGAATTTCATCCCAATGGCGGCTGTACCATGCCGATGCCTGGCCCTTATGATACCTCTCACAAGCATATTGTCGCTCTGACTCTTGCTGAAAAAAATGAGAACCACACCTATCGCCGAACAAGTCGCCAGATGTCGCTTGAAGTAAAAAATGGCGTCATTACGACAATTGCGCAAGACGACCTCCTTGAGCAGCCACTTACTGTCGTTAATTATGGCAGCCAAGGTAATGAGCGCAAGATTGGCAAACCAGTCGTTGCGTCTGGTTTTGTCGTTGGGTATAACGATGCTACCCATACCAAGACACTACTCGTCTCATCAGAAGACGGCTTTGATGACCGCACAGGGCAAGGTTCGCCACTCTTTGTGAAGAGTAACCCAGATAACCCATACGAATTCCAGCTAGGCGGTCTCGTCGTGGAAGGTAGTGTGGCCAGCCCATCGTCGCAACAGCTAAAGCATTACAACCTTGATATTACTGACGAAGAGATTGAAGAGTATGGTCTCCAGCTCATCACTGTCACTGACTCAGTAATCACTAAAGACCTTGTCACCAACCCAGATGTCACAGAGAAGGCCGCTCAAGATGAAGCGCAGCAGAGCACAGCCTCAAACACCAGTGGAAGCAATCTGTATGCATCTGAATCTGATAAGCCACGCCCATACTGGAAAGAGCCAGAGAACCAGGCTCATAGCATCCCCAAGTACTATGTTGATCCAAACGCTACTTCAGACAAGCAGCCAACACATAACAACACAGCTCAGCTTTAGTGCTCACTATGCATAATAGGCGTTTTCTTGCATATCTCTCACTTGAATAAATAATAAGTTCACTGTGCAATAACAGAGGAAAACATGGTGAAAAGTATTGTTCAGCCATAGATTTTGTGCGTGCTGGGCTATATAGGTATGCCTGATGTAAGCGTGTGTCAATCACATAGCGTTTCGGCTTGCACCTCTACTTGTCTGTGCCGCGCACATACGTGCGCCCATCGCAAGCCACGATGTTGCTATAGCAACTATACTTCTTGATGCTCGTTTTTCTCATTGAGAAGTATGTAGTTGAGGGTGAAAAATTATCAACACACAAGCTGCACCAGAGAGCGTAGCAGCGCGGAGAAGGCCTTTTATTAAACCTTTACATGTAAGTCTCACAGTCCCTGCAGTAAGTTCTACAAGCAGGGCAAATCCGCCAGGATCGTGGCTACTACCACAGATACCAGCTACCTTTGCCTTGGTAGCGCATGTCACAAACCAGAGCAATTCATAGCGTCTTCACACACCAAAGTGAATCAGCCTAGCCTAGAACAACTAATGCGTGACTAGCTCATCACCAACTCACCCCAACAAAAAAGCGCTCATAGTAAGGGTGGGCATCACTATGAGCGCTTGGTTTGCCCTTCGTCCCACCCAATCAGGGTATACGTGATCTACTCACACATACGAGATCCGCTGGACAAAGGGGTTAGTAAGCACACAACCCTGTCTAGCGGTGCTGCAGTGGAGGGTAGATAACTACAGCACAGATTGTGTGCAACCTAACACGTTACCTTCGTGAAAACACTGGGGTAACTATGTTAAAATAGGGGGTATAAGGTACTTGAACGAGCTTGCGCTCAATCAATCACTTATGATACTAGCACCCGCTTGACAAAATGTCAACACTTTTCAGCACAAATTATGCAACAGATCAATCACACCACACCACAAGCCCACCAATACCTCAATCCACTCTGCCACATTGCCAAGCCACCGCAGCAGATTCACTACCTCGGCACACTGCCCGAGGAACGCCGCCCCAGCGTGGCGATCGTTGGGTCGCGCCGCCCCACGCGCTATGGCCGGGAAGTGACGGAGCAATTCGCCCGCGAGCTAACCCGCCAAGGGGTAATTATCATCAGTGGGCTGGCCCTCGGGATTGACAGCATTGCACACCAGGCCTGCGTTGCGGTAGGAGGCACGACAATCGCTGTGCTCGGCAATGGCCTGCCGCGGATCTATCCGGCCAATCATACTGCGCTTGCAGGCGACATCGTTGCCAAGGGTGGGGCAGTGGTGTCGGAGCACTTGGCGGGGGATGGCTACCGCTTTGGCGGCTGGAGCTTCCTCGAGCGCAACCGCCTCGTCGCTGGCCTGGCCGACGTCGTCATCATTACCGAGGCGGCCGAGCGCAGTGGCACGCTCAACACTGCTGCCCATGCACTCGAGCAAGGCAAGGACGTCTTTGCGGTGCCAGGCAACATCACCAGCCCACTCTCGCAGGGCTGCAACAACCTCCTCAAGCAAGGCGCGTTGCCTGCCACCAGCCCAGCCGATATCCTCGCTGTCATGACCATCACACCACCCCAGCGCCAGCAGAGTGAGAATGCCACTCTACCGCTGGGTAGTACACCGCTCGAGGCTGCTATCATCAAGCTGCTGCGCCAAGGCCTGCGCGACGGCGAAGAAATGCAGCGCCGCCTAGGCACACCCATCAGCGAGTTTACCATTGCGCTGACGATGCTGGAGATCAATGGCGTTATCCGCTCACTCGGTGCCAATCAGTGGACATTGGCTTAGTATTATGGTACAGTACCATGTACTATGGCGACAGCAGAGCAAACCCCAAGACAACGCAAATATCACATGAGAGATATTCCTACTGTGCCAAATGCCATCTCGGCTACTGGGCTTGGGTTAGTAGCTGCTGGTGCTAAGAAATTTGACACTGCGACAAAGGAGAACGACAAAGCTGGCCAGATCATTGGCGCACTCATGATACTTGGTGGTCGTGCATGTGACTTAGGAGATGGCCTAGCAGCACGAGGCCTTGACCAAGAAAGTGACTTTGGTGCAGGGTTTGATGCTTTTTGCGACAAATTCGGTATGGCAGTGATTGGTATAATAGCAGGCAAGCTCTATGTTGTACCCAAATCAGTTTTAGCAACAATTGCTGCTAAGAATGCTGTCAATGCTGGCGCGACCATCTACCATGGCCTCACAAATGACGAAGCCTTCCGTACGCCAAAATCAGGCAAGTTCAGTATGGCAGCAGATAATATAGCAATTGCTGCCTATTTTCTCAAGTCGCTCGCTCCTGAGGGGAGTAAGCTTGAGCGTTGTGCTGGTGTAGCAGCACTAGGGTCGTTTGCTGCAGGTGCTGTCCTTGGTGTCGCCGCTGCGAAAGACTATCTCACTGGCCACTATGCCAAAGCTAAAGACTACAGTAAATCTACCGAGTCCACCTCAGCAGCAAACACCCCACCACGGCAACCTCGCACCCGTATGCGTCGCAAACGCCGCGTGCGTGGGTGATGCGATTGATGATTCGTGTAGCATTCTTTATCGACAGCCAGACTTCTTATATATTTTCCGCACTATCAGCAATGCCCCTGCCTATAGACCAGGGAGGGGGAGAGGGTATTCTTAATGTATCCAATTTGCATTCCATTCTACTTTGCGGTATCATAGGCGCTTGATTAGATAGATTAACAGCAAGCATATAACTATAACAAGCGAGTAGATAATCAATGAGCAAACACACACAACTAGTCATCGTCGAGAGCCCAGCCAAGGCCAAGACAATCGAGCGCTACCTGGGCGGGGAATATCAGGTGCTCTCGAGCGTAGGGCACATTCGTGCCATCCCCAAAAAGACCAAGGATGGACAACCGCCGATCGATATCAAAAACGACTTCAAGACCGTCTACGAGATCGATCCAGACAAGAAGAAGGTGATTACCGAGCTCAAGAAGGCCGTCAAGGCGGTTGGAGCAGACAATGTGTGGCTCGCAACCGATGAAGACCGCGAAGGGGAGGCGATTGCCTGGCACCTGTGCGAAGTGCTTGGCCTAGACCCACAGCGCACCAAGCGCATCACGTTCCATGAGATTACCAAGCCCGCCATCGAGGCAGCCATCAAACAACCTCGCACTGTAGATATGCAGCTCGTGGAGGCGCAGCAGGCACGGCAGATCCTCGACCGCATCGTGGGCTTCGAGCTGAGCCCTGTGGTGTGGCGCAAGGTGCCAGGTGGCAAATCAGCTGGCCGTGTGCAAAGCCCAGCGGTGCGCTTGCTTGTAGAGCGTGAGCGTGAGATTCGCGATTTTGCCAGTAGTGCACAGTTCCGCGTAACGGCGCATTTTGCCGTAGATGGTGAGGAGCTCAAGGCCGAGCTCAAGCAGCGCTTCGACAGCGAGCAAGCCGCCCACGACTTCTTGACGGGGCTGAGTGGTGCTCGTTTCACCGTCAGCAGCATTACCAAGACACCTAGCACGCGCAACCCCGCTGCACCATTTACCACCAGTACCCTCCAGCAGGAGGCCAATAGTAAGCTCGGCATGGGCAGCCGCGCTACCATGGCGAGTGCTCAGAAACTCTACCAAGAGGGGCTCATTACCTATATGCGTACCGATAGCGTCAATCTCAGCCGTCAGGCCATTGCCGCAAGCCGTACATACATTACTCAGCACTTTGGTGCCGACTATTCACACAGTCGCACCTTCGCCACGAAGTCGGCTGGTGCCCAAGAGGCTCACGAAGCCATCCGCCCGACCGACATCGCCCGCGAATCCGTCGCTGGCAGTAGCTACGACCAAAAACTCTACGACCTCATCCGCCGGCGCACCCTAGCCAGCCAAATGGCCGCTGCGAAGCTAGAGAACACCACCATTACCATCAGCATCGACAGCACACAGCTGAGGGCCGAGAAAGCGCTCGTCTTTGAGGCAAAGGGTCAGACAGTGCTGTTTGATGGCTTTTTGCGCGTCTATGGTGGTAAGGATTCGACCATCCTGCCATCAGTCAGCCAGCACACTACCCTTGAGCTCGCACAGGCTGAGGCGCGACAGGTCTTTGCCCGCCCACCAGCGCGCTATACCGAGGGGACGCTCGTCAAGAAGCTTGAAGAGCTTGGCATTGGTCGGCCCAGCACGTACGCCACCATCATGAACACCATCCAGACTCGTGGCTATGCCGAGCGAGGTGAGAGTGAGGGTGAACCACGCGATGTCATCGTCCTGGAGCGTACGGGCGAGATCCCAAGCGATAATACCCCTGTCGTCACTCGTCGCATCGTCCAAGAAAAAACTGGTGCTACCCGTGGCAAGCTACTGCCTACCCCAGCGGGCGAGCTAATTGCTGGCTTTCTCACTGATCATTTCGACCCCATCATTGACTATGGCTTCACCGCCCGCGTCGAGACCGATTTCGATGACATCGCTGCCAGCAAGCTTGCGCGCAATGCCATGCTGCGCCAATTTTACGAGCC
>CAUTXC010000016.1:0-21363 GCA_963542675.1 uncultured Candidatus Saccharibacteria bacterium | reverse complement strand
CACTCCATCGGATGACGTGGTGGGGAGGGTGAGCTAACGCAAAGAGAGTATAAGACCTTGAGAGCTGA
This sequence comes from uncultured Candidatus Saccharibacteria bacterium, assembly GCA_963542675.1. GTDB lineage: Bacteria > Patescibacteriota > Saccharimonadia > Saccharimonadales > Saccharimonadaceae > Saccharimonas. The sequence goes on along the minus strand of CAUTXC010000016.1, from coordinate 21,295 downwards.
AAGCTTGGTGATTCAAGACTACTATCTACACCATTCACACCCGATACCCGCGCAAAAATGCTGCGGCGCTGAGTTCTTTGCCGCTGGGGGCGATGAGCTGGTCGATGACGAGATAGGTGTCGTCGCTGCAGCGTGGATCGAGCGTGGTGACAGGAGCCAGCGCGGTGTGTGCCTGAGTGATGATATAGTGCCGCTCGCCCAGCTGGAGGCGAGTGCGTGGGTAGTGATGGTAGGCGCGCACCATTGCTTCGGCCGTTGCAGCAGCGTGCTGAGCGGGGTTGATAATGCCGCTGGCTTTGGTGAGGAGCTGGCAGTAACTTGCGTTGGACTCATCTTGTGGTGTGGGCTGGAGGCTACCACTCACGATGCGTGGCAGGAGTTGCACTAGTGCCTTGCTGCCAAGCTGGCCTAGTGTGCTGTAGAGCTCGAGCTGCTGCTCGTCACCGCGTAAGGGGTGGGTGAGCTGCGCATAGACCGGTCCGGCGTCCATAGCGGCGCTGAGCTGCATAATGCTGACGCCAGTGGTGGTATCGCGATTGGCAATGGCGCTCTCAATCGGTGAAGGGCCGCGATAACGTGGCAGAAGCGATGGGTGGAGATTGATAATCCCTGGGGAAAAGCAGTCGATCACTACTTGGGGGATAATCTTACCAAAGCTCACCAGTACGCCAACAGGCTGGTCGAGCGCTTGGATATCGGGGATAATATCGCGCAGTTTGGCGGGCTGTAACACTGGAATGTCGTGCGTCAGAGCAAGCTGTTTGACTGCTGGTTGACACAGTTGCTTGCCGCGCCCACGCCGGCTGTCTGGCTTAGTGATAACCAGCCGGATGGGGAAGCCGTGTTTTAGTAGCTGCGCGAGGCTGATAGCGCTGAAGTCTTCAGTCCCAAAGAATACGATTGGTCTTGATATGCTCGTCATAATCAACTGGTTGGAGCTCGCCCTTCTCATCGAGCTGATAAAATGCGCTGGTATCATCGCGAATGCGGTCAATAAATACAATGCCATTACAGTGGTCAATCTCGTGTTGCAGCACTCGCGCTAAGAAGCCGTCGGCCTTAAGACGGATGGTGTTGCCATTGATATCAAGCGCCTTGACCCGGACGCGGCTGTAGCGTGGCACCTTGCCATAGATCCGGCCCGACACGCTCAGGCACCCCTCATAATCACTGATTAGCTCGCCCTCATATTTGACGATCTCTGGGTTGATGAGGGGGATGAAGGTGCGGTTCTCTTTGTCGTCGAAGTCTTCGCGCACAATAACGACTCGCTCTAGCTGATCGATCTGCACTGCCGCCAGCGCTGCGCTGATCTCGTGTGGACGTGAATTCTCCCAGTCGATGCTGGCGCTGGTCATGTCGGCCACCAGCTGGCGTGTCTCGTCGGTAATAACATGCACCCGCTGCGACTTCTGGCGCAAGTGCGAGTTGGGTAGGGTGATAATGGCGTCTTTTTTCATTAGCTTTATTATAGCAGATGGTGGATGGGGTGAGCGAGTGGGGGCATGGTGAGAAATACTAAAACCTCACGAACACTCCTGCAATAACTCACCGCACCGAAAATGTTCCGGCCAGATGGAAGAGGGAGCTTATCCGCTGGCTTTATCGCTGGCCTCCAGATATTTTCTTGTTCGGTGAGTTATTACAGGAGCTCGGAATTATGCATGGTTGCGAAATTTGATGGTAGATAATTGTGGTCAGATCTACCTACAGCAAAGACTGTGGGTCGATATCCACCTGCCAATGTTTGGTGGGTATGTCGGCAATAACAGCGAGGAGGTCGCGACGCTGGGCGGCTTTGATAATGAGCTGCCAGCGGTAGGTGTCGCGCAGCCGCTCGTGGAAGGCGGGCGTGGGGCCAAGGATGCTGACCGCGGGGTGGTGCTGGCGAATATGCTGAGCGAGTGCTTGACTATTGCGGATGGCGGCTGCCTCCGTCTTGTATACGCACGTGAGCTTAAGCAGGTGGACGAAGGGCGGAAACTGCCCACGGCGGCGCTCGGCCAAGGCTTGGTGATAAAACGCAGTATAATCTTGAGCCAGGCCAGCCTGAATCACTGGGTGCTGCGGCTGATATGCTTGCACGACCACTGTAGTGGCGTGAGCAGAGCGCCCCACTCGCCCCACCACTTGGGCAAGCAGCTCGAAGATGCGCTCGTTGGTGGTGTAATCGGGCAAAGCCAGACCAGCATCGGCTTGGATCACCCCAACGGTGCGCAGCTGCGGCAGGTCGAGCCCCTTAGCCACTACCTGCGTACCAATGATGATATTGGCTGTGCCATCATAGAGGGCTTGATATTGCTGCTCGAGGCTGCTTGTGCTACTGCTGTCGCCATCGAAGCGAACAATGCGCGCCTGGGGCCAGCGCGCTGCTACCTCTGCCTCGATGAGTTTCGTCCCAATCCCGCGGTGGACAATATCTGTGCTATGGCAGGTGGGGCACATCGTTGGTACTGTGGTGTGGTAGCCACAGATGTGGCACTGCAGCTGGTGACGGTCGGCGTGGAGGGTGAGCGGCACAAAGCAGCGTCGGCACTCGGCTGCCCAGCCGCAGTTGGTACAGAGTGATACATTGGCGCTGCCACGGCGATTGTGAAAGAGAAGAACCTGCTGATCCGCTGCAAGCGTGGCATCGATGGCAGCGATGAGCTGATTTGACAAAAAGCGATGCTGGGTGAGGTTGCTCCGCTGGGTGAGGTCGACCAGCTGAATGGTGGGGGCGGTGGCCTCGGGCCGAGCTTTGCTCGGTAGGGTAGCAATCGGCCGCTGGGCATTTTGTGCCAAATAATACTCGCTGACCAGTGGCGTGGCCGACCCTTGTATCACGGTCGCACCATGTTGCTGAGCTAGCACACTCGCGGCCCGCAGCGCCGAGTAGCGGGGGGATTTATCTTGCTTGTAGCTGGCCTCGTGGGCTTCGTCGATGATGATATACCCCAGCTGCTGCAGCGGTAAGAAGAGGGCAGAGCGTGGGCCAATTGCCACCCGAGGCTGCGGACTCGTCAGGGCAGCTAGCCAGGCACGGTGGCGCTCGGCCTCTGTCTGGCGTGAGTGAGTGAGGATGATATCAGCAAAGTGCTGCCGAAATTCCGCCACCAGCTGGGGTGTGAGGGCGATCTCTGGCACGAGGACAATCACCGACCGGCCCGCCGCCAAAGCCTGGCGCGCAAGCTCGATATACACCGCCGTCTTGCCACTACCTGTCACACCGTGGAGTAGCACTGTGCCCGGGCTGGCCTGGCGAATGGTGCGAACGGCCTCTTCTTGCTGTAGATTGAGCGAGAAGGGAGGTGTGCGGCGCTGGGGTGGTGGGCTAGCAGGGCGGCGCGGCGTGCGGCGCTGCTTGGCAATGCCAGCCGGCAGCACCGTCTGCAGCACGGTGGCGAGGTGTGTGGCATAATAATCGCTTAGCCACTGGCTCGTTGCGAGCAGGGGAGCAGGCAGCGGTGGCAGTGGCACGATGGCATCAAGCGGTTTGGTAGTATATGTCGGCTTTCTGGCGCGCGTCATGATGATGCCTACCACCTGCTGCGCACCAACGCTTACCTGCACCACCTGGCCCAGTGGCAGTGCGTCTGCCCAGTGGTAGGTGAAGCTCTTGCTGGCAGCGCGGATAATCTTGAGCGGCGCAACTTCGTAATAGTGCATAGGGTTTATTATACCCGACAGCACGCGAGAGTGCAGAGGGGCTCGCCTCTCCGTCGCTACTTCATCTGGGTGGTGTGCAAAACGTGCACATCAATCTTGCTCGCTTCGCCCAAAGCTGGTATGATAAAAAGCAGACACGTGTGTCGTGTGGATGGTTGATGAGTCGCAGTTGCGAGAGACGAAACGCACAATCAATTGGTGGGTGGTCTTGCCAAATTACCATCAAAAAGTGTAGAATAAAAAGCAACAGTTGAGTAGAGGTAACGGAAGCGAGAATTCGCTAAGGGAAGCATGTTAGAAACGTTTATTACATCACGGGTGCGGCGCAAAATCATTGTGGTCTATGCTAAGTATCCGGAGTTCCACACCCATGTCCGCGGCTTGGCGAAGTTGATCAAAGAAGACCCGGGCAATATCCAGCGCGAGCTTAAGAATCTCGAGAAAGCTGGTTTTTTGATGGCCGAAAAACAGGGTAATACAAAAATGTATTACACGAACAAACAATATATCTTCTTCAAAGAATTGCAGAGCATGGTGATCAAATCCTCGCAGCAGCAAAAGGGTCAACAAGCGGCGGATACTGTGCAGCTCTGATGAGTTTGTTTGCACAGATATTAGCGGCGCGGGGCTTGCATGGAGCAGCCGCTGAGGAGTTTTTACACCCTGATTATGACGCTAAGCCCGATCCATTCTTGCTCTCCCAGATGCAGACGGCGGTGGATCGCTTGGTGCAGGCGCACCAGCGGCGCGAAACAGTCGTGATTTATGGCGATTATGATATCGACGGCCTCAGTGCGACGGCACTGTTGCTTGATGCCTTTGCGAGCTTTGGCTTTGCTGCGGTGGAGGCCTTTATTCCTAATCGCTTCGTAGAGGGTTATGGCATGACTAAAGGTGCAGTAGATAAGGTGGCGGCGATGGGGGCGCAGCTCATCGTCACGGTGGATTGCGGCAGCCTCTGCCATGAGGAAATTGCCTATGCAAAGGAGCGCTACAGCATCGACACAGTAGTGACCGACCACCACAACATAGCACCGACTCGCCCACCCGCCATCGCCACGGTTAATCCGAAATATGACGACCACCACTATCCCTTCCGTGACCTGTGCGGGGCGGGCGTGGCCTTTAAGCTTGTCCAGGCGCTGCAGACGGTGCTGCCGGGCTTGCCAGCTGGCTACGAGAAGTGGCTGCTAGACTTGGTAGCGCTGGGTACGGTATGCGACATAGTATCGCTACAGAATGAGAACCGCGCCAATGTGTACTGGGGGATCGAGGTGCTGAAGAAGCAGCGCCGCCCTGGCCTCAAGGCACTGCTGGCGGTGGCTGGTGTGCAGCCAGCCCAGATTACCGCTCGGACGCTCGGTTTTGGTCTTGGCCCGCGTATGAATGCGGCAGGACGATTGGCATCGGCTGAGTATGCCCTCGATATGCTGCGAGCGCGCGATGGTTTGGTGGCGCTTGAGGCGGCTCAGCAATTGGATCACTTCAATACCGAGCGCAAAGCCATCCAACAGGCCATCTACGACGAAGCTTGCCAGCAGGCCGAGCGCTATGCTGCCGACCCCGTCCTCGTCGTGAGCCAGCAGGGATGGAACCATGGCGTGATTGGCATTGTGGCATCCAAGCTGGTAGAGGCGTATCACAAGCCGGTCTTTATCATCGGCGAGCGAGGCGAGACGGCAACGGGCAGTGCACGTAGCTTTGGCGATTTTTCGGCTGAGCGGGCAGTGCGCGCTGCCGATGATGTCATTCTGCGTGGCGGTGGCCATGCGGCAGCGGCCGGTGTGACACTCGAGACGCGGCAGATCGCCGCCTTTCGCCAGCGAGTGAACGACTACTACCGCTCGCTCCATCTCTCCGACCAAACGCACTATCTCTTACCTCAGGCTGATGTAGTGATTGATGACCTATCAGGGGTAACGGAGCAGCTGGTGGCTGATATTGCCCGCCTTGAGCCCTTTGGTAATGGCAACCCCGAGCCTATTTTACAGCTGCGCCGCGGCACCGTCTCGCAGCTGCGCCACATGGGCAGCGATGGGCAGCACATCAAGCTTACTGTGCAGGATGGGCAAGGTACAGCGCTGCAACTATTGGCCTTCAACGCGCCACCGAACTTCGTACGCCAGCCGGGCGATGTTATTTCGGTTTGGTTCCAGCCAACTATCAACGACTGGCGTGGCATGCGCAGTGTAGAGGGGCGGCTGCTCCATGTAGAGCTGGTGGATGAGTAGTGTTGCACCGCAGCATCGACATACGATGCCAAACCAGCTATACTACCACCAGAGCTAACTCAGGAGACCGACGCAGTGCCACCCCTCTACCTCGATACCAGCGCACTCGATTTCAGCGCCATTACCCACACCCACACCAAAATTGCCGACCCGAGCAAAGCGGTGCGGCCGGAGTTTGCTACCGAGCGGCAGGCCCTGACTACCAGCTTCGCACGGGCGGATGGCCAGCAGTATGTAGAGACAGAGAACATTGCCGAGGTGGGCGATGCCATTATCACTGGGCCAGAGGGCGAACGCTATAGCATTGCGGCGGCAGATTTTGCCGCCTTGTATGAACCGCTGCGTGGTGAGGATGGTGCAGTGGTGCCTGGCGCGTACCTGCCAAAGAATCAAATCAAGGCTATGCCCAACCCAACTGGCCGCGAGATCGTCATCGATGCGCCGTGGGGTGGCCAGCAGCATGGCGAAGCAGATTGCTGGCTGGTGGAGAGCCAGGTTACTGGTGACCGCTACATCATTGAGGCAGCTGCCTTTGCTCAGACATATCGGCTGAGTGAGTCATAGAGAAGGTGCGCTCGTTTATCGCTAGGTGAACCTATTATTAACAGGGGCCAATAGCGATTGGCTCCTTTGCCTAGTGTAGCGTTTTTAGTAGTAACCGCTTGGTGGAGTTTGGCGCCGTGGGTCGTAAAGGTCGATATCTGAATGGTAGCGACGCTCAAGATCCTCCATACTCTCCCATGTACCAGGGGCCTCAAGCATAAGGGTGATGTCCCAGGTGAGCATCGAGAGCGTCACTCGCACACCATCATCAAGGTACCACTCAATGTGTGCCATATCATCATCACGCTCGATCTCCGTTCCCTCACCAAACTGCGCATCAAGAGCTGTCTCGTATGCGTCATAAGCGTTTGTTGGTATCATATAATACTCACCGTCATATAAGTCATCTCTGCCTGCTGCATCGCCACCTTCGAGAGAGGCAAGGGATAACCCGATAGATTGTGGATGATCACCACCTGGTACGCAGGTAATATTAGGGTATGTTGCCACTTGCGCGTCTAATTCTCTGTAAGATTGTGGCCACTTACTGGTCAAGTCAGCCACAGCTTGTAGCATCGTCTCAACGGATGCGGCGCGATATGTGTAGGGGTGTGGTAGAGTTGGTGTGTCGTCTGACATGGTGTTTCCTTGCTTTAGATTCCTTATCAGCTAGTGTAGCAAATGCTTCAATTTGCGCCAACCCGATCATCTGTGCTATAGTAGGGGGCAAACAAACCATACCAACAGAACATCCACCACATAACCACGGGAGGTCCCATGGAAAAACCTCGTTCGATAACATTAGAATCGCAAAAACCAGAAGAAGCACTGCAGCCACTTGCTGTTACATTGTTGGAGAGTGCCCAGTGGTGGCGGCTCAACAAAGCCGAGGAGATGACTGCTGAGAACGCCCAAGAGTTGGCGAGCGCCCAGGCTGCTCGGGCAGAGGAATTGGTGCCATTCTTGCAAGAGTATGGTTGTGATGCGGATAATAAACCACAGCCAGCGAGTGAACAACTGGCCGACCGAGAGAGTGCGCTCTACCGCGACGCGCTTGCGGCGAGCTATATCCAAGAGCTTGAGGCTCGGGGTGTTAAGCTAAGCGATTATGAATTGATTGCGAACGATGTACCTCTGTCGGGTGAACTGTCCGAGAGTGAGCAACGCCGCTTGCTGCTGCCTATTGAGCACGCTTTGCGGGCAGCTGAGCACGAGAATAGAGAGAATGGTACGCTTGCACCAGTGGTTGGGATTGGCCGAGCAGCTGTCAGACGGGGTAGCCGCCGTGAAGTCGGTGTAACGAGCTTGTCAGACAAGAGTGCATGGGAGGGTGCTAAGGCTGCGGCAGCATAAAACCCTATAAAAGCAAAGAACAAAACCAGCTACAAAGGCTGGTTTTTTACTACTTGTATTATTTGCAAATGGTGTGGCGTTGTATCAAAATTGTGAAAGATAGGAGATGAGAGGTGTAGTTCCACTCCATGTAGCACATGAATCTCAAAACGATACACAACGAGAGGTCGGCACCAATATACGCCAAACAAGAAAATATCTGGAGGCCAGCGACCAAGCAAGCGGACAAACTCTGTGATATATTCTGGCCGGAACATTTTCGGTTTGGTGTGTATTGGTGCTAGCGTATTCGTGGGATTATGGGGTCAGATTTCGCATACACAAGAGGGGATAGACGAGAAGAATCTGAGTCAGTATATATGTTGTGAAATATTGGTGATGCTATTTTTAGCTAGAATATACCCATACTTCGCACCCTCGTATCACATCTCCACCTCTGTAGTTATGCGCACAAATGTACTATGTTCCAAAATTAGACAAAATGGTTGTATAACTTTGGCAAGTACGCTACAATGGAGGCATGATGCAACAGGAAGGACCAAATCGCAATGAGTTTTGAGGCAAGTATTAGGCAACTGCGTGGCAATGCGGGGCTTTCGCAGCAGGCGGTGGCCGATGCAGTTGGGATTGCCCGCGCGACGTATATTAAGCTAGAGAATGGTGGCCGTGAGCCAAAGCTTGGTGAGCTGACGAAGATTAGCCAATACTACGAAGTTGGCGTGCAAGAATTGATTAGCGGCATTGCCATGACGGACACTGTTGCACAGCAAGCTCAGCACAGTCCGTGGCGGGTGGCGGACGATACAGCACTGCATGTGAGCGATGCACCAGCCGAATACCGCCACGATGATGCGCAGCGTGCACAGCCTACGGCTGCTCAGTCGCGCGATGCCATCCCACGACTTCACACCACCAAACTGCGCCAGGTGCTGCTCTATACGCTGGGCAAGATTGGTGCGCGGCCCAATGTGGGCGAGGCGGTGCTGCATCGGCTGCTGTACTTTATCGATTTTGATTATTACGAGCGCACAGGTAAGAGCATTACTGGCCTGGCGTATCTGCACGAGACCTATGGACCCGCGCCGGCTGCAGATTTGCAAGCTTTGGTCGATGAGATGCGGGCCCGCGATGAGCTTGATGTTATCGAGACGAAGCACTTTAGCCACAAGCAGCGCAAGTTCCTTCCGCTCAAGAATGCCGAGCTGAGCGAGCTCAGTGCCAACGAGATCAAGCACATCGATGCCGAGCTAGAGCGCCTCGGGAGCAAGAGCGCTGCCGAACTGAGCAACCTTGCCTACAAAGATGCGCCATGGGTGATTGCGAAATATGGACAGACGATTGATTACCGCGACACGTTTTATCGGACGGACGTTACCTCTGTAATCGAGTCAGATGATGATCTATAAGCAGGCAACAGAATTTTCAAGTGATCTCCAGACGCTGGCACAGCGCATTCCCACGCTGCCAGCTGATATTGAGCGCGTTAAGCCGCGGCTGGTGCGTATCTTTGCTGAGCCAAGTGAGGCGGTGGTGGCGGATTTTCGCCAGCAGCTCTTTGCGTGCGGCAAGGCGGCCATTATACAGCAAACTGCTCAGTGTACAGTAGTGCAGCTCTGCCTCGATACCGACACAGCAGCCTATCGACGGGCGGTGTGGCTGGTGTTTGCGGTAGTGCGAGCACTGCCTCGTAGTGCACCACCGTCGCGGGCTGCTCGAGCTGCCAGCACGATTATCCTTATCGAAGTCTACGCCACCCCTGATAAAGCGCATGGGGACAAGCGGCGTATCAAGCGAATTATGAACAAATTGGAGGAAGCATAATGTAGAGCAACAGGGTACTCACACTGGTCGAAAATAAGCTACGTAGAAGAGAAGAGAGCCACGCATGGCTGATGGGGTTGACAAACAAGACGCGATTTGCTAGAGTAGTGTCCTTGGGTCTGGGGTATAGACAATGCTACTCTTATCCGGTTTGCTGTCTTGTGACTGTGTGATACCACTGTTTTTTTGCGCTCCGCTTTCTACCGCTTATGCTTCCTCCGACCAAATACTCGCTCTAGGCTCCCAATATTAGAGCGAGTATTTGGGCTGAGGCATCCATACCTCTCGAGATGCGAGAGGCGCTCCATCGATGTGGTGCGCCGCGTAGCTACAAATAAAGCACCCGTCACAAACTATTCATAACAGTGTAGCACATTTGTTGCAATTTTGTGCAAAATAGGCAAATAAGTATCAGTCGCTAGCGATACATACCACGCTTGCGATTTTGCAAAAATAGCACAAGACTGACGACGAAGGCAATGGCATATACGGTGATAAAGAAGGCATAAAGGCATAATGAGATAATTGCCTCATGAGAAGGGACATTCCAGAGGTTTGGTGCTATCGCATGGGTTGGCGTGGTATAGTCTCCGCCAAGCATCCCGATTGTGGCGTGGGTAATCATCTCAAATAGGCTAATAATGAGCATGCCACCAGTAACGAGTAGACCCTGCGACATACTGCTATCACCCTCCGTTTGCTCTGGTGCAACAATGAGCAAAATCGGCAGTATGCCAAGGTTTACATAAATAATGTAGCTGTATGCTGCGCCAAGAATACCAAAAATAGCGGCAATGACGATGTATAGTACCAACAGCGCAAATAATAGCCCGGCAGACACCCAGCGAATAACTGCACCAAATGATGAGCCAGTGCGCGGCATAGCTGTGGGTGAATAAGCTGGTGGCATTGGTGCTGGCGCGCTTTGTGGTGGTTGAGACGGGTACTGTGGGTGTTGTCCGTATGGCTGTGGTGGTTGTTGCTGGGGATATGGTTGCTGGGTGCATGGCTGAGGCTGCTGAGGTTGCTGTGGATATGGTGAGGAAGGTGTCATAGTAGATTGATTATAATACAGAGACAAGCGATGCGCCAGCAAAAATAGCCCAATAGCCCAGCCCTAGAGTATCTGTGCTAACACCAGAGTAGTGAGAGGGATGCAGTGTACTTGAGGGCTGGTTTTGTGGGCGACACAGCAATTTGCACAACTTTGCGCGCGATAGAATTGCAAAAATTGTCGCATCTGCTATAATGAGGAGCGATATGGTACAAGTAACACGAAAAGACGAGCGCGAGGCGAATGAGAACATCATCCGTCGGTTTAACAGCCGAGTGTTGAAGAGCGGTGTGCTAGCAAAGGCACGGGCATCGATGCGATTTGCCAAGCCAATCAGCAAGACCGATCGCCGCAAGAAGGCGATTACCCGTCGTCAGCGCAAGGCTGACAAGATGGCCAAAGTTCGCCTGGGGATCCGCTAGGTGACGACGCTCAAGCAGCGTATCAAAGACGAAATGAAAGCCGCTTTGCTTAGCGGCGATCGTTTTGTTGGTGACACCTTGCGCAACCTTGGTGCTGCTATCCTTGATGAAGAGGTGAAGCAGGGCGTGCGCGAGACTGGCCTGGACGATGCTGCCGTCGAGCAGGTGATCGTTCGTGAGGTGAAGAAGCGGCGTGATGCCGCAGCAATCTATCGCACCAATGGCCGCCCTGAACTTGCTGAGCCCGAGGAGCGCGAGATGGCAGTGCTCCAGCACTATCTGCCGCAGGCACTGAGTGATGAGGAATTACAAGCCGTGGTGACCCAAACGATTGCCGAGCTTGGGGCAGATAACCCGCGGATGACGGGCCAGGTGATTGGCGCTGTCAAGGCCAAAGTGGGCAACCGGGCCGACGGTGGGGCGATCGCTCAACTGGTGCAACGTGCCCTTGCCCCGTAGTTTTATGACACGAGCAATAATATTTCTTAATAATAACTATAACCACATAATAACAAGGAGGCACAGATGATTCTTTTGTTTGGCCCAACTGGTGCCGGTAAGAGTATGCAAGGGCAGATGCTGGCAGTACGCCAGGGGTGGAAGTGGCTCTCGACGGGTGAGATGCTGCGCCAGAGCACTGATCCAGCGGTGATCGCTACCCTCAAAGCTGGTGAGCTCGTGAGTGACAAGCTGACCTACCAAGTCTTCGACCACGCGGTGCAAGAGGCGTATCGCAAGCATTACCAAAATATTATTGTTGATGGATTCCCGCGTACGAAAGAGCAAGCTGCGTGGCTCGATGACCATCTCGCGCGTACTGGTGATAACATTGACCTCGTCGTGGTACTGGAAGTGCCTGAGCAGGAAATCATGCGCCGCTTAGCCAAGCGAGGCCGAATGGAGGATACACCCGAGACGATTGCGCGTCGCATGGCCATCTACCGCCAAAAGATGTACCCAGTACTTGGTATCTTTGCTGAGGCTGGGGTGAAGATCATTCACCTCGACGGGACTGGCACCGCGGGCGAAGTGCACGACCGGATTTATGACGAGGTAATGCACGCATGGCCCAACTAATTACTGGCATCAAGACACCCGAGCAGCTCGAGGCAATGCGCGAGGGGGGTAAGCGCCTGGCGCAGATCTTTGCTGATATTCGCCAGTTTGTCCATGCCGGGGTGAGTGAGAAGCAGATCGATGCCTTTACGGCCGAGCGGATTGCCGCCTATGGTGCTGAGCCAACCTACAAAACCCCAGAGGTGAACTTCCCTGGGGTGATTTGTATTAGCACCAACGAAGCAATCGTCCATGGCGTACCAAGCGATTATATCTTGCAGCGGGGCGATGTCGTTAGTTTCGATCTCGTCATTACCTACCAGGGAATGAAGACAGATAGCGCCTTTACTATGGTGGTGGATGACGCACCCACTGGGGCTATTAAGCACCTACTCCACACTACCGAGCGCAGTCTCTACGCTGGCATTGACGCGATCAAAGGGCCAGTCCGGACGGGCGACATTGGCGCAGCGGTGGAAGCTGTACTACAAAAGGGCCGCCTTGGGATTATTCGCGAGCTGGTGGGGCACGGTGTGGGCCTCGAGATGCACATGCCGCCGGATGTGCCCAACTATGGCCGCAAAGGTACTGGCCCGCTGCTCCAGCCTGGTGATACCATTGCCATCGAGCCGATGGCTACCCTGGGTGGCGGCGCTATCTACAGCGACACCGCTGGCGACGGCTGGACAATTTACAGCCGCGACGGCAGCCTAGCCGCCCACTTTGAGCACACCGTCCTCATTACTGAGACAGGGGCGGAGATTATGACGAAGCTGTAGTACCTTACCTAGAAGAGGTTATTATCCTCTCTATCACCATTGCGTAGGATAGTAAGAGAAACTCGCCGAGATACCAAATGGCGAGTTTTATAATTTCGTTCTTCTGCCCATATTGTACAAGACACAGCATAACCTGTATAATGGTACTATGCATGAAAATTCTCAATACGCAGTAGGAATAGATGTCGGGACGACGACGATTCGATGCGTGGTGGGGCATATGAATCCAGAGACAGGCACGCCGACGATTGTGGGCGTAGGGCAGGCACCAAACAGTGGTATGCGCAAGGGTATGGTGGTCAATCTCAGTGGCCCGGCCCGCACGATCGACGAAGCGCTGGGTGAGGCCGAGCGGATGAGCGGCTACGAAGTCAACAGTGCGACGGTGAGTGTCAATGGTGCGCACATTACCAGCACTCGTGCCACTGGGATGATTGCCGTGGGCACGATCGATCACGAGATTAATGATGATGATGTGGCACGCATCGAAGAAGTTGCGACAACAGGCAAAGTGCAGGCCAACCGCGAGATCCTCGAGGTCGTGCCACATAGCTATACGCTCGATGGCCAAGCGGGGATCAAAGACCCGCTGGGCATGACGGGCACGCGGCTGGAGATTGATGCCAATGTCGTCTCGGCTTTAGCGCCCTATGTAGCGAATTTGCAAAAAGCGGTGGAGATGGCGACCGTCCACCCTCACGCCATTACACCAGCGGTATTGGGGGCGGCTAAGGCAGTGCTGAATGAGCGGCAGATCGAGAGCGGCGTAGCAGCGGTTGACCTTGGTGGGGCAACGACCAGTGTGGCAGTCTTCGAAGAGGGGGACTTGCAGTACGTTGGCATCATCCCAATGGGTAGTGTGAATGTAACGAACGACCTTGCTATTGGCCTCAAAACTGACCCTGATGTTGCGGAACTGGTCAAGATCAAGCATGCTGCGGCTGGCATCAAGGCAAGCGATGCGGTGGCTAAGGTGCGGCGCGATAAGGAATCGTACGAGTTTGCGACGGAGGAGATTGACGAGATTGTTGACGCCCGGCTGGAGGAGATCTTCGAGGCGGTGCAGAAAGAGCTCAAGAAGGCAGGCCGGGCTGGCAAACTACCCAGTGGTGTTGTGCTGACTGGTGGCATGGCTCAGATGCGTGGCATGGCGAGCTATGCCAGGGAACAGCTGGGAGTAGCCGCTCGGGTGGGCCGACCAACTGGCTTTACGAGCGGTGTGGCCGACCAGATAGAAAAGCCGCAGTTCGCCACCGCAGTCGGCCTGATGCTCGCCGATAGCGAAGGTGGCCACCAGCCTGCCCAGGCTTACACCAACAGTGGTACAGCGCACGCCAAGGGTGCACTAAGCTGGTTGCGTCGGCTGCTGGGAGGGCTCAAGGCCTAGAATCATACCGATGAGGATGATATACTAAATGGTAATGGTAAAGTTGATAGTTGCACAAGGGGAGAAACGTGAATGCCGGAAGTAAAACCAAGCGAGATCCAAACCTTTGCTAGTATCAAAGTCGTTGGCGTTGGTGGCGCTGGTGGGTCTGCTGTCAATCGAATGAAAGACGCTGGCTTGGCTGGCGTGCAGTTCATTGCAATGAACACCGATGCGCAGGCGCTGCATAATTCGCAAGCTGATATTAAGATCCATCTTGGGCATAACACCACCAATGGCCTTGGTGCTGGTGCTGACCCCAGTGTAGGTGAGGCTGCGGCACGTGAGTCGCTCGACGAGATCCGTCAGGCGCTTGAGGGGGCAGATATGATCTTCGTGACGATTGGTGCTGGTGGTGGCACAGGCTCGGGAGCTGGCCACGTGGTAGCAGAAGTAGCGCGTGATCTCGGCATTCTCTGTGTGGGCGTAGCCACCAAGCCGTTTACCTTTGAAGGCGAGAAGCGGCGCATCAATGCCGAGTGGGCTATCAAGCAGTTGGGGCGGCAAGTCGATACGCTCATTACTATCCCCAACGATCGCTTACTTGACACGATTGACCGCCGGACGCCACTCCTTGAGACCTTCAAGATTGCCGATGATGTGCTGCGCCAGGGTGTGCAGGGGATATCGGAACTGATTACTGAGCATGGATTGATTAACCTCGACTTTGCTGACGTCAAGGCAATTATGAGCAGTGCTGGTAGTGCATTGATGGGGATCGGCCGGGCTAGTGGCGAAGACCGAGCGCAGATGGCCGCCCAGCAGGCGATTGACTCACCACTGATTGAGGTGTCGATCAACGGTGCCAAGGGTGTGCTCTTCAATGTGACGGGTGGCTACGATATGAGTATGGCCGAGATTCAAGAAGCGGCCGAGATTATCACTGGTGCGGTGTCGTCCGATGCCAACATTATCTTTGGTGCGACGCTCAAGCCCGAGCTGGAGGATGAGTTGATTATTACCGTTATCGCGACTGGCTTTGATAGTGACTCGTTCTTTGATGACGACGAACCAAGCGATGCCGAAGATGACGAAGAGTCGGCCGAGACGGTAGATGAAGCGGTCGATAGTGTCGATATGGCGATCGACCCCGAGGCAGCTGCGCACTTTGCCCAGGAGAATGAGACGAATATTTGGGATCAATCGATGGATGACGATGAGGATGACACCCCGGCCTTCTTGCGCCGCCGCCGCAAAAAGGAGGCGGACGCGTGACGACCCACCGCGACAAGATTGGCAACAGCCGCGTGCTGGAGTCGCGTGAGTCGGCCGATGGTGTAACGATTCGTCGCCGCCGCGAGACCCCTGATGGGCACCGCTTTACTACCTATGAGCGGATCGAATACCCAACGATTGCAGTGCTCAAGCGAACAGGCTCGCGTGAGCTCTTTGATCGAACGAAGCTTCGTGCCTCGGTGCGCCGCTCGGTCGGTAAGTTCTTCAAATCGGAGCTAGAGCTGGAAGCAATTATTGATGCGGTGGAGGATCGGATCCACGATGCGGGTGAGAATGAGATTGAGTCACGCGTGATTGGCGGCTTCGTGCTCGATGAGCTCGCAGCGCGTAATGAAGTGGCGTATGTGCGCTTTGCGAGCGTGTTTTACAAATTTAAGACGCTGGACGATTTCGTTAAGATACTAGAGCAGCGTCGGAGTGCGAAGCAGCAAGAAAAACAGAGGTAGAATTTATGCGTGTCCTTATCATCTACCGAACAGAGAGCGACTATGCACGCCGCGTCTTCGATTATCTGCGTGACTTTAGTCGGCGCACGAGCCATGCCATCGAGGAGTTTGATCCAGATACACGCGAGGGGCAATCACTCTGCCGCACGTACGACATTGTGGAGTACCCCACTATCCTTGCCTTGGCGGATAACGGCCAGGTGCTGGGTATGTGGCGTGGTCTGCCGCTGCCAACCATCGACGAAGTGGGGTACTATGCCCGCTAAAATGCCTAAAGTACACACCACGACCACTGTGGTGGCGGATGATGCAAGCCACACACCCTGGCTCCGTCGCCCTGGCACGGCGGCCTTGCTGGCAGCAGCTTTGGGCAGTGGCCTGGGGCTCGTGGCGTCCTTTGTTCTCTCGCTTGAGGCACTGCATTTGGCGCAGCACCCGGGTGGAGCACTTAATTGCGACGTCAATGCTGTGCTGAGCTGCTCCACAGTAGCACAGCATTGGTCGGCAACGGTGCTTGGCTTTCCTAATAGCTTCATTGGCATGATGGCCATACCAGTGATGATAACGGTAGTGGTAGCACTGCTGGCTGGGGCACACCTGCCACGCTGGTTTGTGCGGAGTGCCTGGGGTGGTGCTGTGCTCGGGATGATTTTTGCACTGTGGATGTTTTATATGAGCTTCGCCGTTATTCGCGTGCTGTGCCCGTGGTGCTTGACGCTGGATGTGGGGATGCTGCTGATCTTCTTTGGGATGACGCGCTACTGCATTGAGGCTGGGGTGATTGGTGGGGAGCGCACCAAGCGCTTTGCTCGCCATGGCTACGATGTGCTGTGTGGCGTAAGTGTGCTGGTGCTGGCGGTGGCGTTGATTATTGTGAAGTTTGGCGCGGAGCTGCTGTAAATAAAGTCGTTTTTTGTACAGTAAAATTGTCGAGCTTGTCAGGATTGGCAAGCTTTTTAAAATGAACGGAATCTTGTATTATTCATAGTGCTCTTTTGTCTATTCATTGGTGCAAGTCATTATTTTCTCGCACCAGGGAGGCTGTGGTATGGTGCTAGCCACCGCTATATTGACGCAAGTGAGGCGCTCATTAGCTTGTGCTGTGTGCTTGGTGTTATAGAAAAATAATGTGCAAAATAGTGTATGCTGAATTTTAACATAGCCATGAAGCTCTTTGTGGGGCTTAAGCACGACGTGCTGCTAATGCATAGGTTATTGTTGCGTGACGCAACCAAAATAGCAAGATAGCGAGAGGAAGATGTCGCCTACTAGCGAGCCTGTACGTATGAATATAACCAGCATTTTGTTCATTATGCAGTATTGATAGCGAATGTGTTGGCAGGCTTGTGCGCATCGTAAATTTGCTAGCGCATATGAGGATAGTATGCCAGTGCTGCTGTGCTACAGCAAATGAATTTTTCCTGAATAGTAGTTACAGTATATTCAGCAGAAGGTGAGTGGTGCGTTTTGCTACGTAGCGCAGGATTGAATGAATGAGATAGTGCGTTTAGCTTGGCGGAGGCGTGAGATTGGCGGAGTGGTGCGAGTAAGCTTGATTTTTGTGAGCCAATCGCTAGGCGTTTTTTGCAAGGTGGGTGAGCGAGGTGCGGTGTGATGATAAAAATATGATACGGTTTTTGGCTTGATGAAGGTAGATGAGTATTGGTTGCTATTTGCCGCAGAAAATTTGTTGCAACGTGAGCGCGAGGGACGAAGCAATAAGCAAAGATAATGCAATAGCGCAGTGCTTAACAGTAGGCATTTTTGTGAATAAAAATGGCATGCTAAAAAATGCATTTTGGTTGCATAATGAAAGCAACAAGCCGAGCGCGAAAGCTGCAGCACATACAAGACAAAGCGCGCGCTATTGCTGCACAACACAGTATCTGGATACGGAACTATGCGAAGTAATAAGGAGGTGTGATGGCTGGTGACACACTTATGTTTTTTAAAAAAATCCATGCGGTGCTCATAGCTAGCTACTTACTACATCGACTATACTAAAGCTGTTTGCGTCTATTTTTTGCCCACCATTGAGTACAGAATATACACGCTTTTTTGCAATGAGAAAAACATAGTAAAGCGGTATATAGAAATGATTAGCTTATAGCGAAGTATCGTGCAGTGCGGCAGGCTGAGCGCTCTATATTTTGCGCTGAGCGAAAATGCAAAATAATTAAAAATGTGCAAGCTATACAAAACAACCGATACGCAAAATATAATATACAAAGAATTCGAGCAGAATGACTGCACAGAAAAGTGGCTGCATGCGTGCCAAGCAGGCGGGGTTAGCGGCACTCATGCACATTGCACACCGTATCGCTTACTGAACGTGCGGAATAGCCCACGATAGGGCGCTGTGATGCGCGAAAGCGCTGAGGAAGGGAAAATATAGCGAATTGTAGCCTACTAAGCGCTAGACGAGGGATCCACAGCCTCTCAGGAGGCATAAGGGGGCTTTGACTGGATTAGCTGATGTAGATAAGCCTGTATGAGCTATGCTGTGCAGAGCACAACATAGCTATGTTGTAAAAAATAGAGTATCGTGAGGAGAGTAAATTGAGATTGTGTTGTATAAAATATAGGATATCATTGGTGGCGAGAGGTGACGAACAAGGTGTGATATATACAACAATAACTCTCAGATGCACGCGCTCTATATGTGTATAAAAAACAACATACATAACCACAACGAAACAAATTCGAAAACAGAGACGGTAGAGCGACAATCTGACAACGTTGTGGGTAATAATGAATATTGTATATATAACAACGATTGATTTGATGGCATCAAAAGAGAAATAACAGGGGTAAATGAGGCAATGTTGTTATAGTTAAAACGTTTATATAATTATGGATAGGAGAGGATGGTGTCTCTTTGCGAAGCATGGGTTGGCATATAGTAAGGACTTTTGGGTAGCGCTTCACCAGTGTATTAGCAGCTTTGCGGTGGTGGTTGGGACAGAGGTGGTCTTATTGTGTGCTACCTATAATAATGGTATGCTAGCGACATGAAGAACAATACAATTTTACGCATTGGTGCTGGCGCGGCGTTTGTGGCGCTGGGAGGAATATTATTAAGTGAGAGCTTTGGTGTGCAGTTCCATTACTGGCGGGAGTTTTGGTATGGTTTGTGTGCGCTTGGATTTATCATGGTTGGTGTGCTCACACTGCGCAATCGCAATTGGCTGTGGGGAGCGCTCTGGGTAGCAGTTGGCCTAACAATTGGCGCGAATGCATTTTTGCATAATAACGTTAATATTTGGCGGGTGTTTTGGCCGCTGGTGCTGATCGCGATTGGCCTGACGATTATTTTTAATTTGTCGCAGCGCCAGCGTCGCATCGCAAAACAATCGTCGGATGATAATATGGTTGCCTCCTTCTCGGGCAACACACGCAAGATAAAAGGCGAATTTGCAGGTAACTCGCTTTCGGCGGTGTTTGGTCAGGTGGATCTCGACCTGCGCCAAGCCAAGATAGAGGATGGTGCGGTGATTGATATTTTTGTTGTGTGTGGTGGCATCGATATTATTTTTCCAGACAACGTCATCGTCAAGACGCAGGTTACGAGCATTCTCGGTGGAGTAGACGATAAAACCAACGCTACCAAGAGTGCAAAAAAGGCGGTCTACATTCGCGGCGACTGTGTCCTTGGCGGGCTCGAAATTAAATAATTAGAAAAACAATAATTCGCTACAACACGCTTCTTGATAACAACGAGAAGCGTGTTTGTTTTTTGTGTCGAGATAGTGCAGGCAGCGGAATGCGGGTTGAAGCTGATGCGATAGTAGGCTACTCGATCTTCAACTTCGCACTTAGCTGAGGAGCTTTACTAACGCTACTGGCAACGAGCCACATGTTTGTTGCATACAATTGATAAAATTTCTCGTTGCTGGATTGCTCATTGCCACATATTGATTGTGGTATTGTGATGCTGTGAGAGCGGCCTGGCAATATGCGTCAGCGTGTTTGATTTTTTATGTGCGCCGATTGATAAGGGCTGCGATAACTTTGCAAAATTGTGCATGGTGGATGAATCTGCCTCGCTAGTAATAATAAATGTGCGCGACAGCAACATACACAAAAATGTACTACTTACAAAAAATAGTGTGCAGAGTCTTATGGTTTGCTAATTCACTTGTCCTTCTTGCAAAATAAATAAGATAAACATAATGTAAAAAGCATTCAAGTTTCATACAAACACGTCCTGCAAGTCTACCTTAGCTACAACACATACGCAAAGTATAAAAATGTGACAGTAAGATTTTTGCGCAAGGTATACTTTGAAGTGGGTGAGCCAGAGCGCCGCGAATGCCAGTATACTGAGCCAAGCATTCTTGCTATACTAAAATTATGAACCGTTGCCCCTGGGCCGAATTGAGCGATAACGAGCGCATCTACCACGACACTGAGTGGGGTGTGCCGCTATATGATGATCAGAAATTATTTGAACTGCTCTGCCTGG
This sequence comes from uncultured Candidatus Saccharibacteria bacterium, assembly GCA_963542675.1. Taxonomy (GTDB): domain Bacteria; phylum Patescibacteriota; class Saccharimonadia; order Saccharimonadales; family Saccharimonadaceae; genus Saccharimonas. Next base: position 815 of record CAUTXC010000016.1, on the reverse strand, counting down.
AGGGTGCACAGGCTGGCCTGAGTTGGAGTACGATTCTGGCTAAGCGAGTGGGATACCAGCAGGCGTTTCATCAGTTTGCAATTGCTCGCGTGGCGGCTATGACGGATGCAGAGCTGGAGGCGCTTACTCACGACACGCGCATTGTTCGTAACCGGCGCAAAATTTATGCGGTGCGCGCCAATGCCCAGGCGGCGCTGCAGGCTATTAACCAGCACGGTAGTCTGCAGGCGTACTTGTGGGGTTTGGTAGGTGGTGCGCCAGTGCAACATCACTGGCAGAGCGTGGGTGATGTGCCTGCCGATACGGCTACGTCCCGGGCAATGAGCGCGCAGCTCAAGCGGGATGGCTTTGCCTTTGTCGGCCCAACGACGTGCTACGCCTTTATGCAGGCCGCGGGGATGGTGAATGACCACGTGGTGGGGTGCTTTCGGCACAAGGAGTGCGCGGCGCTGGGCATTCACCCTGCATGAGAGTAAAAAGATATAGCTAGTTATATTAATCGGGCTATATCTTGAGGTATAAGTACTTTTGGTTTTGCGGCTAGTGCGCTACAATAGACCCAGAGGCATTTTTGCGTAGCTTGTGGTGCGCAAAATGAGTGGCTATCACCCACGAAGCCTGCGGGAAGAAATTGGCTGTAGAGTTGTGAATCTAAGTAGCCAAGAATAGACCCCGCCGCGAATGCTGCGACAAGGCAATAATTAAGTGCTGAAAGAGTATGGCTATTTCTGTCATTTTGCCGGGAAATGCTAGAATCACTTCTTTTGGAATCGAGATGGTACCGTCCGCGCGAATACCCAGCGGATTCTCGAAGC